>JANQGF010000381.1 GCA_028277465.1 Chromatiaceae bacterium
ACCAGTCACATCGCCCGGCGATGCTCCTGGTGGCGCTCCTTGAAGGCGAGCCTCAATCCGGCGCCATCTGGTATGAACATTTCCGGCAATCGCCTAAACCGCGCCCAGCGCGGTATGCGATGTCTCTGGTTTGGATCGGTCTTGGCAAACTCGACGACTGCCGGAGCGAGCGCGGTTTAAGCTATGAAAGAAATATGAAATTTTAAACTGCGTCCCGACCAAGGCCAGTGAAGTCCTCAAAGCCAGACACAAAGTGAAAACGATGCATTTCGCTCTGGACGCGGTTTAGGAACGGCAGTCAACCCTGTCGAGTGCACCCAAGGCATGGGTGTGAGCTGCCTCCTGCGCCGCAAGCACCGCACAAGAATGACGCCCATCAATCGAGGATTCTCACCATGAGCGACGATCACCCGAAGAGCCTAACACCCCATGAGGCACTCGAGATGCTCGAGACGCATCCCAACGCGGTCCTGGTCGATATCCGTTCATCCATGGAGTTCCTGTTCGTCGGCCATCCCAAAGGCGCCGTTCATATCCCCTGGATCGACGAGCCGGACTGGGTCGTGAACCCGCATTTCGTCACCGAGATCCGTAAGCTGCTGCTCGGGGGCGCCGTCTGCGACACCGACGCGAACTGCGCACCTGTCATTCTCATCTGCCGCAGCGGCAAACGCTCCCTCGAAGCCGGCAAGACGCTGGTTCGAGACGGGCTCAGGTCCGTCTACCATGTCGACGAGGGATTCGAGGGCGACCTCGACGAGCACCACCACCGCAGCAGCCTGGGCGGTTGGCGGTTCCGAGGTCTGCCTTGGGAGCAATGCTGATGCCAAACGCTCGCGGAGAGACTCGGCCCCAGACGACTCTGTCGAACGAAACGCCTGCGCACTCGAGCCGGTCTCCCTCGTTACCGCCCGCCTAATCGCGAAGGGGCAGACCCCGGCGCCGATCCTCGGCGTCGCGCTGGCAGCGGCCAAGGAACTGAAGTTGGCGCAAGATGCCTCGTGCCTCGTACAGATTGCGTGGCGATGGGTCAGCCAAGAGACCCTGCAGCTCCTTGTCCAGGGCCGCGCTCTGCTCCGCCAATCGTGTCATCACCTCGGCCACTGCCTCCGCCGGATCGGGGCGCTGGGTCGCCGCGACCAGGGCTTCGCGCTGTTCCATCTGTTCCATGAGAAACGAGCCCTCGCTGCCGTGCGGCGCCTCGGCCTGGAAGTGGCCGTCGAGGCTCAAGGGATGAAGACTGAGCAGATACTCGGCCCTGGCCAGCGGGTCCACAAGGGTCCGATACGCCGCCTCCACCTGAATGGATGAGCGCGAATTGCCGCTCGCCAACCCGTCCTGGTCAGGCGCAAGACGATCGGCGTGGATGGTCCTCAGGATTGCGTGGTAGCGCTCTGTCAAGAGCTTCAGATCGACTGCGAAGCTCACGGGCAAATCGAAGAGCTCGAAATAATCCTTGGCGGAGTGCAGCACGGCGAATGCGCTCGGCGCTAAAAGGCGGTCCGATTATGACCGATTCGCTGTGCTCGTGGGAGCCCGCCCGAATCCGCGGTCCTATTCAGACGTTCGCGACGACGCGCTCCACACCGAGCTTCACATCGACGGTGGCGCAACTGGTCGGCGGACGCTCACCCGTTTCGTTGCGCTGGTCGGCCAGGTGCTGAAGACTGATCTTGCTGAGATGCTCGTAGATCCGATCGCTGAGATCGTTCCAGAGATCATGGGTCAGACAAGGCCCGTTGTTGCGGCAATTGTGGGCACCACCGCAACGTGTAGTGTCGACGCTCTCATCCACCGCGGCAATCACCTCGGCCACATGGATATCGACCGCCGGGCGCGCGAGATTGTAGCCGCCACCAGGCCCGCGCACGCTCGTCACGAGTGCACGTTTGCGCAGCTTGGCAAAGAGTTGCTCCAGATACGACAGTGAAATACCCTGGCGTTGAGCGATATCGGCCAGCGCGATCGGTCCACGTCCATGATGGATTGCCAGGTCCAGCATTGCGGTCACGGCATAGCGGCCTTTGGTCGTCAGTCTCACGTGAAACCCACCCCTGAAACGAGATTCCCCTGCATCATACGTTAACCGAGCAGAACGATCAATTAAGCCCCACGCTTTTTAGGGACGTTCACCTTGGACGCCTCGTTCCCGGTCGCCGGTTCGATCTCCACCGAGTCCAGGTCTCCATCGTGCTCGAAATGTTCCATGATGCCATGCGCCTCGAGTGCCCGCGACATGGCCTCCAATCGCTGATCCATGTGATGAATATGATCCAGCATCCGATTGATCGCGTTGGCGACCGGATCCGGTACATCGCGCGTCGCGCCATAGGCGTCGAACCCGATCCGCTTGGCCGTATCGACCCGCCGCTGGGTGGTCGCATCCTTGGCGCGCTCGATGATGCGCCCGGGCACACCTACCGCGGTGGCACCGGGAGGGACGGACTTGACGACCACGGCGTTGGAGCCGATCCGAGCCCCATCGCCGATCTCGATCGGACCCAACACCTTGGCCCCTGCACCCACCACCACATCGCGCCCCAAGGTCGGGTGACGCTTGCCCTTCTGCCAGGTGGTCCCGCCCAGCGTCACCCCATGATAGAGGGTGCAATCATCGCCGATCACCGCCGTTTCACCGATCACCACACCCATTCCGTGATCGATGAAGAAACGCTGCCCGATGACGGCCCCCGGATGAATCTCGATCCCGGTGAAGAGTCGTGCGAGATTGGACAGCAGGCGCGCCAGCAGCTTGAGCCGGTGCCGCCACAGCCGATGGGCGAACCGATGCAGCATGACCGCATGCAGACCGGGATAGGTGACGAGGATCTCGAGGCGGGTGCGCGCTGCCGGATCGCGCCCGAAGACGCAGTCGACGTCTTCTCTTAGTCGCTGGAACATGGCTTATTCTGCAACTGCGTGGCAGGATTCGTCGCATCAAGGCGACGCGGAGAACGCTCGGCTGTCTTGCGCCCCTGGGCGGCACTCAGGATTCCCCGCAGGATATTGAGCTCGACCCGATCCGGCCGCGCCCGATTGAAGAGCCGCCGTAGCCGCCGCATGAGCTTGTGCGACTGCTCGGGATCCCCGAACCCGATCTCACGCAGGGTCTCGACCAGATGGCGATAGAGCCCCTCCATCTCCTCCGCCGTTGCCAGGTCACGCGCGGGCTCTTCGAGCCGATCGCGGCGCTCCTCCCGCCAAGCACGGCGAATCTCATAGGCCAGGACCTGGGCCGCCGCGGCCAGGTTCAGCGAAGAGAACCGCGGATCGGCCGGGATATGCACCAGATAGTGGCAGTGTGCCAGCTCCAGATTGGTCAACCCGGAACTCTCGCGCCCGAGCACCAAGGCCACCTCACCGGCAGATGACTCGGCAATCAGTTGCCGTGCACACTCGGGGGGCTCCAGCAGGGGCCATTCAAGGGTGCGCCGACGAGCGCTGGCACCGATCACCAAGCGACAACCGACCAGGGCCTCGACCAGGTCGCGATGGATACCGGCCCGCGCGAGCAGATCGTCGGCACCGGAGGCGCGGGCCAGCGCCTCCGCGTCGGGGGCGCGACTGGGCGCCACCAGCTCCATCCGCGTCAACCCCATGGTCTTCATCGCCCGAGCCACCGCACCCATGTTGCCCGTGTGAGTGGGCCCCACCAGCACGAAACGGATTCGCGCCAGCGACTGGGTCATTTGGTCTATCATGGGGGGTCATTTCTTCAGAAGATCGCTGCATCATGAAGCTATGATACAGCGACAGACCCGGATCGCCGTCAACAGATGCACCCAAGTCTCAACATCGCCATCCGCGCCGCTCGCAATGCCGGCAAGCTCCTGCTGCGCTATTCGGATCGACTCGACCAGATCCAGTTCGAGCCCAAGAGGCGCAACGACTTCGTCAGCGAAATGGACCGAGCCGCGGAGGCGACCATCATCCAGGAGCTGCGCAACCGCTTCCCTGGCCATGCCATTCTGGCGGAGGAGAGCGGCGCGCAAGGCAACAGCGACTTCCAGTGGATCATCGACCCGTTGGACGGAACCACCAATTACCTGCACGGGTTCCCGCAGTTCGCGGTCTCGATTGCCCTCAAGTACCGAGATCAGCTCGAATGCGGCGTCGTCTACGACCCCTTGCGCGAGGAGCTCTTCACCGGCGCCCGCGGTCAGGGCGCCCAGCTCAACGACCGCAGGATCCGTGTCGCCAACCGCCCCTCCCTGGAGGGGGCATTGATCGGCACGGGTTTCCCCTTTCGCGACCAGCGTCACCTCGACGCCTATGTCGGCATGTTCAAGGCCATGGTCCAGGCCACGGCCGGGCTGAGACGGCCCGGGTCGGCCTCACTGGACCTCGCCTATGTGGCCGCCGGTCGGACCGACGGTTTCTGGGAGCTCGGGCTCGCCCCCTGGGACTGCGCCGCAGGTGCACTTCTCATCATGGAGTCCGGGGGCACGGTCACCGACCTCGGGGGTGGCAATCGCTTCCTTGAGACCGGCAACCTGCTCGCCGGAAACCTCAAGGTTCACCGGGCCATGCGTGACCTGCTCGAGCCGTTCCTGAACGACAGCTTGCGTGCCTGAGACGCGGCGTAGATCTCAGCCGGGCCGAGGGCTCAACCCGGCTGGGTCGGGAAGCCGGCGCGCGGGCCGATCCCAAAACGGTCGCGGCTATACAAGGGTGGCCCCTGCATGTAGACACCGACCAGGCTGGCCAGAGACTCCAAGGCATCCAGATGGATGCGCTCATAACCATGGGAGGCGTCGACACCGAAGGTGATGAGGGCGGTACGAACATCGTTACCGGCCTCCAAGGCCGCGGCACTATCGGAGCGATAGTACTTGAACACATCTCGCTGGTGAGCGATGCCGAACTCCTGACAGAGCTGAATGATGCGGTGCGTCAGATGATAGTCGAACGGCCCGCTCTGGTCGGCCATGGCGATGGTGACACCGAACTCGCTGGAGTTCTGACCGGGCGCCGAGGTGCCATTGTCGATGGTGAGCATCTCGGCGACATCCTGGTGCAGGGCCGCCGAGGCCCCGGAGCCGACCTCCTCGGAGATGGTGAAGAGCGGATGGCAGTCCACCGGCAGTTCGAGCCGCTCGCGATGGATCGCCTCGATCGCGCTGAGCAGGACTGCCGCGCCGGCCTTGTCGTCCAGATGGCGGGAGTTGATGAAGCCGGTGTCCGTGATCTCCGGACAGGTGTCGATGGCGAGGAAGTCGCCGACATGCACACCCAGACGCAGCAGATCCTCGAGTGTGCTCGTCCTGGCGTCGATGCGGAATTCGACGAAGTCCCAACCGCCCGGCTGATCGTCGATCTCGGGCGCGAAGGTATGCCCCGAGGCCTTCAGCGGCAGGATGGTACCGCGCCATTGGCCGGTGTCGGTGAAGAGGGTGGCACGCGCACCCTCGGCGAAGCGCGCGTTCCAGTGTCCGACCGGCACCAGTTGGAGCCGTCCGTTGTGCTTGAGCGCCTTGACCATGGCGCCCAAGGTGTCGATGTGGGCGACGATGGCCCGATCGGGCTGTGAGACCCTCCCCTTGAGCGTGGCCCGGATGGCGCCGCGGCGGGTCAGCTCGAAGGTTACACCCAGCCGCTCCAGCTCTTCACACACCAGATGCACCACACGGTCGGTATAGCCGGAGGGACTTGGCGTGAAGAGCAGCTTCAACAGCATATCGACCAGATAATTCGAGTCGATGTCAGGTCGCTTCAAGGATGGGCCTCCCGGGTGACGGTCTGCGGGAACAAGAGATCGACGAAGCGCTCGGCGGTGGGCTGCGGCTCGTGATTGGCCAGTCCGGGTCGCTCGTTCGCCTCGATGATCACATAGTCCGGGGCGCGCACCGAGGGGACGATGAAGTCCAGACCGGTGACCGGGATCTCCAGCGCGCGCGCCGCGGCGATGGCCGCTTCTGCCAGGCGCGGATGCAGCTCGGCGGTCATGTCGTGGATGGTGCCGCCAGTGTGTAGATTCGCCGTCTTGCGCACCTGCAGAAACTCGCCCTCGGGCAGGAGGCTGTCGAGCTCGTACCCGGCCTGGCGCACGCAGCGCGCCGTCTCCGCATCCATGGGGATCGCGCTCTCGCCGCCGGTCGCGGCCCGCCGGCGGCGGCTCTGCGCCTGGATCAGCTCGCGCACGCTGTGTTGACCAGTACCCACGACATGTGCCGGCCGCCGAATCGCGGCTGCGGCGACCTGGAAATCGATCACCACGATGCGCAGATCCTCACCCTCGACGTACTCCTCGAGGATCACCAGGTCGCAGACTCGGCGCGCGGTCGCGATCGCCTGCTCCAGGGTCTGCGGATCGCGCACGTCCACACTGATCCCAGCACCCTGCTCGCCCCGCGCCGGCTTGACCACCAGGCTGCCCAGTTGCGAGAGAAAGGCCTCGGCCTGATCCAGCGCCTCCACCCGCGTCTGCTCGGGCACCCGCAGCCCAGCGCGCCGAAGCAACCGGTGGGTGATTGACTTGTCATCGCAGCGACTCATGGCCACCGCGCTGGTCAGTTCGCTCAGACTCTCCCGACACACGATTCGCCGTCCGCCCAACACCAGGGCGAAGTAGCCGGCCTCCGCATCGATCACCTCGATGCCGATCCCCCGTCGGCGCGCCTCGTTGACGATGATGCTGGCATAGGGGTTGAGCGCCGCCTCCGGCTGGCGCCCCATGAAGAGCGGGGCATTGAAGGCGTTCTTGTTCTTGAGTGCGAAGGCTGGGATACGCTCGAAACCAAGCTTCTGATAGAGCCGGATCGCATTGGAATTGTCGTGGATCACGGACAGATCCAGAAAGGATCGGCCGCGCGCTTGATAATACTCGATGACCTGGCGCACCAAGGCCTCACCGATCCCTGGATAGGGTGCCTGGGCATCCACTGCCAAGGCCCAGAGGCTCGCGCCGTTCTCGGGGTCATCGAAGGCCGCGGTATGGTCGACACCGTTGACGGCACCTAGGACCGAGCCATCCTGCTCGTCCTCCGCGACCCAGTAAGTCAAGATCTTCGATGTCCGGTTGCCCCAGATGAAGTCCACGCCGGGGGGGACCATGCGCCGGCCGATGTAGAGACGCTGGATGGACTCGGCGTCGGTGCGGCTATTGAGCAGACGGACATGAAAGCCCTTCGGGCGGCGCTGACAGGACTGATAGCGCTCGAACCAGAGCCGGAAGGTGTGGGAGGGATCCAGGAAGAGGTCCTGCGGGGCAAAGGAGAGAACCACATGCGGATCGTTGAGATAGAGCGCCACGTCGCGCTTCCCGGGATGCTCCTCCCGCAGCGTCTCGGCCAGCACCATGAGGTCCGTGAAGGTCTGTCCGAACAGCAATCGGCCCCAGCCACAATCCACGGCGGCGGACTGGTTCGATGCCTGATCGGACCTCGGTTGACGGTCCCAGTTCTTCACCGAGGGGGCACGGCTGCGTTCCAAACGTTGGTGGTTACGCTCTTTGGTGTTCATGTTGGCCTGTACTGACTACGCCGCTCACGTTGGTCGGATTGGTTGTTCGTCGGACCGCGCGGGAGCCTGTCCGACTCAGGGGGACGAAGCGCGGGAGCGCGAGGCCATTTCGTTCCGGTTCTGAGGTGCATCCTGGGCTCTATGTCACGAAGAACCGGGACGAAAGGGACCCTTCTCCCGCTGCCGCAGCCGATTCAGCCCGAGTCGGACGGGCTCCTAGATCCCTTGCTCCTGCAACCACATCTCCAGGAGCGCGACCTGCCACAGCTTCGAGCCCCGCAGCGGTGTGATGTGGTCGTCGGGGGCCGCCAGGAGCCACTCGACATACTCGGGTCGGAAGAGAGCTCGCTCGCGGGCGCGCTGCGAATGCACGAGGTCCCGGACCAGCGCCAGCACCTCGCCACGCAGATACTTCAAGGCCGGGACGGGGAAGTATCCCTTCGGTCGATCAATGACCTCCCGCGGGATCACCCGGCGTCCGATGGCCTTGAGCACACATTTGCCCTGGTCGCAGAGCTTGAATCGATCCGGCATGCGGGCGGCGAGCTCCACCAGCTCGTGGTCGAGGAAGGGCACCCGTGCCTCCAGCCCCCAGGCCATGGTCATGTTGTCGACCCGCTTGACCGGGTCATCGACGAGCATGATCTGCTGGTCGAGCCGCAGTGCCTTGTCCACGGGCGCCGCGGCCCCGCCGCGGGCGAAATGCGCGGCAATCAGGGCGCGGCTGTGGTCCTCGCCGTGAAAACGCGGATGGACGGCGCGACAGTATTCCTCGTGACTGCGATCGCAGAAGGCACGGGCGTAATCGCCGACGGGATCCTGACTGCCGACCATGGGCGGATACCAGTGGTACCCCGCGAACACCTCGTCGGCCCCCTGCCCGCTCTGGACCACCTTGACGTGGCGGGCAACCTCCTGTGAGAGCAGGAAGAAACCGATGACGTCGTGACTGACCATGGGCTCGGCCATGGCCCGCACGCACTTGGGTAGTTCCGGCAACAAGCGCGTGGCCGAGTCCACCCGGATCTTGTGGTGCCTGGTCCCATAGTGGCGGGCGATGATGTCGGAGTACTGAAACTCGTCCCCGACCTCTTCGCCCAGGCTCTCGAAGCCGACGGAGAAGGTGTTGAGTCCGCGCTGGCCCTGCTCGGCGAGCAGACCCACGATCAGGCTCGAATCGAGGCCCCCCGATAGCAGCACCCCGACGTCCACATCCGCAACCAGGCGACGGTCCACGGCGGTCCGCAGGCCCGCCAGGACCCGCTCCTGCCAATCCTCGAAGCCCAAGTCCCGCTCCTCGGGCCGGGTCTCGAACAGTGGCTCCCAATAGAGGCGATCGCGCTGGCGACCATCCGGCTCGATGGTGCGGATGGTCGCTGGCGGCAGCTTGCGCACACCACGCAAGATGGTGTGCGGTGCCGGTACCACGGCATGGAAATGCATGTAATGATGGAGCGCCACCGAGTCGATGTCGGTCGCCACGCCGCCGCCGGCAAGCAAGGCCGGCAAGGTCGAGCCAAAGCGCAGCCCGCCCTGGATCTCGGCGCAATAGAGCGGCTTGATCCCGAGCCGATCTCGGACCAGGGTCAGGCGCCCGGAGTCGCGTTCGGCGACGGCGAACGCAAACATTCCATGGAAGCGGTCGACACAAGCGTCGCCCCAGGCATGGAACGCCTTGAGCACCACCTCGGTGTCGCCGTGTGAGAAGAAGCGATAGCCTCGCTCCTGCAACTCGGCCCGCAGCTCACGGTAGTTGTAGATACAGCCGTTGAAGGCGATCGCGAGCCCCAGCTCGCTGTCCACCATGGGTTGCGCGGCATGGCTGCTCAGGTCGATGATCGACAGGCGCCGGTGCGCGAGCGCCACGTGACCCTGTTGCCAGACTCCGTGTCCGTCGGGACCGCGCGCCATCATGGCCGCGTTCATGGTGCTCAGGGCACCGAGATCCACCGCGACGTCATCGAAGCGGATCTCACCGCAAAAACCACACATGACAGCTTCTCCTTCAGGATCGGGTAACAACCTCGCGGCCAGCCAATCGATGCCGAAGAGAGATCGACGCCAGGACCAAAGCAACAGACGAGGACCGCACGGGCTGGCGACCAGGAGGAGGAGGAGGGCGGGGAGAACTCAACAAAACGTGCCCTGGTCGCGGGACGCCGCGCTAGCCAGACACACGACACTGGAGACGGGAGCGACGGCTGGACCGATCGGCTGATGGCTCATGGCCTTTCGTCCACAATTGAGCAGGTCGCGAGGAAAGAGTCCTCATGGTAACCGAGGCGGCCACCGGTTTCAAAAGCTGAGCCGCCGTACGGATGCGGCGGCCACTCGGGATCGAGGCACAAGGGTGACAGCACGAGGACTCAAGCCTCTTGGAGCAAGACCTTCAGGTCCAGGACGGAGGCATCGAACCAGGCGATAGAGGAAGCGATCGTCAACGAGTGGTTGGCGAGGATGTCGTAACCGTCCCCAATCAATCATGATGGGGTTCGACATCGGCTTGATCGCGTCCCCGCAAGTCGCGGACGATCTGCTGAACCCCGCCTCGGCGATCGCTCATGGTCGGCCACGGGTCTGTGGATAAGGCCGCGAACCGAAGCACTTCGCTCGCAACGCGTTTCTAGAGGGGTACGAAGACCACCACTGGATTGCGCGGTGTCAGTTCGGCACCACCCCGACCCTCGTCCGTCACATACTGGATCAGGACTCGCTCCAAGGAGGGGAAACCGACGAAGAGCCCGAGCGCGGCCGACTCCAGCCGTTCGAGCCAGTCGCACTCGAAGCGGTAGCGGGCACGCAGGCCGGCGTGTCTGGCCTCGGCGGCCAACTGATCTGCGAGCGGCTCATGAGGCGCCCCACCGAGGCCCGCGTCCACTTCGAACTCGGCCAATCGGCACCCCGCCCGGGTATTGAAGCGAATCATCCCGTCTCCCGTCTCGAGGTTCTGGCGGGCCAAGGCGAGACGCTCGCGCTCGGCGCGAGTTCGCGGGGCATGCTCGAACCCGAGCAAGGTGACCGCCGGTGCCACCAGCTCGACCGAGACGTCTCGGCCTCGGGCAACCAGGCTCAGATGCGCGACCCCGGGGACGTATAACCTGGGCTGCAAATGACCGGTGTCAGCCGCCTCGAGACCGAGCGCGAGACCTGCGACCAAGACGCCGACCGCCAAGACCCGGGAGACCCGCCCCGCACCCTCTCCGCTCAGCATCTTGCTACTCCAACCCTCTTCGCCACCCCTCGGGTGCAGGACGCGGTGGGGCTCAGGCGATTGCCGGAAATGTTCATACCAGATGGCGCCGGATTGAGGCTCGCCTTCAAGGAGCGCCACCAGGCGCATCGCCGGGCGATGTGACTGGTGGCGCGACACCGAAGGCGGGCGTCA
>JANQGF010000177.1 GCA_028277465.1 Chromatiaceae bacterium
AGCCAGCCAAAGCCCCGCAACGCGACACTGCTGCCTAAGACGGCTAATGGCGGAGGAAGAACAGGAAGCGCGGCGCCGAACAATGAGCCGCGCCATGTAACGGACATGGCAACACAACCAGAACTCACGAAGCTGTCAGGTTGATCGGTACTCCCGCAACCGCGTCCTGTCAACAAGCTGCGCCATGTCCTGCAGTGTAAACACCTTCCCCCGCGTCGCCAGCAGCAGCTTCTTCATATCCTCCCGCCGCACCCCAAAGCCCCGCCCGGCGATGCAGGCGACGACCTCGAACCGCGGTTGATCGGACGGCTGACCGAGCAGGCTCAGCGCGCCGAGGTGCTGGACGCGGGTGACCTTGTCGCGGGCCGTGCCGTCGTCTTCGGTGAGCTTGGCCTCGATGACGACCTGAGGGTTGATCTCGTTCGGGATGACGAAGTCGGGGGCTTGGTCGAATCCCGGTAGGCGCTCGGCGCGCTTGGTCTTGCGGAAGCTGATGGCGTTGCGACTCAGGGTGTCTTCGATGGCGTTCTCGACGATGTTGCCGATGAGCTCGCTGATCGAGTCTCGATGGCCGGCGAACGGGCGGCCGAGGAAGCGCTCATAGAGCAGGACGGAATACGGCGCGCCGAGGTCGGCGAAGTTGCGCAGGCTATCGAGGCCGGCGGTGGTGTCGGGCTTGTTAAGCCGGTGCAAGCGGTCGTCGGCGACCTGCGGGGCACCGGTTCGAAGGATGCGACAGGCCGCTTCGACCAGCGCGCGAATCCGCTGTTGGGTGACGCCGCCGGTCTGAGGCAGCGGGTCATTCGGGCTCACCCTGATCTTGCGGTCGATGCTCCGGGCAGCGCCTTGGGTGATCTCGATGCCCGTCTCTCGCGACGCAAAGTAAGCCCATTCCGGCGGCGTGAAGCCGAGCATGCAGCGCAACACGATCAGGCTGATGGGCTGGTCGTAGACTGCTGGCAGGACCTTCTCCGGCGTAACCTGCTCGAAGTTGGCGGTGGCACGCTTCAGGGCCTCGTAGCCAGCGTCGAAGATCGGAAACTCGACGAAGCCCGGTCCCTTCGGCATGACGAGGAATTCCGAACTCAGGCATGCGAAGACCTGATCGACGTAGGCGTCGAGGTTGGCCTGTAGCTCGTCGAAGCTGGCCTCAAAAGGGTACGTCATCATTCCCTTCCGATGCTGCGAGGCCGGCCAGCGCGTACGGCAGCGGCGCGGGCTCGGCGATGGCTTGGGTCGTGAGGCTGGCGACGATTTCGTCAGAGGTGCCCCATCGGGTCGTGGCCTCGGCGAGGCGCGCGAGCTTGTCCGGCATCGACAGCGCGCGGTCCCAGTCGTGGCGCAGGTGCCAGATGGCCATGCGGGTCAGGTGGCCGAAGGCGATGCAGCGGGTGTCGCCCAAGGTCGGCTTGCGGCCGGCGGCGGTGAGCTGGGCGATGTCGTCGGCGATGAGGCGGCTCAGCTCGGCGGGGGTCTCGAACAGCCAGCGCCGGCGCGTGTTGCCGGTGGTGCGGCAGACAAAGACGGTGTCGATGATGGATGAGCCGGTACCGTGGATGTGGATCGAGCCACTCATCTCGGCTGGACAGGGCAACGAGGCCGAGCAGACCAGGCCGGCGTCGAGGATGGC
This sequence comes from Chromatiaceae bacterium, assembly GCA_028277465.1. Taxonomy (GTDB): domain Bacteria; phylum Pseudomonadota; class Gammaproteobacteria; order Chromatiales; family Chromatiaceae; genus JANQGF01. The sequence continues at coordinate 1,631 of JANQGF010000177.1, forward strand.
GGCGCCGACGGCGTAGTAGGCCTCGATGCGGTTGTGGTGGTAGGTGAAGGCCATTGGACGGCCAGGCTTCAGGGCTTTGGCCATGCGCGCATAGACGCTGGCCAGTCCGGTGGCGAAGTCGGCCAGATCGCGCCTTTGGGTGTCGTTGCCGGTCAGCTCCGCCGGGGAATGGGTGGATAGGCGATCAAACCCTTCGTTCTCCTGGCCCACCAGACGCCTGAGCCAGACGTAGCAGAAGTCCATCAGCTCGGCGTATTGGACGTTGCCGAAGTACGGAGGGTCGGTGAAGACCGCATCCAGGCTGCCGGGCGCCAGCTTGGCCGTGGTGGCGCTCGCACAGCGCAGGCTGACGACGCGGCGCGGTGCCTGGTCGCGCTGCTCGCCGATCCACTCGCCGGGCATGGGCACCTGCACCTTGCGACCACCCTGGTGGCGGATCTCGAATGGGGCGTCGCACCAGCGCTTGGCCTTGGTGTATTTGTCGATGATGTTGATCCAGCCGCCGGAGCCCACGGCAGCTGCGGCGCGCTGGCCTTTGCCGTTCCCGTTGCGAATACCGAGGACGTTGGATTCGCACTGCACCAGCCCAACCGGAAAGCCGTGGACCGAGAAGATGTCCAGGGACTTCAGCGCCATGGTGTCGTAGCGGCAGAGCAGGTTCTGGTAGCGCAGGAGGTCCGACAGGTTGGTCGCCAAGGCGTGGCGGACGCGCTCGTCGCCGACGGCGGCGATCTCGCGGCAGCTCAGTTCCAGCGCCAGCAGTTGGCGTGGGCTGAACAGATCGTGGTAGTCGCTGTAGCCCCAGCGGTGCAGGCGGTCGGTCTCGTCGCCGCACGGGATAGGCTGGGTGGGGACGAAGTCTAGTGACAGTTCGTCAAGGCGCGATCCGGCTTCAGCCACCCGCGCCAGGTCAGCGTCGTTCGGACGCTTGAAGAAGCGCCCCCGGTGCTCGGCCTTGCGGGCTTGGTTGTAGTACTCGATGGCGAACAGGCGGTGGCGCGGTGGCCCGGCCTCCGGACGGGGATAGCGGTTGGTGTGGCCGCAGCTTGGACACTCGATGCGGTTGCGGCGCGCTGGTCCGCTCACCCTGAGGGCGGCGGCGCAGCCGGTGCAGGCACCGGGGCGCTTGCGGTCATCTACCTCGTTGAGATCGCCGCAGCCAGGGCAAACTAGCACGTTCTTGGGGTGGCGCTTGTCCTCGGCGAGCAGGTAGCCGGGGAACAGGTCCATGCTTCGGCCGCAGGCGGCGCAGTCCAGCGTCTTGACCCAGAGGAAGTACTTCACGGGGACGGCCTTGTCGCCGTAGCGGGGGCAGTCCGTCCGGTAGAGGTTGCCGATGCTCTTGGTCAGGTTCTGTAACAGGGCCTGGGCGGCGGCGGCATAGGCATCGAGATCCAGGTGTTCGATCTCCTCGCGGACGATCCACGCGGACATCGGGTTGATGTCGAAACCCTGCACGTCGCAGCCGATGCGATTGGCCTCGATCAGTGGCGTACCGCCCCCCATGAACGGGTCGGCGACTTGGACCTTGGGGAAGTGTTGCGATTGGTAGAAGGCGTCCGCGAGCCGTTCGTTCTTGAGCTCCGAGAGCAGCAGCGCTCGGAACAGGGTACCGGGGCGCCGCGCGAACCACTTGTGCACGGCGATGATGGGCCGGTAGTTCTGCTGGATCTGCTTTTCCTTGAGCGCCAAGGCGGCTACGAAGGGGATGTCGAAGGCTTGCTCGATGCTCATAGAGGTGGGTGGGCCGTGACCTAGACGCGACAGTCTACGGCATCGGGCTATCGTCGGGTGAGGGGACGCGGTCTCGGCCTAGCGATGCTCCAGGCGCTCGATCCGGCGCTCCAGCTCCCCGATGGCCGCATCCCGCTCTTCCCTGACCCCGAGCAGCTCACTTTGCAGCTCACTTTGCAGCTCCCTGCGCAGCTCCGTGGTGGGCGTGGCGGGTTGCTTGTCTGGCGCGAGCCGAGCACTCGCCCGAGCCAACAAGGCCCGCGCGCCTTCATCGTCCTTGCGTTCATTCGCGAGGCGGGCCTCGAAGATGTCCAGTCCTGCCTCGACCGCCGCGCGTTGCCGAGGCGCCAACAAAGCCAGGTAGGGGTCGTCCTGTGGGGGCGAGAGCTCGAGCAAGCGACGGAAGTAGGCGACGAGCGGCTCACCGACGAACCAAGCTTTGCCGATGTTCGTCGCCTGCTGCGAGCGGGCGGCGCGGAACTGAAGCCGGGGGCGGTCGTCGGTGTTGAGCGGATAGCCTCGCAGCAGCGCGTCGGCGCGGCTCAGGTGACCCGCATAGTAGAGCAACAGCGGTGGGGTCTCGGGATCCGGCAGCACCGCGGCGTCGGCGTCGCGTGCGGTATCGGTGAGGGATCGCGCGCGGTGCAGAACGGCCGTTGGATCGAGCGGCAGGTCCTGCGTTCGGCCCACGAGGGCGACGATGGGACCCGCGGGCAGAAAATCACCGCGCCAAAGCGTCACATCCGGGAAGACCTCGGCAAAGGTCCGCGCGATGATGCCGAGTTCCTGCTCGGTCAGCTGATACAGCGGCACCCATTGCGCAAAGAGCCCATCGGGGGCGAGTCGTTCGGCGACGTTACGAAAATGCTCCAGTGAATAGAGGGCCGCGTTGCCCCGTTTCCACGGTACGAAGAGATCACCGATCACCACGTCGTAGGTGTCGTCGATGGCGCTCAAGTGGTGACGGCCATCCTCCGCGATCAGCTGCACCCGGGGATCATCGAAGAGCCCCTGGGTGTGGCGACCGAAATGGCGCCGCGCCAAGTCGATGACGTCTCCCAGCAGCTCCGTCACCACGATGCGCTCGGTCGGATGCGCCAAGGCCGCACCCGCGCTGATCCCGGTGCCCATCCCCAAGAACAGGACCCGCTTCGGCTCGGGGTGCATCAGCAGCGGGAAGTGCGCCTGACGCTGCTGCAGCCCCAGCCCCCGCGTACTGCCCAGGGTGTAGTGGTTATCGACCTTGATGCCGAGGTGCCCGTCCCGGCGCACCACCGCCACGGTGGCGCTGCCGCCCTCACGCATCTCCAGTAGGGCCTCCGCGCGGCGGACCGGATCGATCCGCACCACCGGCAGACGGGCAACGTCCAGCGCCGAGAGCAGGAGCAGAAAGCCCAGCAGGGGCACCGCCGCCAGGATGGGGCGCCAGCGGGCAGGGCGATGCGGGTCCGTGACGGCCAATGTGGGCAGCAGCGCCGCTGCCGCCAGGTAGAGCCCGGACAACCACAGAATGGACCGCCACAGCCCCAACCACTCCAGCAAGACGAATCCCGCCCCCAACGCGCCGACGATGGCCCCCAGGGTGTTCAGGGCCAGGAGCCTGCCCACCGTCTCGCCGACCTTGCCACCGGCGCCGGCGATCTTCCAGAGATACGGAAAGACCACCCCGAGGACGATGGTCGGGGGCGCTAGCGTGATCACCGCGGTCCCCGCGAGCGTCTTGAGAAAGGACGGCCAGCCTTGGTCGGATCCCAGATAGCTCAGACCATCCGTCAACCAGAAGAAGATCTGTGGCGTCAATGCGACAAGCAGGGCCGCGCCGCACAGGAGCAGCGCGAGCGTCGGTACGGTCGGCAGATCGCGACGGGCGAGCCGGGCGGCGACGAAGGAACCGCTGGCGAGTGCCAGCAGGAAGACCACCAGGATGACCGCATAGCTGTAGACGGAATTCTGCAGGACCTGGGCGAACATGCGCGTCCACAGGACCTCCAGCGCCAGCGTCACGAAGCCGGACAGGAAGGCGAGCGCATTCAGAGCACCGGCGGGCAGTGGGCGCCTGTTGCGCGGAGTATGGCCCCTCGCCCCCCTGGGCGATGGGGCAGAGGGCTCCTCGAGTGCCACCGACTGTTTCGCAGCAAGCAGCCAGGCGGCCAGTGCAACGCCGCCGGTGAGTGCCATGGCGAGCAGATAGGTGCCGTCGTACCCGAGCAGCGGGGGCAGCAGGAAGGCGGTGCTGAAGGTACCGACCGCGGCCCCGGCCGTGTTGACGCCGTACAACAACGGGATGTGGCGCCCCGTGTCCGCTGGGTGCCGCACCAGCCAAGTGCTCAGAACCGGCAAGGTCCCACCCATGAAGAACGCGGCCGGGGACAGGAGCACCAGCGCGAGGAGCAACTTGGCGGTGAGCAGCAGGCCTGGCCGCCCGCCCGCCCAGTGGTCGTAGAGTGCCGCGTACAACCCCTCGAACGTCGGTATCAGCAGAAAGCCCGCGCTTGCGGCCACGACGACACCGATCTCCAGCAGCGCATAGGCCCGCAGCGGACTCGCGACGCGGCGGCTCAGGCGCCCCCAGTAGCGGCTGCCTGTGGCGAGTCCAAGAAAGAATGCGGCCAGCGTCGCTGCCGCCGCATGCGCCGTGGCGCCGAACACCAGCGACAGCTCGCGCATCCAAACGACTTGCAGGACCAGCGCGCTGAACCCGGAGACGAAGAACAGCGCGAAGACGAGACGATTGACCGTGCGCAATATGTTGTCCGATTCCAACATGTAGCATCCGCCTAAATGATGCTATAACATATCACGATCCTGCGCTGCAGCCGAACAAGGCGCAAGGCGAGAGCGCGTCGGAGGGTGCATCGACGGTGTGCCGAAGATGTCGTGAGCCCCGCGGGACCCGTTCATTCGCGCGCGTACGGGTCGGGCTCGGCGGGTCATCGCGATCACAGTCTCGTGCGGGGCGCCTCGGGTCGCCCGCGTGCATCGACCTCAACCTTCAGGAGTGTCTCCATGCAACATTCCCTATTGCCGGGCGCGCTCTGCGCCGCACTGCTGGTCCCCGCCGCGACGGCGCTGGCGGACGACGCGGACATCGCCGAGCTGCGCGCCGAGCTGGAAGCCATGCGCAAGCAATACGAAACCCGGATCCAGCAGCTGGAACGGCGCCTGTCGGATGCCGAGCGAGCCGCCCGGACGGCGCAACCGACCGCCCGCACGGGGGCCGTGGCGCAGCCGATGTCCGCGCCGCTGGCCCCTTCACCGGAACAGCCGACAACGAAGGGAGCCAGTGGGGCATTTGGTGCCGTGACCGCCGGCAGCGCCTTCAACCCCCAGATCTCGGTGATCCTGGACGGCAACTACTACCAGGACGACACCGACAACGGCAACGGTGCCGCCCTGGTGGGCGAGGCATTCACGCCGGGCCGCGGGCATGGCCATGCGCACGGCGAGGACGGCCACGACCACGGCGGTCATGCACACTCCTTTGCCGAGAACGGCTTCAATTTCCGCGAGGCGGAGCTGTCCTTCAGCGCGACGGTCGATCCCTACTTCGACGCGGCCGCCTACATCGCAATCGACGGCGATGGCAACGTCGAGCTCGAAGAGGCCTACTTCGACACGCGATCGCTCCCTTACGGGCTCAAGGTCAAGGGCGGTAAGTTTCTCAGCGACTTCGGCTACGCCAACAACCAGCATCCACACCAATGGGACTTCGTGGACCAGAACCTGCCGTACCTGAACCTGCTCGGCTTCCACGGCCTGCAGGACACGGGCCTGCAGCTCTCCTGGGTGCCGGACCTGCCGTTCTACGCGAGGATCGGCGCCGAGGCGCTGCAGGGTGACCAGGAGATCTTCGGCGCCACGGTGAGCGACGAGGAGCAAGACGAGCTCAACCTTGGCAGTACCAACACCGGGCCTCGCCTCTTCACCGCGTTCGCCAAGGTGGCCCCGGAGCTGGGTCGGAATCATGCGCTCCAGCTCGGTCTGTCCTATGCCCACGCGGAGCAGCATCAGGAGGTGCACAGCCACACCCACGCCGTGCACGACGAGCACGAGCATGAAGACGAAGCTCATGAGCACGAGGACGAGCATGAGCACGAGGACGACCAGGGGCACGCGCATAACGACGGCGTCACCGAGGAGTTGCACCAGACCGGCCTCGGCGGCAACGCGGACCTCTGGGGTATCGACCTCGTCTACAAGTACGATGGCGGCGGTGCCTACGGAAAGGGCGATTTCACCTTTCAGACCGAGTACCTGCGCTCCACGAAGGACCTGACGGTCCGCTCCAGTGCCCACCCCGAGCAGATCGGCAGCAGCCGCAAATTGACCACCGACGGCCTCTATGCCCAGGCCACCTATGGTTTTCTGCCTAAGTGGAAGGCCGGACTTCGCTACGACATCCTCGGGCTGACGAACGAGGTCAGCGGCGGACGAAGCGAGAGCTTTGGCAGCTCCGACCGCTGGACCTTGGACGTCACCTGGAACCTGTCCGAGTTCTCGCAGCTGCGGGCGCAGTACGCCTACAACGACATCCTGGTGGCAGAGGACGAGCGCGAGCGCTTCAGTGCCTTCTACGTCCAGTTCCTGATGAGCCTCGGCACCCATGGCGCGCACAAGTTCTGACGGCCGCACGGTCCGGCGCCGCTGTTGTCGGCGCCGCCTCGAACAACCGCCAATCTCAACCGGAGAACGGACATGAAACGACGCTCGCTACTGCTCGCCGCGCTCTTGGCGACAACCTTAGGCGTTGCCCCGGCTTTGGCCCTGGCCCTGGACGTGGTGGCAACGAGCCCGAGCATGGGGGCGCTGGTGCGAACCCTGGCGTCGGATGCCAACCTGACGGTCCTCGCCGGGCCAGATCGGAATCTGCACGACTTGCAGGCCAAGCCGAGCATGATCCGCGCTCTGCGCGGCGCCGACCTGGTGGTCGCCGTCGGCGCCGAGCTCGAGGTCGGCTGGCTCCCGGCGGCGAGCACGAGCGCCGCGAATCCGGCCATCCTTCCGGGCCGGGTCGGGTACTTCGAGGCAGCGGCACAGGTGCCGCTGCTCGACATCGGCGGCAGCGCAAACCGGGCTCTTGGCGATGTCCACCCGGCCGGCAACCCGCATGTGGACCTCGACCCGGTGCGCATGGCCCGAGTCGCCGAGGCATTGGCAACACGTCTCGGCCAGCTCGATGCAGCCGGCGCCGCCCGTTACCGCGCCAACGCCAGGCGTTTCGCCGAGGCCGTGGAGCGACGCCTGCCCGACTGGCAGGCGCGTCTGGGCAATGCCCCCGGCGTCGTGCTCTATCACCGCGATGCCGTCTATCTGCTCGATCGCTTCGGCGTGCCACTGCTTGGCACCATCGAGGCGGTGCCGGGCGTGCCGCCGAGCGGGCGTGACCTGCGCAAGCTCACCAGCGAGCTCGCGGGACGTCAGGGCGTCATCGTTCATGCGCCCTACCAGTCGCCGAGGGCGCCGAACAAGCTGGGGCGTGACCTGGGCTGGCCTGTCCGGAAGCTGGCAATGTCGCCACCCTTGAGTGCCGATGGCAACGGCTATCTGAGCCACATCGACGCCTGGGTGGACGCCATTGCGGTCGCCAACTGAGCCTAGAACTGATCCGGACAGTCAGGAATGGCTGCTGGAGCTCGAAGACCTGGTCGCGGGTTGGGTGCGCCCGGTCGTGGGTCCCCTGTCCTTGCGCCTCGCCCCGGGTGAGGTCGTTGGGCTGTGGGGCGCCAACGGGAGTGGCAAGTCGACGCTGCTCGCGGCCATTGCGGGCGGCGGGCGCTGCTTCGCCGGTCGGGTGCTGCGCGCGCCAGGGCTCCAAGTCGCCGTGCAGCCCCAAGCACCGGTGCGCTTCACGCCCTTGCCGGTGACCGGCCGGGAGCTGCTTGCCATGGCCGGGGCCATTGCGGGCAGCAACCCTGGCGCGAGCGCCTTGCCGGATGGCCTGGGGCGGTTGCTGCCCCAGCGGCTCGACGAGCCCACCAATCCCGTGCTTCGTCGCCAGCCGCAGTGTGTTGTCGCTCACCTTGTTCCGCCGGACTTTGTCTCTACCACGGTAAGGACCAAGATGCTTCATGCAAGAGCCGGCATTCGCGGTATGCCGGTAAGCGGCTATGATGTGGCACGAAGCCGCAAGAGCCAATGATCCTATGGACTACCTATCCCATTTCGATACCAAGCAGGATGTCTGCGGAGGCGAAACCGTGATCTGCGGAACACGTGTCACGCTACGCACGCTGCTGGCAAGTCTCGCGGAAGGCGCCACGGTCGCCGAGATCTTGGCCGACTATCCAACGGTGTCCGTCGATGATGTCCGAGCTGTAATCGCGTTCGCTGCAGCGTCGGCGGAGGAGGACCTGCCGGTCCCGTCTGTGCCGAAGGTGGCATGAAGATCGAGCTGGACGAGAATATTCCGACTGCGTTGATTGCCGAGCTGTCCGCCCTCGGACACGAAGTGGACTCGGTCGCTGAAGAGGGCCTGACCGGTCAGTCCGATCCGGATGTCTGGGCCGGTGCTCAGCACGGTGGACGCTTCTTGATTACGCAAGACCTGGACCTTTCGGACGCAAGACAGTTCACGCCGGGTACCCATCATGGGCTCCTCTTGGTACGGCTGAAACGACCAGGCCGGCGTGCAGTGGCCAGACGAGTCTGCTCGCTTTTTCAGATCCATGACGTTGAATCCTGGCGACGTTGCTTCGTGATTGCTACGGAACTCAAGGTGCGCGTCCGCCGGCCCAAGTCCAATCGATGACCTGTCGTGGCTGAAGTTGAAGATCGACGTTCGTAAGCCCATCAACCAGCGTGCCAAACACAGCCGCTGGCGGGGTTGGCTGCTCAATCTCGTGCTCGTCCTGCTGGTGTTCGGCGCCGTTCAGTGGTGGAAGGCCCGGCCCTTGGCGAGGGGCGAGTCGCCACCACTGGCGGGCGTCACGCTGGAGGGACGCCCGTTCGACCTGGGTGATCTGCGAGGTCAGCCGGTGCTGGTCCATTTCTGGGCCACTTGGTGTCCCGTTTGCCGCGTCATGGACGGCGCCATCGATGGGATCGCCGAGGATCACCGGGTGATCACGGTCGCCCTGCAATCCGGCCCGAGTCACGACATCCAGCGCTTCATGCGCGAGGCCGGGCTCGCCTTTCCGGTCATCGCCGATCCAGAGGGGCGGATCGCGAGTCGCTGGGGTGTCTCCGGGGTCCCCGCGACCTTCTTCGTCGATGCCGCCGGGCAGATCCGTGACGCCACCGTTGGAGTCAGTACCGGGCCGGGACTGCGCGCTCGTCTGTGGCTGACGACGCTGAGGGAGGCGGCGCCGTGATCGGCCGAGCGGGGCGATGCCAACCCCGTCGGCAGGGTTGCAAAACACCTCGGGCCCAGGGTCTCCAGCCGGGAGAAAGTCATGACCGAACCAGCCGCTCCATCCGGCAATCTCTTCTCCGATCTGTCTGTGCCCCCCGAGGGCGAGGTCTTCGAAGACCTTCTGCGTTGGCGCCATCTCCAGATCGAGCGCATCCTCAGCAGCGATCGGCCCGATACCTGCCTCTACGATCAAGCCCAGGACGAGTGGGTCTGTCTGCTTCAGGGCGAGGCCACACTCTGGATCGCCGGCGAAACCCTCCAGCTCAGGGCCGGTGACTACCGCTTCATCCCCGCGCACACCCCGCATCGCGTCCTGCGGACCTCGTGTCAGCCACCCTGCCTCTGGCTGGCGGTGCACCTCCATCCCGAGGCTGGTCCGCGCTGAGAATGCAAAATAAGGTGAAACGGGGTACTAGTCAGCGACCGGTCCGGGCGAAGGGTGATGGCTTGGTTGTGCCGCTGGTAGATGGTTAGGACCCGGTCAGTTGGGTGCAGCAGCCAGTACTCGTGCACGCCATGCCGCTCGTAGAGCGCGCGCTTGTGGATCTGGTCATGGGCGGCCGTGTGCGGTGAGAGGATCTCGACGATCCAGTCCGGTGCGCCACGGCAGCCCCTGTCGTCGAGCTCGGCGGGGTCGCAGATCAGGGCGAGATCGGGCTGGAGGACGGTGTCGACGAGCTCGTCCGGCTCGCCGTGCTTGGGGAGGCGCACGTCGAACGGGGCGGCATCGAGATTGATGCGCGTGACTTGGTCTGACATGCCTGATTCTGGATCAGCCACCGAAGAGCGGCGAGGGGTGCATCAGGCGCAAGTGTCCGGTTCGGGCGGCGAGGGTGCCGCGGCGGCTCGACCTTGATGCGTTGCGGCGGGAATGCATGCCTCGTCGGCCATGAGTCGGCGGACCCCGTCCAGCATCTGCTCGACCGCACGCTCGGCAATGGGCGTCAGACGATAGTTGGCATAATCGAAGGAGGCACCACCGGCGGAGATCAGGAAGCACTCGGGCAGGTGCCCGTAGAGGGTCTCGCACCAGGCCAGCAGCTCTGCGGGGTCCAGAAAATGGGCCATGCTCGAGACGGCGTCTCGTGCCGGTTCCAAGCGCCGGCAGTCGACCCGGCCCGGTGCGGCATCCGCCGCGGCGTCGAGGAAGATCACGCGGTCCCGACCCGCGAGTTCGGCGACCAGCTCGACGGTGAGGACATGCCGGGACATGACCTCGACCCCGTCCGGGACACCCGCGCTCTCGAGACGGTCCGCGACCAGTGGGCCCAGTGCGTCGTCGCCCCGGATGGGGCTGCCATAGCCGATGACGAGGATCTTCAAGCGCTCGACTCAGTCGCGACTCAGAAGGTCCAGGAGCCCGCCATCCGGGTCTCTGAGCTCGATGCGCAGCGGCATCTGGCCGAACGCGTGCGAGGCGCAGGAGAGACAGGGGTCGAAGCATCGGATGACCGCCTCCACCCGGTTGAGCATGCCTTCCTGCAGGGCGTTGCCGTCCACATAGGCGTCCGCCACCTGGCGAATGGCCTGGTTCATGGCCAGATTGTTGTGTCCGGTCGCGATGATCAGGTTGACCCAGGTGATCAGACCGTCGTCATCGATCCGGTAGTGATGGATCAGGGTCCCACGCGGGGCCTCGGCGACGCCGATGCCCTCCTCACGGTTGCTCCGCGCCCGTGCCCGCACGCGGGGATCCAGGATCGTCGGATCCTTGAGGAGGCGCTGCATCATCTCCAGGGCGTAGATGATCTCGACCAGGCGCGCATAGTGATAGTGGAAGCTGCTGGCAATGGGGCCAGATTCCTGGAGCATGTGGAACTCGGCGAGGGCCACGTCCGCGTAGGGCGTGCCGCAAGTGGTGGCGTTGTTGAGTCGCGCCAGGGGACCGACACGATAGATCCCCTGGGGGTAGCCTTGGGGCCTGTAGTAAGGGAACTTCATGTAGCTGAAGTCCTCTACCGCCTCTCCGATCAGCCGCTCGTACTCCAGCGGCGGCACCATGTCCTCCAGGATCCGGCCCTGGGCATCCTTGACGCGCAAGAGCCCGTCATAGTGCTCGAGCGCACCCTGGGGTGTGACCAGGCTCAGGAAGAGGGTCGGTAGATTGCCGAAGTGATCGGCCTCGTCCTTGAAACGCGGGACCAGCGTCTTGAAGAAGGCGTAGGTCCGCTTGGCGATCTCGAGCCCCTCCGGAAGCAGCCCGAGCATGGCATCGCGCTTCTCCTGGGTCAGGGGCTCGTTCACCCCGCCCGGCACGACCCAGGTCGGGTGGATCTTCTTGCCGCCGAGTGTCTCGATGATGCTCTGACCGATCTGGCGCAGCCGGATGCCGTCCTTGGCCAGGGCTGGATCCTGACGCATCACGCCGAAGAGATTGCGCGACGCCGGGTCGGCATCCCAGCCCAGCAGCAGATCCGGCGAGGACAGGTGAAAGAAGGACAGGGCATGCGACTGGACCAGCTGCGCGAGATTCATGACCCGCCTCAGCTTCTCACCTGTCGGGGGGATGCTGACCGAGAGCAGATGGTCGCAGGCCTTGTTGGAGGCCAGGAGGTGACTCACGGGGCAGATGCCGCAGGTCCGAGCGGTGAGCGCGGGCATCTCGCGGTAGGGTCGCCCCTCGCAGAACTTCTCGAAACCGCGAAACTGAGTGAGGTGGAACTTGGCGTCCTGCATCTCGCCGCTATCTCCCAGCTGCAGCGTGATGCGGGCGTGTCCCTCGATGCGGGTGACCGGTTCGATGGTGAGAGTGCGGCTCATGGATAAACTCCCCGGTGGATAAGGGCGAGGCTCAGGCCCCGAAGCGCGTGACCTGGCTCGGATCGGGCAGGCGGCCCTCGATCAGCTCGCTCAGCACAAACCAGATGGCATCCGCACTGGGTGGACAACCCGGCACGAAGACGTCGACCTCGACCTCGCCGTGGATGGGCTTCACGGTCTCGAGCAGGGCCGGGACGCTCCGGGTCGGGATCTGAGGCTGCAAGGTGACGTTCTCACGATAGGCGCGGTCCATCACCGCCTCGAGATCGAACTGGTTGCGCATGGACGGGACGTTTCCGTTCACCGCACAATCGCCGAGACTCACCAGCAGTCTGCAGCGTTGGCGGAAGGTCTTCGCCTTCTCCAGATCCTCTTCGGAGCTGATGGAGCCCTCCAGGATGCCCACGTCGATGCCCTCCGGGAGCGCTTTGGCATCGACCAAGGGGCCATAGACAATCTCGATCTTCTGAGCCAGATCCACCAGCCGCTCATCCATGTCCAGAAACGACATATGGCAGCCCGAGCAACCGTCGAGCCAAGTGGTGGCGACCTTGATTCTCGCCGGTGCGTTCATCGGGCGTGCCTCCGTCGCGCGAGGATGGGCAGGAACTGCTGATCTTTGACCATTTCGCCTGCGGAGGTGCCTTGCTTCACCAGGGCCCCGGTCGGACAGACCTGGACGCACTTGCCGCAGCTGGTGCAGGTCTCGCTCTCGCCCCAGGGCAAGGCGAGGTCGGTGATCACCCGGCAGTCGCTGCCGCGGCCCATGATGTCCCAGGTATGGGCGCCCTCGATCTCCTCGCAGATCCGCACGCAGCGTGTGCAGAGAACGCAGCGGTTGTGATCCAGACGAAACATCTCGTGCGAGCTGTCGACGGGATAGGGTGCCTGCCGGTAGGGCACACTGACATGATCGACGCCACAACCCTGAGCGAGCGACTGCAGCTCACAATGGCCGTTGGAGACGCACACCGAGCAGATGTGGTTCCGCTCGGCGAAGAGGAGCTCGATGATGGTCCGCCGGTAGCGCTGGAGCCGTTCGCTATTGGTTCGGACCCGCATGCCTTCGGCGACCCGGGTCGAACAGGCGGCGAACAGCCGGCTCTGTCCCTCCATCTCGACGACGCAGAGACGGCACCCGCCCCAGATGGAGAGACCATCCAGGTGGCAGAGACTGGGGATCGGGATCCTGTTCTCGCGACAGACCTCGATGATGGTCTCGTCCTCGCGCGCGGATAGATCCTGGTCGTCGATCTTGAGGGTGACGACGCGGACGTTCGGTTGAATTGCGGGTAGGGGCATGGTGCCTCCGGCATGGTCTTCGAGAAGCCCTCAACCTGGAGGGGGCATCGGTGGGGCCTGGGTTCGGGCCGTCGTTCGGTCACTCGTCTTGGTGCGAGCGGGAGGCGCTCGCACGCGCGGAGGCGTCCGCGAGTCGCTCTTCGTACTCGTGCCGAAAATACCTCAGCGTGCTCAGCACCGGATTCGGTGCCGTCTGGCCGAGTCCACAGAGGCTGGTGGCCTGGACCACCTCGCAGAGCTCCTCGAGCAGGCTCAGGTCCGCCCGCGTCGCCTGCGAGCGCGCGACGCGGTCGAGCAGACCGTACATCTGCTGAGTCCCGGCACGGCAGGGAACGCACTTGCCGCAGGATTCGGTCATGCAGAACTCCATGAAGTAGCGCGCGACATCCACCATGGAGGAGGTCTCGTCCATGACGATCATGCCGCCCGATCCCATCATGGTGCCCAGCGTCTTGAGACTGTCATAATCGACCGGGATGTCGAGATGTCGCTCTGGGATGCAGCCACCCGAGGGCCCGCCGGTCTGGACCGCCTTGAAGGCCTTTGCCTCCGGAATGCCACCGCCGATCACCTGGATGATGTCGCGCAGACTGGTCCCCATGGGCACCTCGATCAGCCCGGTGTTGTGGATCTTGCCGGCGAGCGCGAAGACCTTGGTCCCTTTCGACCTCTCGGTGCCGATGGAGGCGAACCAGTCGCCACCCTCGCGGATGATGGGCGGGATATTGGCGAGCGTCTCGACATTGTTGATGAGCGTCGGACAACCCCAGAGGCCGGACTCGGCGGGGTAGGGCGGGCGCGGGCGCGGTTGGCCGCGCAGACCCTCGATGGAGGCCATGAGAGCGGTCTCCTCGCCGCAGACGAAGGCGCCGGCACCGAGACGGACCTCGATCTCGAAGCTGAACTCGGTGTCCGCGATCTTGCTGCCCAGCAAGCCCCCGCGTTTCGCCTTGCGGATCGCGGTGCGCAGCCGTTCGACGGCCAGCGGATACTCGGCGCGGACATAGATGAAGCCCTTGTTCGCCCCCACGGCATAGGCGGCGATCGCCATGCCTTCGAGCACTCGATGCGGGTCTGACTCCAAGACGGCCCGATCCATGAAGGCCCCGGGATCGCCTTCATCGGCATTGCAGATGACATACTTCTGCCCGCTCGGCATCTTGGCGACGGTCGACCATTTGAGACCGGTCGGATAACCGCCGCCTCCGCGTCCGCGCAGACCGCTCGTGGTGACCTCGTGCAGCACCTCGGCGGGGGTCAGCTCGATGATGGCCTGTAGCAGGGCCGCGTAGCCGCCGGCGACGACGTAACCCTTGAAGCTGACCGGGTCGACGATGCCCGAGTTCTCCAGCACGATCCGGTGCTGACGGCTGAAGAAGGGCTGTTCGGTCGGGCATCGCAGACGCTCGACCGGTGCCCCGCGGACGCTTCCCATGATGTCGGGCGCGTCGTCGGGGGTGACGTCACGATAGAGGATGGAGTCGACCAGCTCGCCTCCCTTGTCGGCCACCGCGACCAGTGGACCGGCCGAGCAGAGCCCCATGCAGCCGACCCCTTTGACCTTACAGCTCTGATCGCCGTCCGGGTGCGCCTGTCTCAGCGCGGCCAGGACCTCCACGGACCCTGAGGACTGGCAGCTGGCCGCGACGCAGACACGGATCTCCTGCTCGACGGCCGCCTCTTCGGCGCGGAACTCTGCGGCCTTGTCGGCCAGATCTTCCAGATGCATCTCAGTCCAGCTCCTCCAGTTGGGCGATCAGGGTGTCGGAGGTCTGCTTGCCGATCATGCTGCCGTCCAGGACGACCGCAGGTGCGAGACCACAGGCGCCGACGCAGCGCGCGGTGAGGACGGAGAGTCGATCGTCCTCGGTGGTGTCGCCCGGATCCACGCCATAGCGCTCCTGGATGCCTTCCAGGAGTGCTCCTGCCCCTTTGATGTAGCAGGCCGTGCCGGTACAGACCACGCAAGCATGGCGTCCCTTCGGCTTGAGCATGAAGATGTGATAGAAGGTCGCGACACCGAAGACCTTGCTCAGCGGCAGGTCGAGCGAGGCGGCGACGAAGCGCAGCGAGGTCTCGTCCAGAAACCCGAAGGCGTCCTGGACGCTGTGCAGGGTCTCGATCAGGGCGTGCCCAGCGTAACCGTTGCGGCGCATGGTGGCGTTCACGAGCTTCCAGCGCTTGTCCGCGCTGGGCAACGGCGGTCTGGATTGCTGCAGGGGCATGTCGACTCCTGTGGGGGAGGTTGGCGCGGCGCCATGGCGGCGCCTGGGTCGCGGTCGGGAGGTCTGGGACGCGGGCTCTATTCTACCGGCCTTAGTATCGCTCCTCTCGGCTGGCGGAGACTATGACGCAAGTCTATGACAGCTTCATGGTGCCCTGAGGTATCGGTGGTCGAGGAAGGGTTATACTCGACGCCGCCGCCATCCCCATCAACGGCTCACATCGCCCCTATGGACGCAAACAAGATGGACGCAAGCAAGACGCCCCGTAAGCGACCGCGCGGCATCTATCTATTGCCGAATCTCTTCACTACAGCCGCGCTGTTTGCCGGCTTCTATGCCGTCCTCGCGGCAACTCAGGATCGCTTCGAGGCGGCCGCCTTGGCCATTCTCGTGGCCATGGTCCTGGATGGTTTCGACGGACGCGTCGCTCGGATCACTCATACCCAGTCGGATTTCGGCGCCGAGTACGACAGTCTCTCCGACATGGTCGCCTTCGGTGTGGCCCCCGCGCTGGTCGCCTACCATTGGGCCCTGGGGGCGCTCGGCAAGGTGGGTTGGCTCGCGGCATTCGTCTACACGGCCGCGGCTGCATTGCGGCTGGCCCGTTTCAACACCCAGCTTGGCATTTCCGACAAGCGTTACTTCCAGGGACTTGCCAGCCCCTCCGCGGCGGCCATCATCGCGACCGGCATCTGGACCGCGACCGACCTCGGGGTTCAGGGTGCCGATGTCTCCTGGCTTGCCGCCTTTCTAACCGCTGGTGCGGGTCTCCTGATGGTCAGCAATTTCCGTTACGAGAGCTTCAAACAGCTCAACCTTCAGGGCCGGGTGCCCTTCCTGCTGGCCGTGGTGGTGATGCTCGTGTTCGCCGTCGTCTTCCTCAATCCTCCCCTGGTGCTCTTCCTCTTCGCCATCCTCTACGCCGCTTCCGGACCCGTGTGGACCCTGCTGCGGCTCAGGCTGAGTCGGGTCAGACGGCGACGCGAGTCGACTTGATCCGCATGGTTCTGGGGCTGCCGCGACGCCGCATCTCGGTTGCCGAGCCATGAGGCGAAAGGCAGGGTCTCGCCCTCTCCCCGGAAGAGGGCGATGGGGAGAGGTGTAGTACGCATCGCGTACTAGCGGTCATGCAGTGGTTGCGGCACCCCGGACAATGAACCTCGGCGCGTGGAAGGTACGCAATGCGTACCTTAGAAACGGTTCAGAAACGACTAAAACACCCGTAGGTTGGGCAAAGCGAAGCGTGCCCAACATCGGCGGTTCAAGTTGCACCACTTGTTTCTGAAT
>JANQGF010000178.1 GCA_028277465.1 Chromatiaceae bacterium
GTGCTGGGCCTGCGCAACGGCCATGCCATAGCCCGGCACGACGATGACCTTGCCTGCATGAGACGGTGTCACATGAGACGGTGTCTCGTCTTTTGCCTCTTCGGCTGCGCGAACGATACGGGGTGGGCTCGGGATACGTGTAAATTTTTATCACCTCGTCCCGAACGAGCAAGTCAGACTCGTGGTGTGACGAACCCCGCCTGGACGAAGTGTTGGTCGAAGGCGAGAGCGGTCGTCAATCCCATGCCGCGCATGACGACGAAGGAGACGCAATCGACCAGGCCCCATTGCTTGTCGGTGTGGCCCCGGTACAGATCGAACGCCGACTCGAACAGCTCTGGCGTGAGGTTCACGACGGTGACGCCTGGCGATTCGCGCAGGTCTGCGATGATCTGTACGGCAGCGTCACGATCCATCCGCGACAGGGCGTTGCCAATCTCCAGCAGCACGGCATCGGTGACGACGATGGGCTGGCCATCGAACTGCTCCGAGAGTGCGACCGCTTCGGGGTGATGTTGGTCGTTCTCGTTGACCGGGGCGAGGATGTGGCCGGTGTCGACGAAGACGGACTCAGGCATCCCTCTCGCCGACGACGTAGGCGTCGTGATTGGTCGAGAGATCCGCTGGCCCTTGGGTCTTCACCTTTCGCAGCCGGGAAAAAATCGTCTCGTTGGCATCGCTGTTCTGCGGCTCGGCATCGACCAGGACGACGCGCACCTTCTTGCCATCCAAGACGCGGCGATGCTCCGGCGGAATGTCGAGAACGCCGTCGTGGGCGACGGCCTGGAATTCGATCTCGCTGATCAGCGAGGACTCCAACTCCGCCATGGCACCGACGAGCGTGAACATCGCCTTGCCCATGGGTGAGGTGGTGTCGATCTGGTCCTGGACGCTCACGAACCGGATGCCGAGGTGGTTGAACTCCTCCAGCGCGGTCAGTAGGTGCTTGGTCGAGCGCGCGAAGCGGTCGAATTTCCACACCAGAACGCAGTCGAAGGCTCGATGGCGCGCATCCCGCATCAGGGCATCGAGCTGAGGGCGCCCCTGGCGCCGACCCGATACCGCCACGCCCAAGTAGTCCCGCACGATATCCAACTCGGCGCGCTCGGCGTAGGCCCTAAGCCCGTCGAACTGGAGATCCGGTTTCTGATCCGCCGTCGAGACCCGGAGGTAGAGCGCAGCTCGATTCTTCTGGGGCATGTCTGTCTGGATCGCACGTCCGAGAATGTATACCTTTCCGGCCAGTCAAATTTGGCCACGTCGGTCGTGGTAAATCAAGCACTTTCCGGCCGTCGGGGCAAACCCTTTTCCGGACACCTCGCGAGCCCTTGTCATGGCCTCCATCGATCGCACGGCTTACCCCCCGCTTCCGCGGACCCTTCACCGACGCCGAACTGGAGGCCGCATTCAATCTGAGTGAGGACGACGAAGCGTTCGTTCGCCGATACGCCCGCGGCGAGGGCGGCCGGCTGTCGATGGCGCTCAGCCTGAAGACGCGCCAGTTCCTAGGTTACTTTCCGGCGCTCGAAGACATTCCCGATACCTGAATGCCTTCTCACGGCTCAAAGAGACTCCGGGGCCACCAAACCTGAAGTACCCGCGCCTGTGGATCGACCGGCTCGCCGAGTTGGATGCCGTACTTGATCCCCGGCCGCTCCTGGAGAACATTCCGCATACCAAGATCCGGCAGTTCGCCGCTGAGGCCAAGGCTCTGGAGACCGGCGACCTACGTGATGTCTGCCAGCCCGGCCGGCGACACACCTTGTTGCTGTGCCTGCTTCACCAGACTCTGACGCAGACCCGCGACCAGCTCGTCCAAATGTTCATCCGTAGGATGCGGCGCACCCGGAACCGGGCGGTCGAGCGGTTGCACGCTCTGCAGAATTCACGGAATTTGAACAACATGAAAGCCGCTATATTGATATACCCACCTCATTTGAAATTTTCGTTTCGAGTGGGTTGGCTCCATTGCCTGCGCCAAGGAGGAGCGTTGGGAGTATGCGCTGCCGCGCTTGGATGCGGCGGTGGCCACGGTCGCCATCAGCCTCGATGGGGCGATGCTGGCGATGAAAGAGGACGGCTGGCGCGAAGCGATGGTGGGCAGCCTCTCCCTTTACAGCCCCGCCGGCGAGCGGTTGCAGACGCTCTATGTTGGCGAAGCCCCCAAAGACGGCAAGGAGAGCTTCCTGCAACGGATGACGCGCGAGATCGAACGGTTCAAAGCCCGCTATCCCGACGGCCTGTATCTGGGTATTGCCGATGGGGCGTCCACCAACTGGGTGTTCCTCGAGCGGCACACCGCGCGGCAGCTGATCGACTATTTCCATGCCGCCGAGTACCTGCCCGCGCTGGCCATGGCCGCCTATCCGGGCAACACGGACAAGCCCAAACGCGAATTGTCAATTGATCTGGGCCGAAAACAACGATGCTTGCAGGCTGAGACGCCGATATTTGCAGGTCGTTGCACCTATCAGGGGTGTTCGAGGTCCCTGGCCTTCCGCGCGCCCCAAAGAGAGTCCTCTCTTCGCTGCGGCTCTGATTGAACCATTCCAGTACCACCCATCTTTTCTGTCCCTTTAGGTCCGCAGGGTATCTCGATGACACCGTCGCGGATGAAACCAGATGGCTCGCCCAACTCGTCATAGCGCACGCAGCGTTGGTTATGGATCAGGAAGTCGCCGATGTAGCGATGGGAGACCTTGCGCCGGAGGTTGTCCGCGAAGGACAGCTCGAGGAAATGGGTGATCAGGCCGCGGATCACCCCGGCATGGGCGACGACCAGCAGTGTGTCACTCTCATGTTCGGACTCCATCCCCAGCACACAACGCAGGCTACGCTCGCGCATGGCTTGGAAGCTCTCGCCATGCGGAAAGACATAACTCGGATTCCTCTTGTATTCTGGGACATGCTCCGCGACCCAGCGCTTGCATAGCTGCGCCAGCTCACCATAGTCGACCTCGTTCAACTCGGTGCACTCGCGTACCCTCAGACCACCATATCGCTGCGCAAACCACTCAGCCGTCGCGCGTGCCCGCTCCAAACGGCTGGAGTAGATCCAATCGAATTGCAGGCCCCGCTCGCGGAGCACACGCTCGAGCTGGGCCAGGCCCTCCTCCCAATGAGGGACCGGCGGTGAATCGGTCCAACCAAGGATACGACGACACGCATTGTTGAGGGTCTTATAGTGGCGAACAAGGATCAAACGCATTTCAACGAGCCCTCTTCCATATCCAAAGTCCGGGCGAGAAGCGCACGGGTTGCAGTTGCAGTCGCGATTTCAGCGAGCCTATAGGGTCCGACGAGAAGAAGCCACGAGAATCCAGCCTCTTCGAAATCAAGGATCGTTACCCCAACGCAAACAACCGGTCCGGATCCGGCGGAAACCGGACCCCGACTTGGTGCATGATAACGTCCATGATCGTCCAGACGGTCTCATCGAGGTTCCAGTTCGCAATGACTGGAACACCCTCGCGCTCCGCCTGCTCGACCATGAACCCTTGCAGTTGCCAGATGGCGTCCAGCGTGCGGCGGTGAAGATCCGAGTCCCGGTCCGGTTGCTCTTTGCTCCGCTGCAGCAGGTGTTCATCCAACCGCGACTTGGTGGTCACCGCGAGCACCAATGGAATGACGACTGCTTTTGCCGCAATGCCTGTCAGGTCGAGCCAGGAGGGCAGCACATGGACGCCATCGACGATCAGATCATGGCGTTCCTTGACCGCCCGCTCGATGGTTGCCTCCAGCGCCACCTTCACGTTGCCGCATTGGGCCAGGAATCCCGCAACCACCGGATCTTCATCGGGCGGTTGTCGCGCCAGTGGGCCCGCACGGGGCAAGCCCTTCCAAGCGTCGAAGCTCGAGAAGCCGAGCGTCGGCGCGACATGGCCCGCCAGATAACAACGGATGATCTCGCGCATCATGTCCGTCGACTGGGTGCGCACGATGTCCAGCAGATAGGCGAGCCGGGTCGCAACCGTGCTCTTGCCGACGCCCGTGGCCCCGCCGATCAACAGGATCAGGGGGGTCGCGCTGTCCTGTAGATGACAGCGCGACAGGAAGCGGTCCGCGCCAGCCGCGCAGCAGCGTTGGCTCAGTGTCGCGTAGACGATCCGACGCAGGGTGCGGTGGTCCACAACCGGGGTGTCCAACTCGCGCAGTTGAGACTCGACCAAGTGCGCACCGCGGGAGGCCTCCTCGAACCGGATGCCACAACCCTCCAGGTGGCGGGTCAGCACCCCGACGGAAAAGGGCTCCAGTCGTCTGCCATTGCGTACCAGGATACGTCCCTGCAGCTGCGCGGAGCGATAGAGCAGGCCGGTTCGCGCTCCGAAGTGCCGCTCCAGGTCCACGGAGACCAGAGCGCGCAGCCGCTCCTCGTCGACCGCCCCTCCCTCCGCGTCCAGCTGCACTCGCACACGTTGGGCCACCTCAGCGGCGTCTGAGACGGATAACCCGACCGTCACCAGAGACTGAACCAAATTGCGGCGCAGGAATGGCGTCTCTTCCGCACGATCGCGATCCGCGATGACTGGCTTCACACCCATCCCCCGAACATCTCCGCTGTCAATCGGCCGCACTGAGCCAGGGTGCGGTCAACTGCGGTCTCTTAGGAACGATTCAGAAACAAGTGGTGCAACTTGAGCCGCCCTTGTTGGGAACGCTCCGCTTTGCCCAACCTACGGTGTGTAGGTTGTTTCTGAATCATTACTTACAATGGTGCCGGCCGTTATGTGCTGCCAGTGCCGGCAACCTTCGTGATCGACCGCACCGGCGAGGTGCGCTTCGCCTTTATCGACCTGGACTACCGCAACCGTGTGGAGCCCAGCGCCATTCTCGCGGCTCTGGAGACCCTCGGTGGGCAGTGAGTCAGAGGCCCTGGACCCGCCCAGGATTCCAAGGCTGGGGGCATCTCACCCCACTCGACGGAGGAGCCGCATGAAGAGCTCGAACATTCGAATCGGAGTGTCGATCCTGTTTCTGCTGGCGGCGCTGACCGGGGTCGCCTTCGGGCGTGACTACAATGGCTTCGATCTGCGGGGAAGCCTGGTCCCAGCGAATGAGGTCTATCTGGGTGGCCCGCCGCGCGACGGCATCCCCGCGAT
>JANQGF010000189.1 GCA_028277465.1 Chromatiaceae bacterium
CACCAGAAGCCGATCAGGCTACCGCGGATACCCTTCTGCTCGAAGACCCGCTGATGTTTGGAGACCTCGACCAGGGGCGGATAGGGTTTGGTTTGCCGAGGGACGCTACGATAGGTGACGCTGTCGAAAGCCCCATCAACCCGCACGGCATAGCTGATGTTCGGACTCGGCAGCTGCGACTGCAGCCAGGTCTTGAAGACCTCATAACTCTGATCCTGCGGGGCGGTGAGTCTCAGATCGGTCGCGAAGTGGGTGACCGCGATGAAGGGTGTGCCTGTCTCGGGCGGCACGCGGGTCACCCGACCGTCGGCCGCCGCCCGAAAGACCTGGCCATCGAGCAGGATCAGCTCGCCGTCGAGCGCCTCGAAGGTGCCCAGACCGAAGTCGCCGAACGCCAGCACATCTCCCACCGCCGCAGCAGGCTCATAGACGCCCGCCAAGAGTGCATCGATGGTCGAGATCTGATAGAGGGTGTCTCGACTCGGATCAGCGTGTGCGGTCATCCCAAGCACAATAAGGAGTGCTGAAAGGGGCTTCTTGAACATGGAACCTTGTCTCCTCGGTGATCGGATCATGGACTCAGGTCGACGCGCCGACGCTGAGCCGCGGGCCGACGCCATGCCAGATCCTTGCTCGCCACTGGCGCTTCATTCTCAAGCGTTCAAGCGCTTGAAGATGACAGGTCATCCGTGCCCGACACGGGCACATCGAATTCTCCAAGACGCCCTTCAGCAGCCACATATCCCGTCATCAAAAACAGGCTATATTTTTTAGTTATTCCGCTCTCATCCGGCTTTTCGAAACAGTACGCCGTTCTCTGACCGATAGACCTGAAGCCAACGGTCGTCAGCTGTCGTTCAATCTCATCGCGCTGAAATCCATGGTGATGCACGCCCGGATTATCACCATGGAAGCTGCCATCTTCCACGTCCAGATCGACCAAAGCAATACAGCCTCCGGGCACGAGAAGACGATAGAGTTTACCGAGGAGCCTCTCGGTGTCTCTGACATGGTGCAACGCCATGCTCGAGTAGACTAGGTCAAACTTCTCTCCCGAGATCTCGTCGGCGGTGAGATCGATGCACTTCGTGCTGATCTTGCCGTTTGCTCCTTTACGCAGTTTCGCCTCTAGAACAGACAGCATTGCCGGGCTGCTGTCCCATGCGTGCAAGTGCTTTCTCACGACGAAGAAGCCGTATCCATGCCCGTCGCTCGGTCGCCCTTTTTCAACCGCCCATCCGCGCTGCCTTGCATAGTCCAACGTCTTCTTGTAGCTACCCTCGAACCCAATATTATGGAGCAGAATGATCGCATCGTCACTCAGCTTCGATTCGACGCTCTCTAGAAATGAAAAGACCTCCACGACACCCAGATCGATGAAGAAGAAATCGTACTTCCCATCGAGAGTCTTGGACACCTTCAACGCATCGCCGTTGATACAATTTACCACTGATTCGAGACCCGCTTGCCCGACATTCTTCTCGCATAGCTTCGACCTTCCCGGATCGATTTCGACTGTATCCAATCGTCCACCGTTCTCTTCTAGTCCGAGCCCTATCCATATTGCCGAGTATCCGTTAGCCGAGCCAAACTCCAAGGCCCGCTGACGTTTGGTTTCCCGCACCAGGTCATATAGAAAGCGCCCATCCGCAGCTGGGACATTATGGAAACGCCATCTGGCTTCTATGTCCTTCAAAAAGGTTGTTAGCACCCAGGCTCGGCGTTCCTCAGATGAGGAGAAATCCGGTCCCGAGCTCGCGCCCCCGGCCAATGACGGAACGAGGACGACGACACAAGCGATCGCGATGAGTCGCGACACGAAGCTCTTGTTTGGCATAACTAAACCGCGTCCAGAGCGAGATGCGTAGTTTTCATGTTGTGCTTGGATTCGGGGGTTTCATCGACATCACTGGAGACGCGGTTTAAATTTCATATTTCTTAATATCTTAAACCGCGGCAGCTCCGATGCTTGTCGTGGCTGCCAAGGCCGATCCAATCAGGAAACTCCACATACCGCGCTAAGCGCGGTTTAAGACCCCGCGAGAGCCGTCTCGAAGCGGCTGGCTTGCCGACGGGATGGCCTCTCTCAGATGTGTCCCTCGGCAACTGGGATTATATTCGAGCAGCAGTTTCGTTATTGACGCATCTTGTTTCAATATCCGGTGAAACCAACCGACATCGATCCCAGCGCCCTGGCCTTTGGTTGCCGAGCTGGCAGACCGGGTCCAAGGCAGCGAGGCACCCGCTTGACAAGATGGAGGACGATGCCCAGTTTCCTGAAGTTGGCGCGCAGGTCGCTGAGGCAGTCGCCTGAACCCTTGGGAAGTCGGTCGCAGAACGCGGCGAGGCTCTTGCCTCCGAGGGTTTCGAGCCAACACGAGGGGCACCGACACAGAGGTCGCGGCAAGCGTCCTGCGAGATCCGTCCGTGCTCGGATCCCAAACCTCTTTCTCCAGCTCCAGCCAAATCAGAGAAGCGGCCGACCCGAGCGGCAGCGAGGTGCCACGATGACCAAGAACGAGATGAAGACCGAGATTCTGCGCGCGAAGAAGGCGAAAGGCATGACGTGGGAGGCACTTGCCACGGCGGTCGGGCCTCTCGCCCGAGTTCACTTGCTCCGCCTGTCTGGGGATGAATAGCCTGCCCAAACAAGAGGACCCGAAAGGGGACCGGGTCGTCTTGAACCTGAACGGCAAGTTCCTGCCCTATAAGTCCTGGTAGCGACGCTGCATTCGGTGGCCGAGACAGGGAGACGTCGACCAAGGTTCGGAGACTCGGCGTCCGACCATGAGACTTCGTCCCGGCGTCCCCCCCCGGCCAGCGCAGTGGTACCCCGACTCATGATCAGCGACCCGCAGCAGCATCGACGCATCCTGGAGTCATTCCCCTTTCTGCGCGCCGCACCGGACGGGTTTCGCGCCGAGCTATTCGATCACCTCTCGCTGGTGCGGCTCCCGGCCGGCCAAGTCATCTGTCACGACGGCTCCCATTGCTCACTCCTTCCCTTGATCCTCACCGGCACCGGGCGAGTCTATAAGCTCGGCGAGAATGGTCGTGAGATCACACTCTACCGGGTCGAACCCGGTGAGAGCTGTGTCGTCACCGCCTCCTGCATCCTCAGTGGACAACCCTTCCCGGCCTTCGCCGAGTGCGAGAGCGAGGTCGAAGCCGTGGTGGCCAAGCCCGCCGAGGTCCGTCGCTGGATGGCCGAGTCCGAGCCCTGGCGCGGCTATCTCTTCGGTTTGATTGCGGATCGCCTGCAGGAGGTCTTCGCCGTCCTCGACGCGGTCCTGTTTCAGCGTCTGGACCAGCGCTTGATCGCCTTCTTGCTACGTCGCCAAGCGGCGGCGCCTGGGCAAGGGATCCCCATGACGCACCAGGCCCTGGCGGTCGAGCTGGGCTCTTCCCGCGAGGTCGTAAGCCGCGTGCTGAAGGTGCTGGAGGGGCAGGGACTGCTGCGCACGACACGCGGCCTGATCGAGCTGCTGGATCTCCCCGGGTTGGAGCAACGGATGCGCGAAGGCTGACGGGCGCCGACCCTTGGTGACAAAGTCACCGAACCGACGGACCCCTGCGGTTAGTGTGGACGCTCACATACCGGATCGGCGGCGAGCGCCGGTCGCAACGACAGGGGAGATCTTCGAGATGACACAGAACCTTGGAAAGATGGATCGCACCATCCGTATCGTCGCCGGCGTCGGCATCGTCGCCTGGGGGCTCATCGCTCAGAGTTGGCTCGGCGCTGTCGGGCTGGTGCCGCTCGCCACCGGGCTCCTGGGCTGGTGCCCGGCCTATCTGCCGATGGGTCTGAACACCAACAAGTAAACCACCCCGCCCACCCTCACCGCTGGCCGCTGTTCGAGTGGCCGGCGGCACCCCTTCTCTCGCCCGACACTCTGACAATCCGAGGTCAGGGGGACACAGAGACCCACCAAAGGGTTCGCTGGCGCGAACAGGCTCGGACGAGTCCTGAACTGCGTTTCGCCGATCGCCCATGGTCGCCCGCGAAGCATTTCGCTCTGGACACAGGTTACCGAGAGTCCGCCGCAGCTCAGCCACACGCCACTTTCATCCCCCAACGGCTGGTGTACCGCCATGCTCGTTGGCTGCGTTATTCTGCCCCGGTCGATGGGTGCTCGGAGCAGCCCATGGACCCAATGAGCGACGCAGTCACCGAGGCTCGATCGATGCAGAACTTGCTACAGATGGCCCCCGATGCCCGCGCCGCCTTCGCGGCGTTGAAGGAACGTCATACCCCGCGGCTCGGCGACCGTTTCGAGCCCCGGGACTCGGACGTCTTCTGGCTGCGTTTCGAACGCTGGTTCGAGGACGCACGGGAGCCGCTTCGCGCCCTCTACGCCGATCGCTCCGACATCATCGAACATGCCGATGCGATCTTCGACTGCGTGGTCGATGCCTACCTCGAGCGGCCCGAGCCGCTCCGATTGCTCGACCTGGAGCGGCAGATGACGCCGGACTGGTTCGAGCGCCCGACCATGGTGGGCTACGTCTTCTACCCGCAGCGATTCGCCGGCACCTTGCAGGGCGTCCGGTGCAGGCTCGATTACTTGCAGGAGATGGGCGTCACCTATCTGCATATCATGTCCCTGCTGAAGCCGCGGCCCGGCCCAAACGATGGCGGCTACGCCATCATGGACTATCGCTCCGTCAGTCCTGAGTTGGGCACCATGGACGACCTCGATGCCCTGACCGCCGCGCTACGCGAACGCGGCATGTCGCTCTGTGTCGACCTGGTACTGAATCACACCGCCAAGGAGCACGGCTGGGCGCAACGGGCGATGGCCGGAGACCCCGAGTGCCTCGCCTACTACCACACCTTCACCGACCGCGAGCTGCCCGACGCCTACGAACGGACACTCCCCGAAATCTTCCCGGACGAGGCCCCCGGCAGCTTCACCTTCGTGCCGAACATGGCCGGCACCGGTCGCTGGGTCTGGACCACCTTCTATGACTACCAGTGGGACCTGAACTACGCCAACCCGGCGGTGTTCCGGGAGATGCTGGAGACCATGTTCCACCTGGTCAATCAGGGTATCGACGTCCTGCGATTGGACGCGGCGCCCTTCCTCTGGAAGCGCTTGGGGACCGATTGCCAGAACCAGCCGGAGGTCTTTCTGCTCATCCAGGCCTATCGGGCGCTGCTGCGGGTCGTCGCCCCGGCCGTGATCCTGAAGGCCGAAGCGATCGTCCCGCGAGACGATCTGGTGCGCTACCTCGGTGTCAAGACCACCGTCGGCAAGCAGTGTGAGCTGGCCTACAACAACCAGCTGATGGTCAATCTCTGGAGTGGTCTCGCGACCCGCAAGGCCAATTTAACGGCAAAGGTCATGCACATCGCCCCGCGACTCTTGCTGGGCTCGGCTCCGATCAACTATGTGCGCAACCACGACGACATCGGCTGGGCCATGAGCGATGAGGACCTCGGCGCCATTGGCGAGGATCCACAGGCACACCGGCGTTTTCTGAATGATTTCTACACGGGTCGCTTTCCAGGCTCTTTCGCCCGCGGGACCTTCTTCCAGTTCAACCCGCGCACCGGGGACGCCCGCATCAGTGGCACCACCGCCTCTCTCGCCGGCTTGGAACAAGCGCTGGAGACCGGCGACGAGGCCGGGGTCGACCTCGCGATTCGCCGCGTCCTATTGCTCTATGGACTCATTCTGGCCCGAGGTGGCATCCCGCTGATCTACATGGGTGACGAGCTCGGTCTGTTGAACGATACAAGCTATCTGCAAGATCCGGAAAGGGCACTCGACAGCCGCTGGATGCACCGTCCGGCAATGGACTGGGTCAAGGCCTCGCGTCGCCACGATCCCGACTCTGTCGAAGGACGCCTGTTCGGCGGCCTCTCGACGCTCATCGAGGTGCGCCGCGCCCGCCCGCACTTCCACAACTTCGCGCTGTTTCACCCACTCTGGACCGATAACGAGCATGTGCTGGCCTTCGCCCGCCGGCGGCACGACGGTCACTTGCTCGTGCTTGCCAACTTCAGCGAGCACCCGCAGTCCGTCCAGGCCGACCTGCCCTATCACGCGGGCCTGAGCGATCCGGCGATCGACCTCCTCGCCGCCGGCGCACAGGTGAGCGCCGCTGCCGGTCGCATCGAGCTGGATCCATATGGCCTGCGCTGGCTGGCCGGGGATGGCGATCCATAAGGCGATTGCCGGAAATTCTGGCCTCGATCACCGGTTCGCCCGATCCGTTGAGTCGGCATCGCGCATCATGCGGCAGCATCACGTGGGAGCGGCGCCCCGCCGCGATCGCGCGCTCTTCGCGGCGGGGCCCCGCTCC
>JANQGF010000128.1 GCA_028277465.1 Chromatiaceae bacterium
ACATGGGCTTGGGATACTAGGAGCCTGTCCGACTTAGGCTGAATCGGCTGCGGAAGCGGGAGAACGGTCCCTTTCGCCCCGGTCTTTCGTTACATAGAATCCACTATGCGCCTCAAAACCGGAACGAAATGGCCTCGCTCTCCCACTCCCTCGCGTCGATCCCCCTAAGTCGGACAGGCTCCTAGCTCCATGAATCAAGCGGGGAACCCGATTCGAGTCACATCCTGGGCGGAGATCCAGGACGTGCTTTTCGCCGACTCCTGGGTCCCGGAAATCGGCCGCTATCGATCTCGTTACGCCTTCCGTGGTCTCTCTGACGCCGGCTATCCTTTAGAGACCACGCTGATGCGTCTCGGCGGCAGCTATGCCCAGCTCGAGCGACACCTGCTGCGCAACTTCCGCAAATACGCCCATCGCCGGGTCGTGGAACGGGATTCGGTCTGGCACTGGCTGTCGGTCGCCCAACACTATGGGCTACCGACCCGTCTCCTGGATTGGACCTATTCCCCCTTTGCCGCCTTGCACTTCGCCACCGCCCATATCGACAAATACGACCGCGACGGCGCCATCTGGGGTGTCAACTATATCGCCGCCCACCGAATGGCCCCGGAGCTGCTGCGCTCGCGGCTGGAGCTGGAAGGGGCCAATGTCTTCACCCTGGAGATGCTCTCGGAGACCGTCAAGACACTGGCGGAGTTGGACCGACTTCGCGATCAGCCCTTTACCCTCTTCTTCGAGCCACCCTCGATCGACGACCGGATCGTCAATCAGTTTGCGCTCTTCTCGATGAGCTCGGACCCGACCCTGGCCATCGACCGCTGGCTCGCCGACTATCCGGAGATCTGGCGGCGGATCATCGTGCCCGCCGATCTCAAATGGGAGATCCGTGACAAGCTCGACCAGTCCAACGTCACCGAGCGGGTCTTCTTTCCGGGGCTGGAGGGTCTGACCGCTTGGCTCAAGCGGCATTATAGTCCGAGCCGTTCGAGCTAGACCGCGCCTAGCGCAATAGGCACTGTTGTTAAGGAACGATTCAGAAACAAGTGGTGCAACCTGAGACGCCCTTGTTGGGCACGCTCAGCTTTGCCCAACCTACGGTGTATAGGTTGTTTCTGAATCATTACTAAGGGCCTCGATCACCGGTTCGCGCGCGATCGCGGCGGGGCGCCGCTCCCACCAACTAGGTGCTTGGACCAACCGATGATCGAGGCCTTGTTAAGATTGGATCGTCCTCAGAGAAACCGACAATCGTCGGAGTTGGCGCGGCTTAAGGCGATTTCTGTCAGTGAGCCATCAATCCGTGGGCCGCGTCGGGTCGAGCCATAGTCGGCCCTCGGCGACCGCCAGGCGATAGGTGCGGATGGGCTGGTCCGCCGGCTCGTCCAGCGGGGCCCCGGTCTCCAGGCTGAAGCGGCTCCCGTGCAGCGAGCATTTGATGCGATCGCCCTCCAGGCAGCCATAGGACAGGGGGTAGTCCTCATGGCTGCAGTTGTCCTCGACCGCATAGAAGCGTCCATCCACATTGGCGACGAGATAGGACTGCTCATCCACGACGACCTTGATGAACTTGCCCGGTCGGATCGAACCCGTCTCGGCGACGGCGACGAATGGCCTGTCCATGTCAGCACACCCTTCGAGCGGCCTTGCCGGAGTCCAGGACCTCGCGGATACGGTCAGCGGCCACCTTGAGCGATGGCTCGCGCCCCAGGTGCCAGAGGATGAGCGCCCCGGAGAACACCAGGCTGTCGTAGGTCGGGCCTCGCACTCCATTCAGGGCCGCCATGCCGGCCTGAGCCGTGGCCTCCGCCGTGGCCGGGACATCGACAGCGATGGCGATCTCGTCGTCCGGACGGCTGATCTGCGGGAGATCATCGGGCAGCGGGACGGCGCGCACGGACTGCTCGATGCCGAGCAGGGTCGGGTCGATCTCGAACGATTGCTCCTCCGAATGGTGCTGGTAGTTGAAGCAGGTGCCCTTCTGCCGCAACGAGGGGATGACACCGCCCTCCACACCCCGCACCAAGAGCGCCGAGTCGAACCCCGCGTGACGGGCGAGCAGAGCATAGATCCGGGGATAGGGCTTATGGACATAACCCGTGACCAGGTGCGTGTGCCTGCGCCCTTGGATGGGCTTGGCCATGACCTCGACCGTGGTCACCGCCTGGCGCTTGACCACGGCAGAGCGCAAGCCCACCAGGTTGTGCAGGGGCGCGCAGAAGGACCGCTGGTCCACATAGCTCCAACCCAGCGCGGGATCGACCAGGCGGTCGGCCGCCTCCACCGGGGACAGATCGACGGGTACGCCGGCGGCTTCGAAGACGTGGCGGTGGGTGACACCGTATTTGGGTCCCACGGCGTGGGCGCCGTGGCTGACCGCCGGCAGACCATATTCGGCGAGGACCGGCATCAGAAAGGGGGAGGCAGGCAGACAGCGATTGTAGCCGTCGTAGGGGTCGGCGATATCCACCACATCCTCAACCTCGGCCACGACCTGCCCGGTGGCCTCGCGCACCGCGTCCAGGATGCCCTTGAGCTCATCGTCGGTCTCGCGTTTCATCCTCAATGCGATCAGGAAGATACCCGACTGCACCGGGTCGATCTCGTTGTCCAGGATGGCGCGCATCCCAGCGCGTGCCTCCTCCAGGGAGATGTCCTTGGAGAGCTCCGGACCGGTGGCGATACGCTGAATGATGGAGCGCATCTGGAGTCTAGGGCCGTTGGCCGAGGTTGTCATACTGCTCATGGGGTATCCTCCAGGACGGTTGTATGGTTGCGCCACCGCTCGGCAGCGTCCCCGTTCGCCTCGTTTCTGAACCGCGTCCCGCGGATGACTCTTGATCGCTGCGCGGCTGGAGTCACTCGAAACGACGCGGTTCACTCTGGACTCGGGTCAGGATCATCCGCGGATTACGCGCGAGATGCTAAGGCCAGGGACCTTGGATCTCAACGCGTGCCGGTATCAGCTGGACGCGGTTTGGGATGCTCAATCGCGGTAGCGCCGATTCAGGTCGGCATAGGCGTCGATCCGCCGGTCACGCAAGAACGGCCAACTGCGTCGGACCTCTTCGGTGCGCGCGAGATCGAGCTCGGCGACCAGGAGCTTGGGTGCCTGGTCGTCCGCCTGGGCGAGGATTTCGCCCTGGGGACCGCAGACGAAAGAATGACCCCAGAAGCGAGCACCGGCCGCGTGCCCGTTCGGAGCGGGCTCGAAGCCGACTCGGTTGCAGGAGGCCAGTGCCAACCCGTTGGCGATGGCATGGCCGCGTTGGACCGTGACCCAGGCGTCGAGTTGACGGGCCTGTTCTTCGGGTCCATCGGTCGGGTCCCAGCCGATGGCCGTCGGGTAAAGCAAGAGTTGGGCACCCGCGAGCGCCATGGCGCGAGCCGCCTCGGGGAACCATTGATCCCAACACACCAGCACCCCAAGGCGCCCGACGGCCGTGTCCACCGGGTTGAAGCCCAGATCGCCCGGGGTGAAATAGTATTTCTCGTAGTAGCCGGGGTCGTCGGGGATGTGCATCTTGCGATAGATTCCCGCCAAGGAGCCGTCCGCGTCCAGCACGACTGCCGTATTATGGTACAGGCCAGGGGCGCGACGCTCGAAGAGCGAGCCGACGATCACCAGCCCCAACTCGCGCGCCAATGCGCTCAGCCGTTCCGTTGTGGGGCCGGGGATCGGCTCGGCCAGATCGAACAGGGCGGGATCCTCGATCTGACAGAAGTAGGCAGTATTGTGTAACTCCTGCAAGAGAACTAGCTGCGCCTCACGGATGGCCGCCGCACGGATGGCCGCCTCGCAGTCATCCAGATTGGCTTCGGTCGTGCCTTGGTCGGACTGTTGGACCAGTGCCAGCGTCAATGCAGTGCGAGACATGAAGCTTCGACCTCGAGGTGTCTGATCAACACACAAGTCAGCATGGCCAATTTCCAAACACATCTCAACGGCGGGATCGTCGTCAGCGCCGCGACCACACTGACCTTCTATACGGCTGGCCTGATTCGGGGCGAAGAGACGCTTCCTTTGTTTACGATCGGTGTCGTTGGCAGCCTCCTGCCAGATATCGATTCGGATACCTCCAAGCCGGTGAAGGCCCTCTTCAGTGTGCTGGGTGCCGGCTTGGCCTTCGTCATGACCCTTCCTCTGGCCGACCGTTTCCAGCCCCTGGAGCTGGCCCTCATTTGGGTCGGGGTGTATCTCTGTGTGCGCTATGGTTTCTTCGAGGTCTTCACCCGCCTGACGGTTCATCGTGGCATCTGGCACTCCTGGCTTGCGGCCGCCGCCGCGGCGCTCGCGACGACCAATGCGGCCTACTGGCTCTGGCACCAGACACCCGAGACCGCCTGGATCGCCGGCATGCTGATGGCGATCGGCTATCTGACGCATCTCTGTCTGGATGAGCTTTCCAGCGTCGATTTTTCGAACAGCCGGCTCAGAAGTTCCTTCGGCTCCGCACTCAAGCCGTTCAGCCTTGCGAATCCCTGGAGCAGCCTCGGTATGCTGGCGGTGGTCGCATTCTTGGCCTTGCAGGCCCCGGCGGCGAATCTCTCGCCTGCGTTGGATCGTCTCGAGACGCTGGTGGATCTGACGGCCGCGGCCGATTTCTTCAGGGACAGACTCGAGGGGTTCCTCGCACAAGCCCGGGCTTGGTAGCTGCGCTCGAGTCGCGTGACGGCGCCAGCCAGGTGATCGCGTCTCTCGCCTGGCGCTTTGGTGACGCTGTACTCCGAGACAGGGCTGCGCTAGATTGGCGCAGCCACCGACGCGCGGTGGTACCCCGGTCGCCCTCGAGGTGCGCGGATCACCGGGGTCGGTCAAGCGCGGCTCCTCGACGCCTGGCGGACCGCGGGGCGGATTGCGGGAGCGGGAGAGAGACCGCGAACCCTCCCTTCACCGCATCACACAAAGACGTCTGTTGTTGGGGCTATGGACCTGAATTTTCTCGACTTTGAACAGCCTATCGCCGAGCTCGAGGCCAAGATCGAAGAGCTTCGACTCGTGGGCAACGACAATGAGCTCAACATCCAAGAAGAGATCGAACGGCTCCGTAGCAAGTGCGTCGCGCTGACCGAGACGATCTTCTCCTCTCTGACTCCCTGGCAGATCTCACAGTTGTCGCGTCATCCGCAACGGCCCTATCTGCTTGATTATGCGCGGCGGTTGTTTGACGAGTTCCACGAGCTGCACGGGGATCGGGCGTTTTCCGACGATCGTGCCATCGTCGGAGGGCTGGCGCGGATCGATGGCCGGCCGGTCGCGGTCATCGGACACCAAAAGGGTCGAGACACCAAGGAGAAGCTCTTACGCAACTTCGGGATGCCGCGCCCCGAGGGCTATCGCAAGGCCCTGCGACTGATGGAGATGGCCGAGCGGTTCGGGATACCGATCCTCACCTTTATCGACACCCCGGGCGCCTATCCGGGAGTCGGCGCGGAAGAACGGGGCCAGAGCGAGGCCATCGCCCGCAACCTGCGTGAGATGGCCCGGTTGCGGACCCCGATTCTCTGCACCGTCGTCGGCGAGGGTGGCTCGGGCGGTGCCTTGGCGATCGGCGTGGGCGACTGGCTGGGGATGCTGCAGTTCAGCACCTACTCGGTGATCTCCCCCGAGGGTTGTGCCTCCATCCTCTGGAAGAGCGCCGACAAGGCCCAACTTGCCGCCGAGGCCATGGCCATCACCTCGGATCGGCTGCTCGAACAGGGTCTGGTCGATCAGGTGATCCAGGAGCCTCTGGGCGGCGCCCATCGCGACCCGGACGCCGCGGCCAAGACGCTGAAGACGGTGCTCCTGGAACGGCTGGACGCGCTCGAGGGCGTCGACCCTGATCAGCTAATCGAACGGCGCTTCGAGCGTCTGATGGCCTACGGGCGCTTCAAGGAATCCTGACAGGTTCGAGCAGGGACTTCACCCTGTTGCAGCAGGTCACATCCGGGGGTGGTACGACGCGACTCCAGGGCGATCTCCAGCAGATCCTGCCGAGTGAGCGAACAGACCGCATGAGCGCTTTCGATCCGGGGTATCTGGCGCGCCTGCTCGCGCCTTTCGAGGGCGTCTCGCGCTGCTGGGTCGCGTTCAGCGGCGGCCTGGACTCCACGGCCCTCTTGACCGCCGCGGCCGCGATGCGCAGGTGTCTTCCCGGCGCCTTGCATGCGGTCTACATCGACCATGGTCTTCATCCCGACTCGCAGGCGTGGGCCGATCACTGTCGTGCCTACTGCCATGCCCTACCCGTCCCTTTGGTGACCAGGCGTCTCGCGCTGGGCCCGGTGCCGGGTGAGAGTATCGAGGCCTTGGCCCGAGCGGCCCGCTACGAGGCATTCAGCGACCTGCTGGCACCTGGAGATCTCCTGCTGACGGCCCACACTCGGGATGATCAAGCCGAGACATTGCTGCTCGCGCTGCTTCGGGGCAGCGGTGTTCACGGACTGGCGGCCATGCCCTTCGAGACCGGCCTGGGTGCTGGCCGCCTGGTGAGACCCCTGCTCGATGTGGCACGCGGGTCGCTGGCCGCTTATGCCAGCATTCAAGGCCTCTCCTGGATCGAGGATCCGAGTAACCGTGACCTGGCGCTGGATCGCAATTACCTCCGGCACGCGGTGGTGCCGCTCCTGCACGCCCGCTGGCCGGCCTGCTCGAAGACCCTTGCCCGCAGTGCGGGCCATTGCGCCGAGGCCGCGCGACTGGCCGACCAACTGGCTGCCGAGACGCTGATGACGCTCGGCGGCCGGCGCCCGGGTACCCTCGACATCCCCGGACTCATGAGGCTCGAGCGAGCGCGACAGAGAGCGGTATTGCGTCTGTGGTTGAGGCGTCGTGGATTCGCGCTGCCGGACGCCAGACGGCTGGAACGCGTCCTGGATGAGGTGCTGCCCGCCCGTTCCGACGCCGACCCGCTGGTCGCCTGGAGCGGTTGTGAGATCCGCCGCTATCGGCATGATCTCTTCGCCATCCCTCCCCCGCCCGAGTTGCCGCTGGAGCGGCTGGAGATCACCTGGCATGTCGGCGACGAGGTGACGAGACTGCAGTTACCGCCGGGCTTGGGTCGGCTGGAGTGGTGGCCTGCAGTCGAGACGAAACACGCGCTCACCGATCCAGCGCGGGGGCCCCAGCACAAAGCGCTGAGGGTGTGCTTCAGAGCGAGGGCACAGACCTCCCGCTCTGGACCCCTTGGTCAGGGTCGGAGGCTGAAGAAGCTGTTCCAGGAGGCGGGTGTCCCGGTCTGGCTGCGCCCCTATGTCCCCTTGGTCTTTGACGCGGATGGTTTGGTCACCGTCGCCGGGGTCGTCGATCGCCGGGCAGGGCCTCGCACTCTCGGGCCGAGCGGGGAGTGCCGTTGGTGCGGCCACTTCTGGGAGACCTCGGGCTTCGTCTTTCGATGAGCCAGGAGCCGGTGGAGACCTTCGGTTGCTAAGGAACGATTCAGAAACAAGTGGTGCAATTTGAGCCGCCCTTGTTGGGCACGCTCCGCTTTGCCCAACGGTGTGTAGGTTGTTTCTGAATCATTACATAGCGCCGCTATGCTCCTGCCGGCGCTCCTTGAAGGCAGACGCCAATCCGGCGCCAGCTGGCATGAGAATTTCCGGCAATCGCCTAAACCGCGTCCAGAGCGAGATGCGTCGTTTTCATTTCGTGCTTGGCTTTGGGGTTTCATCGACATCACTGGAGACGCGGTTTAAATTTTAGGCCTCGATCACCGGTTCGCCCGATCCGTTGAGTCGGCATCGCGCATCATGCGGCAGCATCAGGTGGGAGCGGGGCCCCGCCGCGATCGCGCGCTCTTCGCGGCGGGGCGCCGCTCCCACCAACTAGGTGCTTGGACCAACCGATGATCAAGGCCAAATTTTATATTTTTTAATCTCTTAAACCGCGACAGCTCCGATGCTCGTCGCGGCTGCCAAGGCCGACCCAATCAAAAGACTTCGCATACCGTGCTAGGCGCGGTTTAATGCGGTTTAATAGAGGGCATTCATCATCTTCGCCCGATACCGGGCGACCAGATCGCCGCTGCCCCCGAGCAGATCGAAGACCGCCAGGATCCCCTTGCGGGCCGCGTCCTCCTCGAAGGCACGGTCGCGCTTCATGAGCTCCAAGAGCTCTTCGAGTGCAGCCGCATAGTCTCCACGCAACACCCGATGGGCGGCGAGCTGATAGCGAGAACGGCTGTCTCCTGGATCGACCTCGAGACGCGCCATCAGGTCCGGCTCCGAGGGAGCGTCCTCGACAGCACTGGCGAAGCGCAACCGTCCGCGCAGTGCGAGCACCTCGGCGTCGTTTGCGAGTTCGATCGGCAGCGCGTCGATTTGGGCCAGGGCCGCCGCGAGCTCACCCCGCGCAACGGTCAATTGCAGGTCGGCAAGCGGCAGGCGGACATTGTTCGGATCCTCGGCCCTCGTCTGCTCGATCAGCGACTGAGCGCCAGCGAGATCGCCGGCCGCCATGAGATCCTGCGCGCGTGTCAAGAGTCCATCGGACGGGCGCGGGAGATGGCGGTCCAAGAACTCGCGAATCTGGGCCTCCGGGAGCGCACCCATGAACTGATCGACGACCCGGCCCGACACGAAGAGCTGCACCGTGGGCAGACTGCGGATCCCGGACTCGACCGCTAGTGCCTGCTCTTCTTCGGTATTGACCTTGGCGAGCAGGAAGCGGCCGCCGTATTCCTCGGCCAACTTGGCAAGCACCGGCATCAGCATACGGCAAGGGGCACACCAGTCGGCCCAGAAATCCACGAGCACGGGCCGCTCGTATGAACCCTCGATGACAAGGGATTGAAAGGTCTGCGCGGTGACGGTCACCAGGTGGGTAGAGTGGTTCATGATTCTGACTTCAAGAGGCTTGGAAATCTCAGTATTGGCTCGAAAGTAACTATCTGGTGGGTTGGATTCAAGTATGATGCCGGTTCGGCTGGGGTCGAATCCGTGATCGTCCGCCCCGGTGTGTCGTGCCAACCGAGAGGTGGAAAAACCAGTTGTCATGTCAGAAGATCTCCATGTCGTCTGCCCCGCATGCGATGCAGTGAATCGGGTCCCTCGGGCTCGTCTGGGCCCGGGTGCCAAGTGTGGCAAGTGTCATGAGCCCTTGTTCGATGGGAGGCCGCTCCCGCTCGACGAGACGCGCTTCGCCCGGCATGTGGCGCGCAGTGACCTGCCCCTTTTGGTCGATTTCTGGGCCCCCTGGTGCGCGCCCTGTCGGATGATGGCGCCGGCCTTCGAGTCGGCGGCGGCCCGTCTGGAGCCATCGGCGCGTCTGGTCAAGGTCGATACCGAGGAGGCCCAGGGCCTTGCCGCTCGCCTGGGCATCCGCAGCATCCCGACCCTGACCCTCTTTCGCGGCGGCACGGAGGTGGCACGTCAGGCCGGCGCGATGGACGCGAATGGCATCATTCAATGGGCGCAGCGCCATCTCTGAACCGCCTCCAGAGTGAGGTGCGTTTTTCTAAGGCGATTGCCGGAGATTCTCATGCCAGATGGCGCCGGATTGGCGTCTGCCTTCAAGGAGCGTCGGCAGGAGCATCGCCGCGCGATGTGACTGCTGGCGCGACGCCGAAGGCGGGCGTCAAGACCAGCCAGGTGGGATGAGAATTGACAGAAATCGCCTAAGTGGCTCAGTTACTGCGGCCGCGCGTGGACAGCCTAGTGGTCCTTCTTTAGAATTCAGCCGGGTCGCCGCGCTGCCAGGGTCTCGAGCTGGTTCGTTCTCGGCGCCCTCAACCGGTGCCCCGTCACGGCCGTCACCCGCCCTCGCCCGAATTCGGAGATACCCTTGAGAATACCCGCAGTGCTGGTGCTGGAAGACGGGTCGGTCTTCCGCGGAACCTCGATCGGCGCCCCCGGGACGAGCGTCGGTGAAGTGGTGTTCAACACGGCCATGTCAGGCTATCAGGAGATCCTGACCGACCCTTCTTACCTCGGACAATTGGTGACCCTCACCTACCCGCATATCGGCAACGTCGGGACCAATCTGGAAGACGAGGAGTCCTGCGCCGGTCAGGCCGCGGGCCTCATCATCCGCGATTTGCCGGCGCTGGCGAGCAGTTTTCGCATGCAGGAGCGGCTCGATGCCTACCTCACCCGCCAGGGGCTCGTCGGCATCGCAGATATCGACACCCGACGCCTGACTCGTCTGTTGCGGGAGAAGGGCGCGCAAAACGCTTGTATCCAGGCCGGCGATGCCATCGATGAGGAGGCCGCATTGGCCGAGGCACGTGCCTTTCCCGGACTCAAGGGCATGGATCTGGCCCAGCACGCCTCGACCAAAGAGGCCTATCCTTGGACGCAGGGGGTCTGGGAGCTGACGCAAGGTCTGCCGGATCCGCTCACGCCGGTGGCCGAGCGCCTTCCCCATCATGTCGTCGCCTACGATTACGGGATCAAGCGCAACATCCTGCGGATGCTGGTCGAACGGGGCTGTCACGTGACCGTGGTACCAGCACGCATGCCGGCGGCGACCGTGCAGGCCTTGCGGCCCGATGGGGTCTTTCTCTCGAACGGCCCAGGCGATCCCGAACCCTGTGATTATGCGATTACCGCGATCGGCCAACTGCTGGAGGCTCGGATCCCGCTGTTCGGGATCTGTCTCGGCCATCAATTGCTCGGCTTGGCCTGCGGTGCACGAACGCTGAAGATGAAGTTCGGCCACCACGGCGCCAACCACCCGGTGCAGGATCTCAGGACGGGTGCCATCATGATCAGCAGCCAGAACCACGGCTTCGCGGTGGACGAAAGCAGCCTTCCCGAGACACTGGAGGCGACGCACCGCTCGCTCTTCGATGGCTCGCTGCAGGGGATTCACCACCGGTCGTGTCCTGCGTTCGGCTTCCAGGGCCATCCCGAGGCGAGTCCCGGACCACACGACGTGGCGCCCCTCTTCGACCACTTCGTCGATCTGATGCGTGAGCGGAAGTCGGCGTGCGCGCGGCAACCCGGACCCTGAAGCCGCCGAGACCTTCGACCCAAGCAAACCCAAGAATAGAGCGAAACGTGCAAGGCCGCGTCGCACTCACCTGATCCCCTAACATGCCCAAGCGTACAGACATTCACAGTATCCTGATCATCGGCTCTGGCCCGATCGTTATTGGCCAAGCCTGTGAGTTCGACTACTCGGGGGCTCAGGCCTGCAAGGCGCTGCGGGAGGAAGGCTATCGGGTGGTGCTGGTGAACTCCAACCCAGCTACCATCATGACCGACCCGGAGATGGCGGATGCGACCTACATCGAGCCGGTCACCTGGCGTGCGGTCGCGGCCATCATCGAGCAGGAGCGCCCGGACGCACTGCTGCCGACCATGGGTGGACAGACGGCCCTCAACTGTGCGCTGGATCTGGTCCGCGAGGGGGTCCTCGAGCGCTTCGGTGTGGAGCTGATCGGTGCCTCCCGCGAGGCCATCGACAAGGCCGAGGACCGCGACCTCTTCCGCCAGGCGATGCGGCGGATCGGGCTGCAGATGCCGCGCTCCGCGATCGCCCACAGTCTGGAAGAGGCGATACAGGTCCAGGCGCCGATCGGTTTTCCGGCCATCATTCGGCCCTCGTTCACCATGGGCGGAAGCGGCGGCGGCGTGGCCTACAATCAGGAGGAGTTCGAAGAGATCTGCCGACGCGGCCTCGACCTCTCGCCGACCCGCGAGCTCTTGATCGAGGAGTCGGTGTTGGGTTGGAAGGAGTTCGAGATGGAGGTCGTCCGCGACCATGCGGACAACTGCATCATCGTCTGCTCGATCGAGAATTTCGATCCCATGGGGGTGCATACCGGCGACTCCATCACGGTTGCGCCGGTCCAGACCCTGACCGATAAGGAGTATCAGATCATGCGCAACGCCGCGATCGCGGTGCTGCGCGAGATCGGGGTCGATACCGGCGGTTCGAACGTCCAGTTCGCGATCAACCCAGCCGACGGGCGGATGATCGTCATCGAGATGAACCCGCGGGTGTCGCGTTCCTCCGCCTTGGCCTCCAAGGCGACCGGGTTTCCGATCGCCAAGGTCGCTGCCAAGCTGGCCGTGGGCTACCGGCTCGACGAGCTGCGCAACGAGATCACGGGCGGCGCCACGCCGGCCTCCTTCGAGCCGGCGATCGACTATGTGGTCACCAAGATCCCGCGCTTCGCCTTCGAGAAGTTCCCTCAGGCCGATCCCAGGCTGACGACCCAGATGAAGTCGGTGGGCGAGGTCATGGCGATCGGTCGCACCTTTCAGGAGTCCTTGCAGAAGGCCCTGCGCGGGCTCGAGATCGATCGCTATGGTCTGGAGGAGGTCTTCGATCTGAGCGACCCGAATGCGCTCGAGTCAATCCGGCTGGAGGTGCGCCAAACCGGGGCCGACCGGCTCTTCTATCTGGCCGACGCCTTTCGGGTCGGGATGCAGCTGGAGGAGATCCAGGAGCTCACTGGGATCGACCCTTGGTTCCTGGCCCAGATCGGGGATCTGGTGCGCACCGAAGAGAAACTCGTCGCCACGGGGCTGGAGGGTCTGACGCCTGAGCATCTGCGTCTGGTCAAGCGCCAGGGCTTCTCCGACCGCCGGATTGCCAGTCTCTTGAAGGCGAAGGAGTCCGACGTCCGCGC
Source organism: Chromatiaceae bacterium (assembly GCA_028277465.1). Taxonomy (GTDB): domain Bacteria; phylum Pseudomonadota; class Gammaproteobacteria; order Chromatiales; family Chromatiaceae; genus JANQGF01. The sequence goes on from JANQGF010000128.1 coordinate 12,558, forward strand.
ACTGCGCTGCGACTGGGGTCTGCGCCCGGTCTTCAAGCGCGTCGACACCTGTGCCGCCGAGTTCGCCTCGAGCACGGCCTATCTGTACTCGACCTACGAAGAGGAGTGTGAGGCCGACCCCTCGGGGCGCGAGAAGATCATGGTGCTCGGTGGGGGGCCGAACCGCATTGGGCAGGGTATCGAGTTCGACTACTGTTGTGTCCATGCCGCCTATGCCATGCGCGATGACGGCTATGAGACCATCATGGTCAACTGTAATCCCGAGACGGTCTCGACCGATTACGATACCTCGGACCGCCTCTATTTCGAGCCCCTGACCCTGGAGAACGTGCTGGAGATCGTCGACAAGGAGCGCCCCGTCGGCGTCGTCGTCCAGTATGGCGGCCAGACACCACTGAAGCTGGCGCGCGCCCTGGAGTCGGCTGGCGTGCCCATCATCGGCACCACCCCGGATAGCATCGATCTCGCCGAGGACCGCGAGCGCTTCCAACACCTCATCCAAGAGCTGGGTCTGCGCCAACCACCCAATGCGACCGCCCGCAGCGAGTCGGAGGCAGTGGAGCAGGCCGCCGGCATCGGTTATCCGCTGGTCGTGCGTCCGTCCTACGTATTGGGTGGTCGGGCGATGGAGATCGTCTATGAGGAGCCGGAGCTCAAACGTTACATGCATGAGGCGGTTCGGGTGTCGAACGCGTCGCCCGTGCTCTTGGACCGCTTCCTCGAAGACGCGATCGAGGTCGACGTCGACGCCGTCTGCGATGGCAGCGAGGTCCTGATCGGCGGGATCATGGAACACATCGAGCAAGCGGGCGTGCATTCGGGTGACTCCGCCTGCTCGCTGCCCCCCTACACCTTGTCGCTCTCGATCCAGGACCGAATACGTGATCAGATGGCGCGGATGGCCAAGGCGCTGAATGTGGTCGGTCTGATGAATGCCCAATTCGCCATCAAGGGTGATGACATCTTCATCCTCGAGGTCAATCCGCGTGCCTCCCGGACCGTGCCCTTCGTGTCCAAAGCAATCGGCGTGCCACTCGCCAAGGTCGCGGCCCGCTGCATGATCGGCAGGGGCCTGGCCGATCAGGCCCTGCAGCGCGAGCAGACGCCGAAGCGGTGTTTCGTCAAGGAGGCGGTCTTCCCCTTCATCAAGTTCCCTGGCGTCGATACCTTGCTTGGCCCCGAGATGAAGTCGACCGGTGAGGTCATGGGGGTCGGGCGAACCTTCGGCGAGGCCTATGCGAAGGCCCAGGAAGGGGCCGGGAGTCTCCTGCCGAGGCGCGGCGGCAAGGCCATGCTCAGCGTGCGCGAGGCGGACAAGGTGCGCCTGATCCATGTCGCGCGCGAGCTGCGGGACTTCGGTTTCACCCTCTATGGAACACACGGGACGGCAGCGGCGGTGCGCGCCGCCGGTCTGGACTGTGTGGGGGTCAACAAGGTGGCCGAGGGTCGACCCCATATCGTCGATATGATCAAGAACAACGAGATCGGATTCATCGTCAATACGACCGAGGGCGCCAAGGCGATCGCCGATTCGGCGGCCATTCGCCGCGCCGCGCTGCAGCACAAGGTGGCTTACACCACGACCATCGCCGGGGCCGAGGCGACCTGTCTGGCACTGAAACAACTGGACATCGTGAGCGTCAATCGGTTACAAGATCTTTACTGATCCGAGATTTGCGGGGCCTTCGGGTGCCCGCAACGTTTTGTATCGGGCCCGCAAGGGGTTCGAAAGCGCCGCCGGCCAAGACCTGAAGCGGCGAATCGATACGAGGGAATCACCCATGAACAAGGTACCTCTGACGGCCAGAGGCGCTGGTAAGTTGCGCGAAGAGCTGGAGCGGCTGAAGAAGGTCGAGCGCCCGCGCATCATCGAGGCGATCGCCGAGGCCCGTGCACACGGGGATCTCAAGGAGAATGCCGAGTATCATGCCGCGCGCGAGCAACAAGGCTTCGTCGAAGGGAGGATCAAGGAGATCGAGGCAAAGCTCGCCAATGCCCAGGTCATCGATGTCACCCAGCTCGCCGCGAGTGACCGAGTGGTCTTCGGTGCCACCGTACGGGTACTGGAACTCGACAAAGAAGAGGAGCACAGCTTTCAGATCGTCGGTGAGGACGAGGCGGACCTGAAACATGGCATGATCTCGGTCGGTTCGCCCATCGCCCGGTGTCTGATCGGCAAGAGCGAGGGCGACCTCGCCTCGGTTGACGCCCCCGGTGGGATACGCGAGTTCGAGATTCTAGAGGTCCAATACGTCTAAACCGCGTCCAGAGCGAGATGCGTCGTTTCCGATGCTTGTCGTGGCTGCCAAGGCCGATCTAATCAAAGAACTTCGCATACCGCGCTAGGCGCGGTTTAGGCGATTGACAGACATCGCCCTCAGCCCGCTCCGCCGCGCGATACCCTGTCGAGCACCCAATCCATCCCGCGCGTGGGCAGGATCCGCTTCAAGGCGCCGAGCAGGTGCGTCGGAAAGGTGACGTAATAGCGCGCCTTCGGCCGGCGACTCTCTAGCGCGTGGATCAGCTTGTCGAGGATGGCTGCGGGAGGCAGCGTGAAGGGTTGAACGGCACCTGGCTTGGTCAGACGCGCCTCGGTGCGCCGATAGGCCTCCCGGTGCAGGCTGTGCTCGCTGTCGATGTGGGCCTGAAAGGCCTTGTGGGCGTTGTCGCGAAAGCGGCTCAAGATGGGGCCCGGCTCGATGAGCGAGACGAAGATCCCGGTCGCGGCGAGCTCCAGGCGGAGCGTATCGGTCAGCCCCTCCAGGGCGTACTTGCTGGCGACATAGGCGCCGCGATATGGCAAGGCGATGAGACCCAGGATCGAGCTGTTCTGAACGATGCGGCCCTGACCCTGTCGGCGCATGATGGGGATGACACGGCAGGTCAGATCATGCCAACCAAGTAGATTGGTCTCCAGCTGGGCGCGCAGCACCTCACGGCTCAGGTCCTCGACCGCACCGGGTTGCCCATAAGCGCCGTTGTTGAAGAGGGCGTCGAGTCGGCCGCCGGTCAGGACCAGGGTTTGCTCGAGGCCGGCGCGAATGCTCTCGGGATCGTCGAGGTCCAATTGGACCGCGCTCAGCCCTTCGGCGGCGAGCCGATCGACGTCCTCTGTTCTTCGGGCCGAGGCGATCACCCGCCAACCGCGGCGTGCGAGCCCGTGTGCGCAATGATGGCCGATCCCGCTTGAGCAACCCGTCATCAGGACGGAGGGAGCGTAGTCAGTTGGGTTCATGGATGTCGAGAGCGAGCTCCTTGTAAGGCGATTGCCGGAAATGTTCATACCAGATGGCGCCGGATTGAGGCTCGCCTTCAAGGAGCGCCACCAGGAGCATCGCCGGGCGATGTGACTGGTGG
>JANQGF010000195.1 GCA_028277465.1 Chromatiaceae bacterium
GGCGGCACGGCATCCCTATGTGGACGAGTCGATGCGACCCCGGGTCGAGCTCACCGAGACGGCTTCTTGAGTCGAACCCTCTGGTCTCGCCGCCGCCTCCCGGAGCGGTCCCAACCGTGAGGCGCCGGCTCTGTCATCGAGCGGCCGCTGGCCGTTTCCAGGTATAGACCGCGGTCACCGCGTAGTTCCAGACCGCGCCGACCAGGATCCCCGCGAGCGCGGACAGGAACCAGCCCGAATGACCCTCTTGGAACAAGTGGTTGGCGATGCCGACATTGGCCAGGGCGCCGATGCTGCAGGTCAGCACGAAGCTGAACCAACCCCAGAGCAGCTGCCGACCGCGCAGCCGCATGTCGCTGTAGGTCAGCAGATTGTTGAGGAAGAAGTTGCTGGTCATGGCGACCAGGGTCGCCGCGGTCTGACCCGCGAGAAAGGCGGTATCCCCGAACAGACTCAGGATCGGCCAGAGCACCATCATGTGGACCAGGACCCCCAGCCCGCCGATGAGTGAAAAGGCGATGAAGCGGACCGGGATGAGGGGCCCGATGAGCTTCTGGACCAGCATCAGCAGATACTCCCAGAGCACCGCCTTGTCGAGCTTGCTGCTCCCCGCGTGTCGCTCGCGGAAGGTGTAGGGCAGCTCGCGAAACCTGAGCGGACGCCCCGCGGACGCAAAGATGTCCAGCAGGATCTTGAAGCCCACGCCGCTCAAGCGCCGCACGCAGGACTGGATGACCGCCGCGCGGACCAGAAAGAAGCCGCTCATGGGATCCTGCAGCTCGGCGTGGATCAACCGCTGGCCGATGCGGGTCGCCAGTCGGCTCATGGAGCGGCGCCGCGCGGTCCAGTCGCCGACCCCGCCGCCATCCACATAGCGGCTTCCGACGACGATGTCCAGGGACTCCTCCTCGATGGTCCGAAGCATGCGCGGGAGCAGCGACTCGTCATGCTGCAGGTCGCCGTCCATCACCGCCAGAAAGGGCGCCGAGGTCGCCAGCATCCCCTCGATGCAGGCCGATGAGAGACCGCGACGGCCCACCCGTTGGATCACACGGATCCGGGGATCGCGCCGCGCCATCGCGCGCACCCGTTCGGCGGTCCCATCGGGCGAGTCATCATCGACCACGATGAGCTCCCAGTCGAGGCCGTCGAGGGCCGAGGTGACGCGGCGCACCATCTCCTCGACCGTGTCGGCCTCCTTGTAGGTGGGTACGATAAGGGCCAGGTCGGGGGGGCGACAGATGATGTCGCCGCTTGGTGCGTCTCGCATGGGGTAGGGCCTGTGGATTCCGGTCGATGCCTGCTCGGCGGCGTCCGGCCGAAGCCGGCGTTCCTATCACTTGGGCCGTGCCGATCACCAGATCCCGAGTCAGATGAGCGGCAGAGGGCAAGACGCGCAATGTACCAGAGACCGACGCAGCAAACGCAGGGGCCAACCTGGTATCCGCTGCTGATCCTGATCGCCGCCATGACCCTCTGGCGGCTCGTCATCGCCGCCTTGGTGCCGGTCACTCAGGACGAGGCCTACTATTTCGACTGGGCACGGAGCCTGGCCTGGGGCTATTTCGACCATCCGCCGGGTGTCGCCTTCCTGGGTCTCGGGACCCTCTTGGCGCCTGGCTCGGCCTTCCTGGCCCGTCTCGGCGGGCTCGCCGCCGGGCTGCTGACACTCCTGCTGCTCGCGGCCCTCTACCGCAACAGCGGCCTGCAAAACGGACGGGACCTGGGTCTCGCCCTGATCCTGGTCTTCGCCACCCTGCCCGGGCTCGCCGGCGGGGTCATCACCACACCGGATACCGCGCTGGCGCTGGGCTGGGCGCTCGCCCTGCACGAGGGCGAGCGCGCCCTGGCGGGGGACCGCCGGCGCTGGATCACCGCCGGACTCGCGACGGGGCTCGGTCTGCTCGGCAAATACACCATGGTGCTCATCGGGCCGGTCTTTCTCTGGGCCATCCTGCGCTCCGATTGGAGGGCGCTGCGCACACCCTGGCCCTATCTGGGTGCACTGGCGGCGCTGCTCGCCTTTGCACCCAATATCCTCTGGAACGCGAGCCACGACTGGCTGACCATGCGCTTTCAGTTCGGGCATGGCTTCTCGACCGCGGTCGGACCGCTCGCCGTAGCCCCCACGGACGCCATGGATCATTCGGGTCCGGGCACACCCGCCGAGCGCATCGGGAGCCTGGTCGAGTATCTCTTGATCCAGTTGGGATTCTGGGGCTTGATCGCCGTCCCCCTCCTGCTTTCACCCTGGCTCGGACGCAGCGGTGGAGAAGCCCCGCAACGCGCACGCGCGATCGGCCTCCTGCCCCACGCACGCGAACTGCTCATCGCCGCGACCCTCTTCCCGGTCGGGTTCTTCGCCCTGGTCGCGACCAGCAGCGAGGTGGAACCGAATTGGCCAGCCATGTATCTGCTCGCGGCCGCGCCGCTGGCGGCCCTCTGGCTGCGACGGGGGTGGCGCTTGGCAATGGCGGCGGCGGCGGGCAATCTGCTGCTGGTCAGTCTCTACGCCTTCCACGCGGCCACCAGCGCACTGCCCCTACCCGATCGCCAGAACCGCATCCTGCGCGAGACCCATGGCTTCGCCGAGCTGGCACAGATCGTCGCCGAGCTGGAGGCGCCAGTCTATGCCGACCGCTACCAGACCACGGCCATGCTGCGCTTTCATCAGCCGGATCTGGAGACCAGCCAATGGCCCGGGCTCACCCGCCCCTCCGAGTATCTGCGCGGTCGGATCGCACCCCGCGTCGATCCGGCTGCGATCCAGGGCGCCTTCTGGCTGGTGACACGGTTCGGCGCGCCACCGCCGATCGCCGGCTTCGCGGTCGATGCCCAGCGAACCCTGTTCGACTGCCCGGCCGCCCGTCTCGCGGAGACCCCTCATCCACCTTGTCGGCATCCGCTGCATCGATGGCAGCTCTACCACTATGTTCCGGCGCCATGAGCCCACGGCTCAGTCGGGTCACTCGTCCTCGTACCAGGTCTGGATCAGCGGACCCGAGGCCAGGGTTCGATGCACCGGGCACCGGTCGGCGATCTCGAGCAGACGGGCGCGTTGCGCCTCGCTGAGGTCGCCGTGCAGGTTCAGGCGGCGCACGATCCGCTCGATCCTGCCGTCCTTCTGCTCGCAGTCGGCACAATCCTGGGCGTGAAGGCGCTCATGGCCCAGGCGCACCTCTACATCGTCGAGGGCCAGACCCTTGCGCTTCGCGTACATCCGCAGTGTCATGGAGGTGCAGGCACCCAGCGCCATGAGCAGGAGGTCGTAGGGAGAGGGACCCAGATCCGAGCCGCCGAAAGACTCCGGCTCGTCGGCCAGACATTGATGGCGCTGGGTATAGAGGCCACGCAGAAAGGCCGTGTCCAATTCGGTGACCAGCACCTCGCCCGGTCGCACCTCCGGCGCGGTCCCCGTACTGGGTTCGAATCCATGGCCTCCGAGTCCCAGATAGCGGCTCGCCCAGGCGACCAGGGTTGCGGCGACATACTCGGCGTCTTCCCGATCGCTCAGCATGTGATCGGCCTTGTCGAGCGAGATGAAGCTCTTTGGATGGAGCGCTGCCTGATAGATCTTGGCCGCCTCCTCGATGGAGACGATGGCATCGAGCGGGGAGTGGAAGACCAGCAGGGCACGATTCAGCCGCCGGATGTGATCCGCCGAGCCGTACTGATCCAGGTCATCGAGCAGTTGCTTGCGGATGCGGAAGCGGCGCAGACCGATCTCGACCTCCGCCTCGCCGCGCTCCTCCAGTTGTTCGCGGGCACCGCTGAAGAGGTGCCTGACATGAGCCGCCGTGGCTGGTGCGCCGATGGTGACGACCGCCTCGACCGAGGGCAGCTGAGGGGCCGCGGCCAAGACCGCCGCCCCGCCCAGGCTGTGACCGATCAGCAGCGAGGGTGGCTGGAAGTCGGCCTCCAGCCTGCGTGCGGCCGCCATCAGGTCCTGGACATTGGAGGAGAAGTTGGTATTGGCGAAGTCGCCGTCGCTGTTGCCGAGCCCGGTGAAATCGAACCTGAGGACGGCGATGCCACGGGCGGCGAGCGCCCGGCTGATGCGGCTGGCCGCGGCGATGTCCTTGCTGCAAGTGAAGCAGTGGGCGAACAAGGCATAGCGGCGAGCGGTACTCCCGTCGGGAGGTGTCTCCAGCAGACCCGCGAGGGTGTGGCCGTCGGCGTTCGGGAATTGGAGCTTGATCCGAGACATGGGGATCTCCGGGGACCTCGAGGGGAGGGTTGGCGATCGATTTCTCTACCGCCCTAGTACCCCATTCCACCTTATTTTGCATGCTCAGAGCCCCCCAAAGGCGCCAAGGCAAGGCACCGCTGAGAACGCAAAATAAGGTGGAATGGGGTACTAGACCCTGACATACGCTTTGCCAGATTCAATCTCGGCGCCTTCAGCATGCCACAAGTCGCTGGCAAATAAATTGTGCTTCCTTGTGGAGCTTCACAGCAGAGCCTCCACGCCCGAGCAGAACTGCCGGAAACTGCGAGAGCGGTTACGACCCGGATCCATGTGCAGCGCGATCTTAGGCGATTTCTGTCAATGTTCATACCATCTGACTTGTCTTGACGCCCGCCTTCGGTGTCGCACCACCAGTCACATCGCCCGGCGATGCGCCTGGTGGCG
>JANQGF010000198.1 GCA_028277465.1 Chromatiaceae bacterium
CGCTCCCACGGCAGTGGCCCAACTCATGACCAACGCCCTCGTATCTGTGGACAGCGTCACAGACTTGCCCCGACAAGCTGTTAGGGTCGCAGCATTCTCTCCCTCAAGGAACATCCTGCGTCGTGAACGGCCTAAGGCGATTGCCGGAAATGTTCATACCAGATGGCGCCGCATTGAGGCTCGCCTTCAAGGAGCGCCACCAGGCGCATCGCCGGGCGATGTGACTGGCGGTGCGACACCGAAGGCGGGCGTCAAGACAAGTCAGATGGTATGAACATTGACAGAAATCGCCTCAGGACGCATTTGAGTCCAATCGCCCATGACCCTTCTCCACCTTGAGCCATGCCTGAGAGATACAGACAGGCCCTGTTCGCCATCCTCACCTTCGGTGCAGGTTTATTTGCCGGGTTTCTGATCGTCGTGGCGGTCTTGCGCCCGGCAATGTCCACGAGTGAAGCGACTTCGAGGGCGGGTATTGGAACGTCGGAAGCCCAAGCGATCAGCGCGAACGAGTCGGTGAACGACGGCTCAGATGACGTCAACTCGACACTCTTGCGCGTCTCCAACGAGATCGACGACGACTCGCATGTCGTCTCGGCATCTGGTTCGCAGCCTGACGCAGGTCTCGATGTGTTGCTCGCACGGATCGATGTGCTCAACGAAGGTTGGGGCAGGATACAGACCGAGCTGGCGGAACTGAGACAACGGCTCGACCTGATGGAGCGCCGCTCGGTTCAGAGGTCGGAGCAAGAGAGCCCCGAACAGCAGCAGTCGATACGACCTCCAACCCCCCAGGAGCAGCGCAGCGCACTCGTACGTGCCGGCGTTACCGCGGGGCAGGCAGAGGATATCGTGTGGCGCCGCGCGCAGTTGGCACTCGACCGGCTGGAGCTGCGCGATCAGGCGGTCCGCGAAGGCTGGCTCGACACGCCACGCTATCAGGAGGAGCTCCAGGCTATCAATGAACAGCGTGTCTCGTTGCGCGACGAGCTCGAGGTCGATTCGTACGACCGCTATCTCTATGAGACCGGGCAGAACAATCGAGTGTCAGTGGATTCATTGATCCCCGGCTCCACCGGCGAGGCCAGCGGCATTCAACCCGGCGACATTATCGAGAGTTATGGACAGCAGCCGGTCTTCGACTTCGGCGACCTCAGATCGGCGACGACCGAGGGCGAGCGTGGCGAGCTCGTGCCAATGGTCGTGCGTCGCGGCAACCGGCAAGTAGAGCTGTGGCTGCCACGCGGTCCGATCGGAGTCCAGCTTGAAGCCACGCGCCTTGATCCGCGAGGCTGATTCTTCCGGTTCCTGGTAGCAGGCCGACGTCGGGAACGTCCCAAATGCTCACTGACAGACACTTCGGGCCCGATACATCCTGACCAGTAGATAGTCCTCCGTTGGCTCCAGGTCAGGAGGCACGCCATTGTACCGCTTCAAAAGGGGGACGATCTTGGTTCGAATGCCCATTCCGCGTGCTTCTACATAGCCGTAGTCCCGTAACACCTCCACGATCAATGGATTCCGCGCGGACCGCTGCCCTGCGAGCATCTTCTCTACGGTCATGGAATTAGGCAACGCCCCCGGGCTCTTGATCTCCAACCGGTTGGCATATCGCACGACCTCGACATCCTCGATGCGCGTCCAGTCTCTGTGGGCAAAGGCATTCACTAGCGCTTCGCGAAGCGCCTCGAGGGGATAGAGCCAGCGTCGATCACGACGCATGCCATTACTCAGCTCGGAGGCGTCCACGGACACGAAGGGCCTCATGCGATCGAGTAGCTGCTCCATGAGCCCGCCTGCGTCCAGCTGCCGGCTACCGCGTCGAAGACGCCAGAGACCGACCAAAGGATGGTCGAGAACCACGTCGTCCCCGGCAGCATAATCCATATCGTCGCCGTTAAAGACCATCCAACGCACACCCGCTTGACGCAGAACGCGTCGCGGACGGTATCCGAATAGAACAACTCCAGCAACCGTGCACACTGGACGGCCACCGTTCGGTTCGGTCATGAATCCCATACCGCAAAGCCGGCGCCTCCAAGCCTCGTGATCAGCAGGGATCTCGGGATCGTGAATCACGTGCTGGAGGTAGTCGAGTAGGCGATCCAGATCCAGATCATCCAATCCCGTCCCAGACACCGGCAGCATCTCCGTATGCAGCATTCCTCCGACGGCGAACAAACGCGCCTGCTGCTCCCGCGAGGCCTTGCGGGAGACGCTTCCGATACGAACATAGATATCCTCGCTTCCCTTCCGGCGAACGACATAGGGCTTGGCTACACCCTGCGTCAGCGAGATCACCGCCACCCGCAGGTCCGGCTCCAGCTGCACCTCCTCGTAGAAAGGGAGAATCAGGGGATGGACGTAACGGCCAAAGACCGTATCCATCACCCATTCCTCCAAATTGGCACGCTGGATACCGCTGATCGAACCGTCGTCCTCGACACCGAGCAGGATTCTGCCTCCCTGCAGATTCGCGAGTGCGACCACCTCCCGCGCCAGTTGTTCGGGCCGAACGTCATCGCGTTTGAATTCGACGCCGGAGCTTTCGCCGTTCTCGATCAACTCCAAGAGCTCAGTCTTGGTCATTATCGAATCGACCCGTAGTCGAACCACATGATACACCTAAAGAGTATAATGCTATCCGTCGAGGGTCATTCGGCGAGACGCTCGACCCTTGAACGAGCGGAAGCACGAACGCCCCTGCTGAGCAGGGGCGTCTACAGGCCGCCACAATCAGGCCAGGCTCAAGCCTCTTCGACGGCCTGCTCCGGCTTCTTGATGCTCTGCGGATCCTTCATCTGCGCCTCGGTCAGCTGCTCGCCGCCGCCACCGCAGGCCATCATCGAGGCCTTGGGCTTCTTGACCGCAGGCACGTCCACCCGGACCTCATCCATCTGCTGATCACCCCCACCACAGGCCTTGGCGGAGGCCGTGACACCGCTCGGCTGAGTCGCCGGGCGCTTGGCCGCCGGTGCCTGCTTCCAGGCGTTGTGGTCCGGCTCGACGATCTTGGACTTGGTCTTGTCATAGTCGAAGCGGATGAGCTTCTTGAGCTGCGGACCCCAGTAGTTGTGCTTGCCGAGGTCGTAGAAACGGCGATGGAAGGCGCTCAGCAGAAACGCCTTGATGCAGCCGATCAGGTACTTGCGGCGCACACTGTCCTTCACCCAGGGGTATTGGAACAGCATCTTCTTCATGTAGAAGCGCCGGTAGTTCTTCATCACGCCGTCGAGCAGCTCGGCGCGATCGATGTTGTCCGGCTTCATGATGGGCGAGACGAAGTTGTACTTGGAGTAGTCGTAGACCTCGACCTTATCACCCAGCTCAGTGAACATATCGGAGAATGGCCAAGGCGTGAACATGGACCAGTTGGCCATGTCGGCACCCCAATCCATGACCATCTGATAGGTCTCTTCCAGGGTCTCCAGGGTCTCGTTCTCCAGCCCGACGATGAACTGGGCCTCGGTGACGATGCCATTGTCACGCAGTAGCTGCACCGCGCGCTTGTTCTGCGCGACCGTGGTCTCCTTGACGAAGCGGTCGAGGTTGAGCTGCGCCGCCGCCTCGGTCCCGAGCGAGATATGCACCAGACCAGCCTTGCGGTAGAAGGGCAGCAGCTCCTCGTCGCGCATCACATCGGTGACGCGGGTATTGATACCCCAGAGGATCCCCAGGTCGCGGTCGATCAACTCCTGACAGAAGGCGATGAACTTGTTCTTATTGATGGTCGGCTCTTCATCGGCGAGGATGAAGAAGCCGACCCCGTGATCCTTGACGAGCATCTCGATCTCGTCGACCATCTTTTTCGGGTCGCGCACCCGATAGTCACGCCAGAACTTCCACTGTGAGCAGAAGCTGCAGGTGAAGGGACAGCCGCGGGCCATGTTGGGGGTCGCGACCGGCACGCCGAGCGGGATATAGATGTATTTCTTCCATTCGAGCACACCCCAGTCCGGCCAGATGGAGTCGACGTCTTTGATCGAGGGCTCGGCGGGAGTGGCCACGACCTTGCCGTCGTCGCCGATGTAGGCGATGCCTTGAACCTTGTCACGCTCCGCCGGCCAGCGTCCCTCGTCGACAGCGCGCACCAGATTCAGGGTCACCGCCTCGCCCTCGCCGCGCACGATGGCATCGATCCAGGGTGCCTCGCCCAGGACTTGCTGGAACATGAAGGTCGCATGGATGCCGCCGAGGACGGCGACCGTGTCCGGGCATTCCTCTTTGGCGATCTGAAGCAGGCGCTCGGCGGTATAGATCGCCGGTGTCATGGCCGTGGTCGCGATGAGGTCCGGCCGTTCCTCGCGGAAGATGGCGCGCAGTTGTTCTTCGTCGAGATCGTCCACCATGGCGTCGACGAAGCGATAATCGCCGTAGCCTCCCGACTTCAGGTAACCCGCAACATAGGCGACCCAGGCCGGTGACCAGTTGCCGGCGATCTCGGCCCCGCCGGATTTGTAGTTTGGGTGGACGAAAAGGATTCGCATTGTCAGCTCCGGGTGTTGATCGATCGTCGGTCTCGAAGGGGTCTGGCGAGTCGTCTCAGGCGCCGCCACAGGAGGGCGGGCGAATGGATGCATTGAGCGTCATCTTAGTGCAACCATCATAACCCGTCTTGTCCGCTTGGTGCGGCAATCAACCAAACGAATTATCGCGCATGACGGAAACGGAAATCGCCACGACCGAACCCTATGAAGAAGCTCTATCTGATCGGCATGGGGCCTGGCAGCCCAGAATATCTCACGGTGCAGGCCATCGAGGCCATGAAGAAGGTGGATGTCTTCTTCATGCTGGAGAAGGAGGGACGTGGGAAGGCCGAGCTACTGCAGTTGCGACGCGAAATCCTGCACCGCTATCTCGGGGACGAGGGCTATCGCCTGGTCGTCGCGACCAGCCCACCCAGGACCCTGGAGGCCTCCGGCTACAAAGAGGGAGTGCAGGCCTGGCATGACCGCAAGCGCGAGCTCTTCGCATCGCTGATCGGCGAGCAACTCCGCGACGGCGAGACGGGTGCCTTCCTGCTCTGGGGGGACCCCTCGCTCTATGATCAGACCGTCACCCTGGTCGGCGATCTGGTCGCACGCGCCCCGGAAGCACTGGAGCTCGAGATCATTCCGGGCATTACCTCGGTACAGGTCTTGACGGCCAAACACCAGATCCCGCTGAACCGTGTAGGCGAGAGCATTACCATCACGACCGGCCGTTATGCCGAGACGTGCGACCCTTCCGAGATCGACAACGCGGTGGTGATGCTCGACTATAACGCCTCCTTCCAGCGTTTCAGAGAGCAAGGGATGGATATCTACTGGGGCGGCTATCTGGGTTGCCCCGACGAGACCCTGATGTCGGGTCCTCTGGACGAGGTGCTGGAAGACCTGCTGAGGATCAAGGCCCAGATCAGGAAGAACAAGGGCTGGCTGATGGATATCTATCTCTTGCGGCGCCGAGACGAGGCCCACGGCGAACCGAGTGAGGATTGGTCGTCTCCTGGCCGCGGCCAGCCGCTCCCCCGCGAGGAACCTTAGAAAGGTCCCTTCCCTGGGATCCTTACAAATGACTCAACCGACGCCGTGGTAATCGCGGCTCAATTCGTGCACAGCAGCGACCATGGCGGCGGCATGCTCGGGTTCCACGTCCGGCGTGATGCCATGACCCAGATTGAACACATGGCCAGGGCCTCGACCGTAGCTGGCGAGCACACGCGCAACCTCCTCGCGAATCCGCGAGGGCGAGGCATAAAGCGCACAGGGATCCAGATTGCCCTGGAGCGCGACCTCGTCCTCGACCATCCGGCGGGCATCCGCCAGATCCGTCGTCCAGTCCACACCGAGGGCGTCACAGCCAGTCCTGGCCATGTCACCCAACCATTGTCCACCATTCTTGGTGAAGAGAATGATCGGCACGCGACGACCCTCGGCCTCTCGGGTCAGCCCTTCGACGACCCGCTGCATGTAAGCCAATGAGAAGTCGCGATAATTGGCCGGGGCCAAGGCCCCTCCCCAGGTATCGAAGATCATCGCGGCCTGTGCCCCACGCGCGATCTGGGCATTGAGATAAAGGGTCACGGCCTCGGCCGTCTTGGCCAGCAAGGCGTGCAGCAGCTCTGGCCGGTCGAACATCATCCCCTTGGCATGGGCGAAGTTCTTCGCACTCCCCCCTTCGACCATATAGGTGACCAGTGTCCACGGGCTGCCGGAGAAGCCGATGAGAGGTACGCGTCCGTTCAGCTCACGCCGAATCGTGGAAACTGCATCCATCACATATTTGAGCTCCCCTTCCGGATCCGGCACAGGGATCCGCTCGACATCGGACGCCGAGCGGACCGGATGCTCGAAATGCGGCCCCTCTCCCTCGGCGAAATAGAGACCCAATCCCATCGCATCAGGCACCGTCAGGATATCCGAAAAGAGGATGGCCGCATCCAGAGGAAATCGATCGAGCGGCTGCAATGTAACCTCGCAGGCGAGCTCCGGATTCTTGCATAGATCCATGAAGCTACCCGCCTTGGCACGGGTTGCGCGGTATTCAGGGAGATAGCGACCGGCCTGACGCATCATCCAAACTGGAGTGTATTCAACAGGTTGGCGCAACAAAGCGCGTAGAAAGGTGTCGTTGGTCAAGTGCGTCATGAGGCAATGTCCGAGCAGTTTGTGGTGAAAGGCCCGAATGGTCCAGCGAAGCATTCTACTACGGCTTCGGTAACCCGCGTCCTGCCGATGGCACCTGGTCGCCGCGCGGCTGGAGTCACTCGAAGCACTGCGTCTCAGGCTAAACGCGACTCGAGAGAAGAAGTTGTTGAGAGACCCGCCACCATTCTTGTGGATAGCCTGTGGTCAAGAATCTGGCCTCTTTTTCTGCACGGGTTTTCCACAGCATCGCTCCACTGCACCGCGCTTTCTAGAGTTTGTTCGAGAAGGAGTTTTTCTGGATTTGGCCTTATCCACAGACCTTATTACAACAGTTTTCTTCTCTTCTTAATTATAAAAGAAAGGCCCGCACGAAGATGAAACCTAGTTAAAGACTCAAGGTTTCCAAGTCATCGCTGAAGATCCTTTCCAGAGTAGAATCCACCAATGGACGCTTCACTTATCCTCGATCCGCTCAATGATGCCCAGCGCACGGCCGTCTCGGCACAAGCGGGTAATCTTCTGATCCTCGCCGGTGCCGGTTCAGGCAAGACGCGGGTGTTGGTCCACCGTGTCGCCTGGTTGATCCAAGTCGAGCGGGTACCGGCCTGGGGAGTCCTGGCTGTGACCTTCACCAACAAGGCGGCGCGGGAGATGCGTAGACGCATCGAAGAGATGCTCGGGATCCCAATCGGCGGCATGTGGGTGGGCACCTTCCATGGTTTGGCCCACCGCTTCCTGCGCGCCCATTGGCAGGACGCTGGCTTGTCACAGCAGTTCCAGATCCTGGACGCAGACGACCAGTTCCGCTTGGTCAAACGTGTCCTGAAGGCGATGGAGCTCGATGAGGCCCGGTGGCCACCACGTCAGATCCAGGGCTTCATCAACAAGCAGAAGGACGCGGGACTGAGGCCGCAGCATCTGGATACCGGCGTTGATTTCTTCACGGAGAAGATGATCGGCATCTATCGCGAGTACGAGTCCGCACGTGCTCGCGGTGGTCTGCTGGATTTTGCGGATCTCTTGTTGTGCAGCCTCGAGCTTCTACGGACGCGTCCAGACATCCTGCAACATTACCAGCGGCGTTTTCAGCACATCCTGATCGATGAGTTTCAGGATACCAATGCCATTCAGTATGCTTGGCTGCGTCTGATCGCCGGCCAGGAAGGTAGCCTCTTTGCCGTGGGTGACGATGACCAGTCCATCTATGGTTGGCGTGGTGCCAGGGTCGAGAACATCCAGTCCTTCCAGCAGGACTATCCAGATACCCAGGTCGTGCGGTTGGAGCAGAATTACCGCTCGACTGGCAATATTCTCACCGCCGCGAACGCCCTCATCGCCAACAATCCCAGTCGTCTGGGGAAGAACCTCTGGACTGAAGACAGCGACGGCGAGCCCATCCGGCGCTACGCGGCATTCAACGAGGTGGATGAGGCCCGTTTCGTCGTCGAGCGCATTCGCCATTTCGTGGAGCACGAGGGCTATCGGCGCGACGAATGCGCCATCCTTTACCGCACCACCGCTCAGTCACGTCTGTTCGAGGAATCTCTGCTCCAAGCCAGGATTCCCTATCGTGTCTACGGGGGTCTGCGTTTCTTCGAGCGTGCCGAGATCCGTGATGCGCTGGCCTATCTTCGTCTGGTCGGCAACCCTGACGACGATGGTGCCTTCGAACGTGTGGTCAATACCCCGACCCGTGGTATCGGCGAGCGTACGTTGGAGCTGTTGCGTGGGCGCGCACGTCAGTCGGGCATCTCGCTCTGGCAGGCAGCGCTGGATTTGATCGAGGCGGGTGAACTGCCACCGCGTGCCGGTGGGGCGATCCAAAGATTCGTGGCCCTGATCCGGGAGCAAGGCCGGTCGAGTCTGGATCCGGACCTCGCCGGGATCACTCGTCGCTTGATCGAGGCCGTGGGGCTGGCCGAGTTCTATCGGAAGAACAAGGACGGCAAGGGTCAGGACCGGATCGAGAACCTCGATCAGCTGGTGGATACGGCCGCGCGTTTCGAGCTGGAGCTGGAGGATGAGGAGGGAGATCCGCTGGGGACATTCCTGGCCCACGCCGCACTCGAGGCCGGCGAGACCCAGGGGGAAGACTTGGGGGACGGCGTCCAGCTGATGACCTTGCACAGTGCCAAAGGGCTCGAGTTCCCGCTCGTCTTCCTGGTCGGTCTCGAAGAGGGCCTCTTCCCGCACAGCCTCTCTGCCGAGGACCCGGTCCGACTCGAAGAGGAGCGTCGGCTCTGCTACGTGGGCATGACTCGGGCCATGCAGCAGCTCTTCGTCACCCATGCCGAGAGTCGGCGGCTCTATGGGCGGGAGGAGTATCCCTCTCCATCAAGGTTTCTATCCGAGTTTCCACCCTCCTTGATAGAAGAGGTGCGCGGTGGTGGTATCGCCCGTAGGGGAAATCCCGCGACTGGCGTCTGGGGCAGCGGGTCGGTGGGGTCAGGCATCGAGGGCTTTCGGCTCGGGCAGCGGGTCCGTCACCCCAAATTCGGGGAGGGCGTGGTGCTGAGGAGCGAGGGAGAAGGCAGCAGCGCCCGCATCCAGGTCAATTTCGCGGGGGTCGGTGCCAAGTGGCTGGTTCTGACCTATGCGCGTCTAGAGCCTGTGAGTGAACATCCGCGGACCTGATCAGGCGCCATTCGAAGAGTTGTCTCGCCACCATCAGGCGTCGAGAGGACTGGGGTGATCGGTCGATCCACCCTACAATAGGGCGGATCAGCAACCTTTGCCGTCGTCTCATCATGTCCGACCCTGAACGTTTCGAAGACCTTCTCGATCAATTCGACCGCGCACACTCGCAGACCCGACAGGGCGAGCCGGCCATCGGAGACAAGGTCGAGGGCAGCCTCGTCGCCATCGGCGAGGAATATGCGTTCGTGGATCTGGGCGCCAAATCGGAAGGTCGTCTGGACATCGAGGCACTGAAAGACGCCGAGGGGCAGCTCAAATACGGCGTGGGCGAGCGGATCGAGACCCTGGTCACCGGCCGGGACGCGGAGAGCGGCATGCTGCTGCTCGGCAGCCAACATGGACACCGCTATCACGGCCTCCAGGAGGTGGAGGCGGCCTACCGGCAGGGTCTGCCGGTCCAGGGGCAGGTGACCGGCGCGGTCAAGGGCGGGATCGAGGTTCAGATTGCCGGTCTGCGGGCCTTTTGCCCGGCCTCGCAGGTGGATCTGCGCTTCGTCTCCGATCTCTCCGAGCTCACCGGACAAAGATTGGATTTCCGGATCACCAAGCTCGAGGGGGGGCGACGGCCGAATCTGGTGGTATCCCGTCGCGCCTTGCTCGAAGAGCAGCAGCGCATCCTAGCCGAGCAGACCCGTGCCCTGCTCAAGGAGGGCGCGGTGTTTTCCGGCACCGTGACTTCGCTCAAGGACTATGGCGCCTTCGTCGACATCGGCGGTCTCGAGGGGATGGTCCATATCAGCGAGCTTGCCTTCGGGCATGTCAAGCACCCTCAAGAGGTCCTCCAGGTCGGCCAGCGGGTGGACGTCAGTGTGTTGCGGATCGAGCCGGCGTCCGGTCCGAAACAGCGCGATAAGATCGCACTCTCCATTCGGGCGCTGGGCCGCGACCCCTGGGAGGATGTAGCCGCCCGCTTTCCGGTCGCTAGCCGCGTGAGCGGCAAGGTATCGCGGACCCAGCCCTTCGGTGCCTTCGTCGAGCTCGCCCCTGGGGTCGAGGGCCTGGTCCATATCAGCGAGCTCGGTGCCGAGCGACGCGTCAATCACCCCAATGAGGTCGTCAACCCGGGTGATCGGGTCGAAGCGACGGTCCTTGGCGTGGACCTGGAGCGCCGTAGGATCAGCCTCTCACTTGCCTCTGAAGCGCAGGGTGCCTCCGATCACCGCTCCGATGCGCCGGACAAGGCGGCCAGGCTCGAGCCCGAGAAGACGCTAGGGAGCTTCGGTGAGCTCCTGAAGGAGAGCCTTGAGAAGGGGCGGCGATGAGGGAGCCGTATGCGACGCCGTAACTTCTTGAAGGGAATCGGTGCCAGTTCGCTGGTGGTTGGCGTCACGGCCGGCCAGGTGGAGCCGGTCCGCGCCAAGACGGAATATCGCTGGAGGATGATTACGACTTGGCCGAGAAACTTCCCCGGCTTGGGCACTGGTGCCAACCAGCTTGCCTCGCTGATCGGGGAGATGAGCGGCGGTCGCATGGAGGTCGAGGTCTATGGCGCGGACGAACTGGTGCCGGCCTTCGGGGTCCTGGATGCGGTCTCTCATGGTACCGCCGAGATGGGGCATGGCTCGGCTCAATATTGGAAGGGCAGGAGCCAGGCCGCTCAGTTCTTCTCCAGCGTCCCTTTTGGCATGACTGCACAGGAGGTGAATGGATGGATCTATCATGGCGGTGGGCTGGAGCTCTGGAGCGAGCTCTACGGCAAGTTCGGTCTAGTACCCGCACCTGCCGGTAATTCCGGCGTGCAGATGGGCGGCTGGTTCAACAAGGAGATCGAGACGGTCGAGGACCTCAAAGGGCTCAAGATGCGTATCCCGGGCCTCGGTGGCGAGGTGCTGGCGCGTGCCGGCGGGATCCCGGTCGATCTACCGGGCGGGGACCTCTTCGCTGCGCTGGAGGAGGGGAGAATCGATGCCGCCGAATGGGTTGGTCCTTACAATGACCTGGCGTTCGGGCTCTACAAGGTCGCCAAGTATTACTATTACCCGGGGTGGCACGAGCCGGGCACCGTCATGGAGGCCATCGTCAACAAGCGGGCCTATGAATCCTTACCGGTCGATCTCCAGTCGATCCTGATGAATGCCTGCAAGGTCGTGAACCAAGACATGCTTGCCGAGTATACGGCTCGCAACCCAGCCGCGATGCAGACCCTGATGCAGAAGCACGGTGTGGAGCTGCGTCGTTTCCCCGTCGAGGTGATCGACAGACTGAGCAGCCTGGCCGACGAGGTGACGGCGGAGGTAGCGCGCAAGGATGAGCTCACATCCAGGGTCCATGCCTCCTACAAGAAGTTCCTGGCTCAGTCGAAGGAATGGAGCGCGCTCTCGGACTTGACTTACTTGCAGGCCCGCGCGGAGGTGTGACCCCGCGGGTACCAGACGCTGACGCGGCCCCGCTGCCGCTCGGGCTCTATGTGCACCTCCCCTGGTGTGCACGTAAGTGTCCCTATTGTGACTTCAATTCGTATGTGGATAACCGGGGACCACCATTCCGGCGCTACATCGGGCGAGTACTGGTGGACCTGGACCAAGAGCTCCGGGCACTAGCCGCCCGACGGCCGCTCGCGTCCATCTTCATCGGCGGCGGTACACCCAGCCTCTTTCCAGGGCCACGGATCCAGGAGCTCTTGGACGGCATCCGCTCACGCATGGTCCTGGAACCAGGTGTCGAGATCACGCTGGAGGTCAACCCGGGCAGGGTCGACGCCGATCGTTTCGCGGCCTACCGAGCTGCCGGGGTGAACAGGCTCTCGATCGGCGTGCAGAGCCTTTCGGCCGCGCAACTGCTCCGACTCGGGAGGCTCCATGATCCGACCCAGGCACGTCGGGCGCTGGTCACCGCGCGGGCCGTCGGCTTCGAGAACGTCAATCTCGATATGATGTTCGCTCTACCAGAACAAACGCTGGCGGAGGCGGCGTCCGACCTGGAGGCCTTGATCGAGCTAGAGCCAGAGCACATCTCCTACTATCAGCTGACGCTGGAGCCCAATACCCCCTTTCGAGCCTGTCCGCCAAGGCTCCCGAATGGCGATCTGGCGGCCGATATGGCCGCTCAGGGACTCGAACGCCTCTCCCAGGCAGGCTATTGCCAGTACGAGGTCTCCGCCCACGCCCGTTCCGGCAGCATCTGTCGCCATAATCGAAATTACTGGCGGTTTGGCGACTATCTGGGGATCGGGGCCGGTGCCCATGGTAAGCTCACGTGGACCGCGACCGGTGCGGGTCCGTGGTGCATCCAGCGGACCGCCAAGCGATGCCATCCGCTGAGATATCTAGCTGTCCGTCCAGGGTTGCTGGTCGAGCGTCGCCGTATCTTGACCGAGCAGGACTGTGTCATCGAGTTTGCACTCAACGCCTTGCGGCTCACCCAAGGATTCGAGCTTACCCTCTTCAGCCAGGTTACCGGCCTGCCGTGGCAGAGAATCGCGCGGACGTTCGAGACCGCGGCCCAAGATGGTCTGCTGATCCTGGGCACCGACCGGTTGGTGCCGACCGCACTGGGTCGCAATTTCCTCGATGATCTGGTGAGCCGCTTTGCTTGAGAGTGCGGATCGATGGTTGAAGGCGCGAGACGAGGATGGTAGGTTCGCGTGTTTTCCAATATTTCGAACGCCTGAAGGGCACACAGGTTCATCATGAAAGCAGGAATCCACCCGGAATATACCGACGTCAAGGTGGTTTGCAGTTGCGGCAACGCATTCACGACTCGATCCACCTTGGGTCGGGAGATGCATGTCGAGGTCTGTTCTGCTTGCCATCCCTTTTATACCGGCAAGCAGAAGGTCTTGGACACTGCGGGTCGCGTCGACAAGTTCCGTCGTAAATACGGGCGCTGAGGCGATTGGCGGAGATTCTCATGCCAGATGGCGCCGGATCGGCGTCTGTCTTCAAGGAGCGCCGGCAGGCGCATCGCCGGGCTATGTGACTGCTGGCGCGACGCAGAAGGCGGGCGTCAAGACAAGCCAGGCGGGATGAGAATTGACAGAAATCGCCTTAGCACAGCCGCCTCGTTGATCAACGGGCCCTGCTGCACACCCTCCGCCATACCACTGCCGACCGCCAGCGCCAGTTTGTCGGTGAAGGCCTCATACACCTGGTCTTGGACCAGGAAACGGTTCGCACAGACGCAAGTCTGGCCGGTGTTGCGATACTTCGAGGCCATAGCCCCCGCCACAAGATCCTCTCCTGGGCTCAGGTCCTGCCGGCCACCAACGAGATGGTTCTCCACCATGGTCCCGATGATCCGCCGATCACCGCGGGCAACCTGGTCAGCCACAGGAGTGCGGCGACGCCCAAGGAAGGGGGCACCGAGGACGGCTGGCAGGGGCGCTTGAGCGAGCGTCATCTGGCCGGCCCGCTGTTGGTGGTCCTGATCTGCGCCCTGGCGCTGCGCATGCGCCTCTCGCGGCGGCGCGTATCCAAGACTGCTTGTCCGACTGGCTGGGCCTCACACGCAGTATCGCCACGATCAATCACGGCCTGCACGCGGCGCGGCGAGCCGTGGCCCCGGTGGTCGAGGAGCAGCTGCTTGAGTACCAGATCATCCCGCAGCACCTGGAGACCGACCTCAGGCTGGCACGTGAAGACGACTGGGACGGGGAGCGGGTGCCAACCGACCCGACATTCAGAACGGCCAGATCCAGTGTATCGATCTCCCCGAGCAGGACCTCCAAGGCGGTGGGCAGGTGCTCGTAGTCGCTGAGGTCGCATACTTGATCGCGCACCTCGGGCAGATCGCAGCCTCGCCGGCTGCACCCATGCACCCGCCAGCCCTGTTGGCTGAGTCTGTCCGCGAGCCCATGGCCAAGGCCCGAGCTCGTGCCTGTAATGAACGCGTTTCTCATGACCCTTCCTCCTCCGCGAGGTCTGGCATCACCTGCTCCAATCGTGGTGGGATCACAACCACCGCAACCGCCGTGAGCACTTCGACGACCAGGGCTTACAGAATCGTTTGGCGCATCACTGTGGGTCTCACCCCCTATTCAGGACTATCCGACAGCAGACCTTCATGCATGATGAATTCGACAATTTCCTTTACACCCTGGCCCGCGCGCAGATTGGTGAAGACGAAGGGGCGCTCGCCGCG
>JANQGF010000024.1 GCA_028277465.1 Chromatiaceae bacterium
GATGTCGCGCTTCAGCCCCGGCTCCAGATGCTTGTAGGCTTTGCGGCGCTCGAATTGGTTGAGAGCGAAGTAGACCGCGAGATCCTCGATCCGAGCCGCTTCAGCTTGGGCAAGCTCGGCCGCAATCTCATCTTCTCCTCGTTCCTTGCCCTTGTGCGCCTTCAGGAAGCGTAGCGCTTTGCCGATCGAGTCAAATCCCTCGGTCAGGCTTAGGATATCTCCCACTTCCGACTTATCCGGAGGGCGACCGAGACCGAGCCAGAGATCCCACAATTCTTCCAGTTGGGACTCATAGGCTGCAAACTTCTCCGCCGCGCGATCTCGCTGCACCCTCTCCTTGGGCGGACGCTCCCGGACTGACGGAGCGCGCAGTCGGTTGCGCCTACTTCGATAACGCTCAACGAAGAACCGCTGCTCAGCATCCTTGTCCCGGAACACATAGAGCACGCCAGGCGCCACCGGGATGGCCTCCTCGTCGAGGACTTCCTCGACGAACGCCTTGATCTCAGCCTGGGTGTAGTACTTCTGGAAGGTACCCCGCTGGGTCCTGACCCCATCGCGGAAACGCTCACCACGGATGTCGTTCTGGTTGGCCAGCATGACCGAGACGACGAGCAGAGTCCCTGCCAGGGACCAGGCCCGCGTCAGTGCCTCCAACCGCTCGTCGAAGTCCTCGATGACGTTGATGACGAATCCGAGGTTGACCAGGTCCGCTGGCTTGATCGCCTCGTCGGGTGCGAAATACGGGTCCCAACCCCGTGCCTCGATGCCGTTCTCCCGCAACCCACGCAGGTCGTCGCCGCGCCCGCAGCCGTAGTCGAACAGGGTGCAGGAGCCGTCCAGCAGCCCGTGGCGCATCAGCGACTGGACCGGCGCGGAAAAGCCGTAACGGTTCAGCGCCGACCGATGCCGCGCCGCCGACCACCCCGCCGGGCCGGATAGAGCCGATCCATCGAGCTCGCGTTCGGGATCAACAACGGCATCGGCAACATCGCCCTCATCGTTGCCGATGGGCACCAGCGCGTGATCGACCACCCGATACCCGCGCTCGCGCACCAACTGCTCCCACTGTCGCCGATAGCCGATGCGCCGCGGATCATCGAACAGCCCCACCGACTCGCACGCCGCGGTCAGCGCCGCCCAAGCCTCCCGCCGCGGATCATCCGCCGCCAGCAGAAGCTCCTTGCGGTGCAGGATCGGCGGATTCAGCGAGTCGGCATAGGTTCGAAAGCCCACGCTGCCGGCGTCCAGGTCCACCCGCCAGCTCGCAGCCAGGGTCGGGAACGGCTCGTCCGAGAACTCCGGGTAATGCAGCAACGCCAGCGAGCCGCCGGTTGCCTCCACGCGCACCAGATTGAAGTGCTCATCCCGGCGGACCCCGGCCAGCGCCTCCGCCTCGGCAAGAGACGCAAGCAATGCCTCCGACTCCGGGCCGTCCGCCGGCGCCGGCAGCGCGTCCACGTGCAGATAGCGCTTGTCGCCGACGACCTTGCCGATGGTGTTATGACTCGAGTGGTAGTGCTGCAACGGTCGGCCTCAGTTGAGCCAGGCATGCGCGAACGGCGATGGATCTCGCGGTGATGCCCGATATCTACAAAAGGATAACGAGTCGACAATCCTCGATCTCGTCGGGGCGGTCGGGTACTCGATGGCGCAAAGGCTAGGGATTAGCCCTCAGCTGGGAAAGCCGTTCGAACAACGCCGCACGCATGGGCGCCGACAAGCGCTGGATACGGGCGACCAAGTCGTCCAGGCTCAATGCATCCAGGTGCGCCGTCAGCCGCTCGATGGCGGTGCACTGCCAAGCCGCCTCATCCGACTTCAGCGTGCAGGGCGGGTCCTCCAGCAGCCGCAGCAGCATCTCGGTGTTGGCGCGGTCCAGCGCGGTCGGATCTTCACTCGCCGCAAGCTCGTGCTTCCAAGCGGCCACCTTGGCCACCCGCGCCTCCTCAGCCAGCGTCGCCAGTCGACCGCGCAGCCGCTCAAGTTGCCGGTCGACAGCGGCGCGGTCTGTCTGCGCCAGGTATCCCGGGGCGTTCGCCAGCTCCTGCTCCAGCGATGCGCAACGGACCTGATCCATCTCGGCGATATCGTCGTCCTCCAGCAGCCGGGGCCGCAGCCAATCCGCGGAGCGCCGTCGCGCGGCGGCCACCCGTTCGGCCGCCAGTGCCCAGTAGATGGTCTCCAGCTCCCATTGGGGCGGGGGCTCGATGTCCTGCTGCTCCAGCCAGGCCTGAAGCTCCAGCAGCTGATGGGAAATCTGCTCGGTCAACAGCTCGGAGAGGCGCTCGACGCCGACCTCGCCGGCGTCCCATGCCCCCATGTCCGCCTTGATCCGGCTGAGCAGGTTGGCCAGGTCGTTGATCTGTTCCTCGTCGCGCCGGCCGACAAAGAGCAGGCGCACCCGCTCGACCTCGACGGCGGCCTCGGCGAGCGCCTCTGCGTTAAGGATTTCCAAATCATCGAGCGCGGTGAGAGCCGCGTTGCGCGCATCGACGGCTTCCTTCAGCAAGGCTTGACGCTGGGAGATGGCCGCCTGGCGTGCATGCTTCTCGGCATTGGACAGTACCTGCGCCGGTATCGACTGCAATGTGGTGAGCAACTCGTCGCCCTGTGTAGTGATCGATGGCCGGCTCGATGACCTCGCGGGCAAACTCGATGACACGTTCGCAGTCATCGAGCAGGTTCCGCGGCCAGATGCCGCTCTCGGACATTTCCGCTTGCTTGTGCAGCGCGGTCGCACCGAACTTCAGCGCATAGTGTACACTCTCGCGCCGAACCGCCTGTTCGATTTCGTCGAGCCAGTGCCTGATCGCATGCTGCGCCTCCAGTAGCCGCCGCGCCGCATGATCGGCCTCGGATGACAACCGCTGGTAGTCCACCGCCAGGCTCGGCGGCACCGGCTCACGCTGGCGCTGCTGCTCGGCCTCCTTAGCCAGGTGGACCTGTTCCTGCAAGCCCTCGGTCGCCGACCAACGCTCGATGAACGCCCGCCAGCGTGTCTCGGCATCGGCATCGAAGAAGCGCAAGGTCGCCGCGGCCAGCGCGTCCTCATCGAGCTGATGCCGCCCCGGCCTAGCAACGAAGGCGCGTTCCATCCATTGCGCAGGAACGAGCTGCTCGCCGTCGACCACCACCCGCTGCGGGTCGCGCAGCGCCAGCAGCAGCCCGAACAGCACAGCCACCGACGAGGCATTGAGCCCATGGGGCGGCGCGATGACCTCGCGGTACGACGCCAGCAGCGTGCGCGCCGGGTCGTCTTGATGCGCCTGCTGGAGCTTGTTCAGCAGCGCCGCCATCCCCGGCCGCCGCGGCATCCGCGGCTCTCCCGTGTCGGGTCTCAACGCCTGCCATGACTGCATCAGCACCGCATCGGCGCGATTCCTCAGCCGCGCGGGCTGCATATTGATCCACGGCAGGCTGACCTGAGTGCCCATCAGAGCCTTCGCCAGCCGCACCGCGTCGATCGCGCCGCCGCCGTTGTTGGTGGCAAAACCGTCGAACGGGAACGGCAGCGCCCCCGGGTAGATCTCGGCAAAGATCTGATCGGCGCTCTGTTTCAAACGCCCGGACGGCGGCTCCGAGAGACCGGCGACCTGAAAGCGACGCTCGCGCAACGCATCGTCGACCGCCCGCTTCAGCGCGTTGCGGCTACTTTCCTGCTCATCGGCCAGGAAGCGCCGGAATCGCTCCTGCTCGCTCGCGCTGGCCGTGCCATCGAGCACCTCCAGCCGCGCCAGGTGCTCGGCGATGCGTTCCTGCCGGTCCTCGATCAGCGCCACCCAGATCGGCGCTCGCGACAGGCCGAGACGCTTCAGCTGCGCGGCCAAGCAGGCCGCGACCTGCGCCTCGGCCTTGTCCGCATCTTCGTCCTCGTGCAGATAGAACAGGATCAGCCGCCCCTTGGCCTCATCCGCCAGGGTGGCCGCGCGCCACTCGTCGCAGGCCTGGGCGATCAGCTGCTCGACAATACCCGAGTGCACCGGTCGCGGCTCAAAGTGCCAATCCGGCGTGCGGATGTCGTGCTGCTTGGCGAAGCTCGGCCGCACCGGGCTCAGGGCACAATCGGTCAGGCCGCGACGGACGAACAACTGCCGGATGCCGTCTGCATCGATGCCCTGGCGCTTCTGCCGCAGCCAGTGCTCGAACTGCCCGCGGCTCGCGCCGTCGGCGATCAGCTCGTAGCGGTGCAGGTCCGGGTTCCACTCCAGCGCGCCAAAGCGGCGGGCCAGCGCCTCGACGGCAGCGCCGACCTGATCCGATCCAAGACCTGCCGCCTCGCAGAGCAACCCATCCGCCACCGCGCGGTCCTGCGCGCCGACCCGGACCTTCTCCAGCACCGCGACACCGGCCAGCACCAGGCGCTGCGGGCGCTCCAGATCGGCGTCGAAGCGTTCTAGGATGCCCTGCAGAGTCTCTGCAGCGCTGCCGCCTGTCGCTCGCTCGGCGGCCAGCAACTCCGGCAGCATGTAGTCGAGCACGAGCTGCGCAGCGCTGACCTGGCGCACGCCCTGGCCGTCACGGGCCGGCTCGGCGCCCAACCGCTCGGTCACCTCTTTAACGAAGGCCAGCGCCGAGCGCTGCTGCACCAAATCCTGCTGGCGCGTTAGCAGCCAAACGCCGAGGGGATGCAGCAGCCAGCAGCCACGGTGGATCACCTGAGCAAACCGCGTCGCGTCGTGCCAGGTCGGCAGGCGGTCGAAACCCGGCAGTGCCGGTGCCAGCCGCTGCCAGGTCTGCTTGGCCTGGCGCTCGGCGTCCGCTTGGTGCCAGAAGTCGTCGAGCACGGCCTCGTCCTTGTGCAGCATGTGCGCGAACAGTGTCTCCAGGTTCGTCGACAGATACCACTTGTCGGCGCCGTCGAACCGCGTCACGAAGCGCTGCAGCTCGCGCTGGTCTGAGGCCCCGAAGCGCTTCAGGTAGGTTTTGAGCTCGTACTGGATGAAGCCGACGAACTGCGCCGTCTCGGCGTGATCCTGCACACCCTGGAACAGCTCTTGGAGCACACTCGCACCGGCCCGGACCGCGTGCTCGGCGGCATGGCCGAGGTACAGGCCGAGCTCATCGAAGAGCAGCAGCAGGTGGGAGAAGGGTCCGTCGTCGCCGCAGTAAGTCTCGCACAAGACCCTGATCAGATCCTGCACCGACTCCTGACCCTCGATCGGGATCGGGTGGCCGTTGGCCTCGCTGTAGATCACATCGACGGCATCGAAGACCGCCTCGTCCTGCGTGCGCAGCGCGGCGCAGATCGCCTCCGCATTGCGGTCGGGTAGGGCCTCGGCGAAGGCATCGGCCCGAAAGGCGAAGTTGCGCTCGACGAACCGCTCGGCGGTCTGGAAGCGCGGCGACAGGGCACGGATCGGGTCGGCATCGACGCCAGCCTGCGCCAGCCGGGCAAACACTGCCTGACTGATCTCGCTGCCGAGATGGAACCGGCGCGAGCCGTCGATCGGCACCACCAGGACGGGCTTCTGCAGCCCGGCCAGCAGATCCCCCAGCGCATCGCCGACCTCGGCATCGGCGGTGCGGACCCGGCCCAGCACATCTTCCGCCAGCTCACCACGCGGGTCCGACAGCAGCGCGGCGACGGTGACGGCCAAGTGCGACTTGCCGGAGCCGTAGCCGGCAACCGCGAGCCAATAGGGATTGATCTCGCGCCCGGTGGCCGCCGCGACCATGGCCTCGAGCAGGTCATGGACGAAGCTGGCCGTATCCTTGAGCCGACGAGTCTGCGCAAGACCGGCGCCATCATCGCCGCCGTGATAGCGCGGACCATGAAACGCGAAGGCCCGCGCGGCATCCCGGGCGAGCCGCGGCCGGGTGCACACCCAGCCAAGCTGGACCGCGCCGTTGAAGTATCGCTGTTCTTGGAAGCGAACGATCTCGCCAATCTGCATCGCAAACCTCCGTTTGCCCCTTGCTAATCACATCGGCAGGTCTGGGCCGGCGCTAAACCAATTCGTCGTAGAGCCCGCCGATGACTGCGCGGGTCTCCGCCAGCCGCAGGGCCAACGCCGCTCCGGTCAGCTGATCGAGTCGCAGTAGCCCGTGGTCCACCATCCAGCCGAGCCAAGGCTCGGTCGCGGCAAGCTCCCAGCCGAGCAGATGCAGCAGCCGCGAGCGCGAGAGCAGTTCACCGAGATCCACCTGTGCCTGATCGGGGAACAGCCGGTCCCAAGCGGCGAAAAGCGCAATGCTGCAGGCCGGAAAGAGCTCGCGCTGGATGGGCGCCGGTTGCCGTCGCCAACGTTCGCCACCTTCGGGTGTCAGGACGCCCAAGGATCCGAAGCAGGCGGCCTCCACATAGCTGCGCGGCACCAGGCCGGAGAGTGATCGCAGGTAACCCAACGACCCATGGCGCTCGGTCAGAAAGGTCAAGAGATCGTCGCGGGAGAACACCCGACCAAGCCGCATGCTGCCGCCGGCGAACAGCGCAAACCAGGCATCGGCGATGCCGCGCATGGGCTGACTTGCGGGGTCGGGTCGGCACAACAAGAGGTGCGAGATCCACAGGGTCACCGGCTCGTCGAGGAAGCGATCCTCGCCGATGACCAGCGCGCCGAGGGCGGTCAGGCAGAGCGACCAGCGTCCCCGTGTCTTCTCGGCGCCGATCAGGCCCATGCCGCAGGCGTAGTGGATCATCGGCTCCACCTTCCCCGTGCTCCGACCGGTCGGGATGCCGGCTGCGGCGCCGATTTCGACCATGGTCCCGCTACCGTCCTCGCCGGCGAAGGCGAGCAGCCGCGCCAGTAGGCCGCGGTCCGGCAAGAAGTCCTGGGGGAAGTTCAGCGGCAGCGGTGTCCAATCCATCACGCCCATCTCTCGAACTGGCGGGCTTCCAGCGCCGTCACCGAGACCAGCACTGCCTCCTCGCGGAAGCGGCCATCGGCTCGCAGCATCGGCCCCAGCGACCAGCACTGCCCCTTCTCCAGCCGCGCAAGACGGCTGACCCAGTCCCCCTTGAAGATGCCCGGCGTCGCCTGGGCCAGGATCTGGGCAAAGCGATCGGTCTCGGTGGTCGCCGGCTTGAAGAACAACTTATGGCCGGCCTGGAACAGCCGGTCACGCTGTGCCGAGGTGAAGTTGCTGGTGGTCTGGGTGGCCAGCAGCAGCGCAATGCCGAGCTTGCGGCCCTCGCGCAGCATCTTGTCGATGGGCGAGTCGTCGTTGTGATCCAGGTTCTGGACCTCGTCGAGCACGATCGGGATCGGGCGCTGCTCCGATCCGCTGCTCTGGGCATAGTCCCAAAGATCCCAGAGGACGAATTCAGTCACCAGTTTTTGGATCTCCCGCGCCAAGCCGGCGAGCTGCAGCACATGCACCGGGTGCGCGGGCGCACCCAGCATCTCGGCCCAGGCCGAGGTCGCCCCCTCTTGGAAGGGCCGTGCCTGGATCAGCGGCTCCAGCTTGTTCGCCAGGGTCGCGCCCTGGCTGCTGTCCTCGCGCAGGCGCGGCAGCAGGTCGTCAAGCGTGAAGGCCGGGTTCAGGTCGATGCCGGATTGCAGCGCGCGCACCAGCGCCGCGGCCTGTTGATCGCCCAGGTCGTAAACCGATGCGAAGATGCTCTGGATGCGGGTCGCCACGTCGTAGCTGCCCTCCTCGATGGGCGGCACCGAGGGGTCGAGCACCTGGCGCTGGCGTCGAAACGGGTTCAGCGGCAGCCGCTCCCGGCGCACAAAGTGACTCAGCGGGGCGGCGACGGTCTTGAAGCGCTCCTGCATCTGCCCCGGCAGGAAGCCGTTGGTGTAGTCGATGATCAGCGCATGAAGCCGGGCCGCGGCCATCTCGGCGAGCAGACATTGGATGCCGTAGGTCTTGCCCGAGCCCGAGGTGCCGAAGACCAGCAGGTGCCGATTCGGCAGGCGCTTGTCGCCGAAATGCCAGTAGACCGGCTCGCCGCCTTTGCGGGTGCCGATCAGGATGCGCTCGGGCAGCGGCAACGGCGGCTGTCCGTCGCCGTCCGGGCCGGTGCCTGCAGCGGTTCCCGTGCCTGATGGCAGCTCCTGCGTCGGCGCATTGGTCGATGGCTGCGCGAAGCCCGCGAAAGCGGGCGGTTCGGCGGTCGATCCCGCAGCGTGACGTGCGACCGCTGACTCTTCATTGGCTGCGCCGGTAGCAGCCGTCCCCGCCGGGACGCGCGATGCGCTTTCGGGGTCACCGAGCGGCAACGCACCCTGGCGCGGGGGTGTTGCAGTCGCCGCGGTATCGGCATCCGTCTTGCTCACAGCCACCTCCCGTGACTTGGCTTCGGCGCTAACGTCCTGGTCCGGTGCATCGTCATCGGGCTCTTGGTCATCCCAGTCCTCGCCGTCGCCGTCGTCCTCGGCAGTCAGAGCTTCTGGCCCCGGGGCCTGCGGTGCCAGCTCGGCCCCGCCAGGGCGCAGGCAGATCGCCGACCCCTGCGGCCCGACCTGCGCATCAGGTTCGGCGACGGCGAACAGTGCCGCCAGTCCTTGATGACCTAGCTCCACCTACTGCAACGCGAAGTCCGGCGGCGGCGTCAGCGGCCAACCCGCGAGGTCAGGCGGCGGGATCGTCGTCAGCTGCGGCTCGGGCAGCCCCACGTTGTCCCAGAACGTGAATGTCAGGCCGTACCAACAGATCTCGAAGCGCCCCTCGGCGAGCTGTTCAAGGGCGGCATCGAGCCGCTGAAGCTGGAGATCGGGCAGATTCACCTGCGCGCGGGTCGCGATCGCCCGATGCAGCTGCCCCCACCAATAGCGCCGGTCGAAGTCCCAGCCGACGGCGGTGTTGCGGGGGGCGAACAGCCTGATCAGATGGCGCAGCGTCGCGCAGACCTGCTCCACGGCCTCCGCCTTACATACGGGATTCTGATTCGCCAGCTTGCTCTCCAGCACCGCCGCGTGGATCAGCGGCAGGTCGTCCTTGCGCAGTGTTAGCGTCAACGCCAGCAGGTCGGCCCGCTGGCCGCTGGCGGCATCGGTGAACCAATGGCGCAGTGCATCCAGGGGCAGCAACTGCGTCATCACCCCGTCCGGGGCCTGCCATAGCCGTGCGATGGCCGCATAACCGATCACGTTGCGCAGCTGCTCGCCCCGACCGAGCACCGCCTGCAGTGATGCCAGCCCGATGATCACCTCGGCGTCATCGACGATGCGCTCGGCCATGGTGCCCAGTCCTACGGGCGGCTGATGCGGCAGCAGCGCCGTCAGCTCGCCGGTGAGGCGATGCTCCAGTAAATCCAGCCCGTCGTGCTCCGTGGAGACGGTCAGATTCAGCTCGCCGTAGGCCCCCAGGCCCGACTCGAAGCCGACGATCTTTCTGCCCGCAGGCCGATCCACCGCCGCGCCCGCGGCCCCGACCAGCCATTTGTCGACGAAGGCATCGACACAGGCGACCCATTGGGCACGGGCATGCAACTCGCTCACGACGGCCTGCCAGGGGCCGAAATCCACGACGCCATAGACGACGAAGTCGCTGCTCTCGTGCCCGCCCTTACTGAGTCGGGCAGAGAGATCGGAATGGCGGGTCTGCACCCGCAGCCGACGATTGCTGAGCAGCATCTGCCGGCGCTCACGATCACCGCTGCGGATCGGTCGCGGATACTCGGCGATGGGAAAGTCGACGCTGATACCGTCTTGATCGATGGCGAACGGCGTCGCTGACTCTACCCGCCCCGCCATGGCCTGGCGCAGGAAATGGAAGAGGAAGGCGACGTCATAGCGCAGCCGCTCGCGGCCGAGCAGCTCGGTGATGCGCGCCTCCGGCGCAAAGCGATGGCCGACGGTCAGCACTAGCCGTCGCTCGTCCTCCTTCAGGCCCTCTTCCACCTCGGCGCGCCAGCGCGCCAGGCCGTTCTCCATCGCCAGCGGCGACGATGAAGTCGAATAGACCATCACCGTGCAGTAAAACGGCGGCAGCTGTGCCGGGTGGGTGTCTTCCGGACAGTCCTTCAAAACCTCGCCGAGGAACCGGTGGACGCCGGCCAAGATGGTCGGCAGTTCCTGCACATGCACGGCCAGAATGCGCAACCCGTCCTGCGCATGGGGATTGAGCCGCCGATACAGC
>JANQGF010000238.1 GCA_028277465.1 Chromatiaceae bacterium
AGGTCGCAATGGGAGCTGACGCCTTGGAGCATCCGGGCGCTCGTATAGCCGTTGACCGTGATCACGCGGGACGGGCTGCGGTAGGCGCAGACCAGGTCACCCGGTCGAGGGCTGTATTCCTTGATCCGCCGAGGGACGAAATAGCGGCCCGGGAGACTCGCCTGCTCGATCATGCCGACGAGATAGATCCAATGGGCCGGGGTGCGGCGAAACTGGCTCTCGGGCACGCCGGCCGACTGCATCACCCAGCTCATGAAGGCGGCCGACCAGGGCCGCTGGCAGTCCATCCCGTCGAGTCTCGGCTTACCGACCGCGCGCCAGTAACGGTTGACCCGGCGGCTGTGGCCGCTGTCGTCGTCCTCCCAGACACCGACATGCGGGATGCTCTCTTCAACACCCTTGAAGACCAGCGTCTGGCGGCCGAAATACACCCATTCCTGCGTGGCACGCGAGATCATGGCCTGCTTGAGCGAGGGGCGGGGCGCCGGCGGTGTTCCGATAGGGCGTCCCGCCCAGGTTCCAGGACGGGTCCCGGTTCCAGGTGCCGGCTGCGAGGGTGGGGTGCCACAGGAGACCTGGACCAAGCAGGTCAATAGAAACAGGGCCCGTACGAGCCGTGCCAGGCGTGTCTTTTCGGTCGGCAAGGTGTTGATTCTCCTGCTGGGTCTTGCTCGCACCGACGGCTCCCTATCGGGGCGGCCGGACGGTCTCGCGGAACCAAGAACGATACTCCTCCATCCTCGTCCGCTGGTGCTTGGGTGCCCGCCGTTGGCAGGTGGCCGCGTCCGGGCTGCCAGGGGCCGCGCCCCAACGTCGCTCGATGCAGTCATTCGGGTTGTAGCCCACCTCGAGCCCACCTCGGCGGGCATAGACGTCGCGCAGACTCAGCCGCCAGGGGCTGCCGTCGCTGCGCTCGTAGGTGATGAAACGCTCGTCCATCCGCCGTTGATGCAGCCGCTCGACCCGCGCCGCGGCGCTCGCCGGGCCCTCGCCCCGCAGCCGATAGAGCTCCGAGTAGCGTCGGATGCGCTCGGGCAGGGCCTCGACCACCTTCATGGCGATCAGCAGGCGCATGTCGCGCGAGGGGGTGGAATAGTCCTCCCAGGGGCCCGTCGTCTCGAAGATGGCGGCGCCGACAGGCATCTGAATGACGCTTCCCGGACGGCTACGCAGGTAGGCCTCGCCTCTGTCGACTGAGGCGACGCGGGTCTGCAGCTGCTCCATCAGCGCTTCAAGACTGGCCTCGTAGGCGGCCTCCGGGTCGAGTCCCTGGGGGTTGATGAGCCGTTCCATCCGGGCATAGAAGTCCGCCGGTGCGAGCCGGGCCTGCTCGGTGGAGTAGGGCGGAAGGCCGGAGCCTCCGTCGAGCGCGCTGTTGGGCAGGAGCCGCAGCCCGCTTCTGGTCCTGCCGCTGCGGACCAGTGGACGGTAAGTCTTGAAGCCCGCCCCGGCGCTCGGCGTCTTGGCGAACAGGAAGGTCCCTTCCCAGAAGCGCTTGCGGTTCACCGAGTTGTCCGGTTGGGCGTCGACCGCGAGCAGGAGACCATTGCGCCGGCCGCTCTGCGGGATCCATTTGACCAGGACCAGGATGTGTCCGTAGGGGTCCGCGTAGATGGCACCAGGCCACAGCGATGCGCGTTCGAGCGGGATGGGGTAATAATCCGTCGCGTTGTCACTCAGGGCGGTGCGCCCGCTCCCCGAATGGACCGTGTCCATGATCCGGCGGCTGATCTCGCGAAAGCTGGCGGCCGGTGCGTTCGAGCCGCTGAAACGGGTGTCGATCAGTGGTGACTGGCAACGCGGCGGGCTGCTCCGGCCGCCACGCGAGCAGGCGCGGTAGGCGAAGGGGAGGCCCAGCTTCCAGGCGAAATAGGCGCGCAGGAAATAGGGCAGGTCGGCGCAGTCCGGCTCGGCCGGCAGCCGGTCGTCTTCCCGGTTACCGAGATAATTGAAGAGGAAATTGCGCCCCGGATCGCCCAGGACCTGGGCCAGCGAGTCGAAGCTCAACGGCTGTTCGGGCGGGGCCTCGAAGAGCGCTTCGATCCAGGTGGCATAGAGGGCCTCGGTCGCCAGGTCCCATTCGCCACTGCCACGCTCCGAGAGACCCCCACCGACCCGGATCTCGTCGCAGGCGACGACGCGGCCGAGACGGATCGCCTCGATACGGTAGGCGCCGCTCGTGGGACGAAAGAGGGTGCCATAGAGGCTCCAGGGTGGTCCGTCGTTGCGCGCGCTACGCAGCCCGGCCTGGCGACCGGCAGGATCCCGGACCAGGATCTGATCCAGCTCGCCAGCGGTCGAGATCGCCAGGACCTCCAAGGGATATCCGGGGGTAGGCCGTAAAGGCGCGGTCCAGATTCGTGTCCTGCTCCCCTGCATACAGTCGCCCGCCTCGGCGTCGCCGGATTGGTGGAAGGCAGCGAACAGCAGTGTGATCGCACAGAGTGTCGTGAACAGGATTCGCGATGGCATCGAAGAAGAGGTCTCCGGCTGGGGTTGGCGTCAGTGTATCCCTCCCCGCGAACGTGTGCGACCGTCTGCACGATGAGGTGTCGCCACACTGTACCCGACATGCGCCGATTCTCGGTGCGTGTTGGCAGAGGGTCAGGTGACGGCCGACGGGTCATCGATCGCATGGACGCGGTCGTGAAGCCAGTCGTCCACTGGACAGTTAGGCGATTGCCGGAAATTCTCATGCCAGATGGCAACGGATTGGCGTCTGCCTTCAAAGGGCGTCGGCAGGCGCACCGCCGCGCGATGTGACGGCTGGCGCGACGCAGAAGGCGGGCTCGAGACGAGCCAGGTGGGATGAGAATTGACAGAAATCGCCTAAAGTCGGTCTAGGCTGGAGCGAGCCCAGCGTACCAGCTTGATCTCACGCTATATGGGTGCTACACGTAAGTGACGTGCTGGAAGACAAAGACGCTAAGCCATGAAGCGGAACATTACCCTATCTCTCGATAAGGAATTGCTCTCCAAGCTCCGCGTGATCGCTGCGCAACGGTCGACATCTGTCTCCCGGCTGCTCGCCGACGAGCTGACGGGGCTCGTCGAGCGCGCGGAAGAGTACGAACGGGCGGAGCGCGCCGCGCTGCATGCTCTGGACGTCGGCTTGTGTCTGGCCTCGATCATCGGTTGGTCCAAGCACCTAGTTGGTGGGAGCGGCGCCCCGCCGCGATCGCGCGCTCTTCGCGGCGGGGCCCCGCTCCCACCTGATGC
>JANQGF010000241.1 GCA_028277465.1 Chromatiaceae bacterium
CTCCTTGATCCGTCCGATGGCACGGGTCGGATTGAGCCCCTTGGGACAGACGTCGACACAGTTCATGATGCTGTGACAGCGAAAGAGCTTGTAGGGGCCTTCCAAGGCGTCCAGCCGCTCCTCGGTCGCCTGATCACGGCTGTCGGCGAGGAAACGCCACGACTGGAGCAGGGCTGCCGGACCGTGGAATTTCTCGGGGTTCCACCAGAAGGAGGGACAGGCCGTCGAGCAGCAGGCGCAGAGGATGCACTCATAGAGCCCGTCGAGCCGGTCGCGCTCGGCCGGTGTCTGCGCGATCTCCTGCTCCGGCAGCGGATCCTTCCGCACGAGATAGGGCTTCACGGCCCGATATTGCTCGTAGAACTGGGTCAGATCCACGACCAGGTCGCGGACGACCGGACGCCCAGGCAATGGACGGACCCGAATCGGCTGCTTCAAGTCCGCGACGGGTGTGATGCAGGCCAAGAGATTGCGGCCATTCGCATTGACCCCATCGGAGCCGCAGACGCCCTCGCCGCAGGAATGACGGAAGCTGAAGGATTCGTCCTGCTTCTTGATCTCCAGCAAGGCATCACGAAGCATCATCCCCTGGTTGGTCTCGACCTGGTAGTCCTCCATCCTGGGCCTCCGATCCTTGTCTGGGTCGTAGCGGTAGACGCTGATCTTCATGGTCAATAGACGCGCTCCTTGGGCGGAAAGGACTCGACGGTCAGGGGCTTGGTGCGCACTGGCTTGTAGTCCATGCGGTCGCCCTCTCTGTAGTAGAGGCTGTGCTTCAGCCAATTCTGGTCATCGCGCTTGGGATAATCGGGTCTCGAGTGGGCGCCGCGGCTCTCCTGGCGATGCAGTGCGGAGACCGCGATCGCCAGGCCCACATCCATCATGTTCTCCAGCTCGAGCGCCTCGATCCGCGCCGTATTGAAGACCTTCGAATGGTCGCTGAGCCTGACCTCGGGAAGTCGGTCGCGCAACTCACAGAGCCTCTGATAGCCCTCGACCATGATCTCCTGGGTGCGGAAGACGCCCGCGTGATCCTCCATGCACTTGCGGAACTCGGCCCTCAGTTGATGGACTTGGATCCCCTCGCCCTGGCGGTCCAAGCGTGTGAGGCGCGACATGGCCGCATCCAGGCTCGCCGCATCCGCACCGCGCCGATAGGGATTCTCACGCACGAAGTCGACGATGTCCTTCCCCGCCAGACGGCCGAAGACCAGGATATCCAGGAGTGAATTGCCGCCGAGTCGATTGGCACCATGAACCGAGGCGCAGGCACACTCGCCGGCCGCGTAGAGCCCGGGGACGACCTCTTCGGCACCCTTCCCAGCCGGCATGGCCACCCGCCCGAAGCGGTCGGTCGGGATGCCGCCCATGGCGTAATGGGCGGTCGGAAAGACCGGGATGGGCTCGTCCACCGGATCCACACCCGCGAAGATCCGGCTCGACTCGCGGATGCCTGGAAGCCGCTTGGAGATCAGGGCCTCGCCCAGATGGTCGAGCTTGAGCATGACATGATCACCCTGCTCACCACAGCCACGACCTGCCTTGACCTCGGTGACGATGGCCCGTGAGACCACGTCGCGACTGGCCAGATCCTTGGCATGTGGCGCATAGCCCTCCATGAACCGCTTGCCCTCTCGATTGACGAGATAGCCACCCTCCCCGCGAACACCTTCGGTGATCAACATGCCCTTCCCGGCGATCCCCGTCGGATGGAACTGGAAGAACTCCATGTCCATCAGGGGCACCCCCGCGCGCAGGGCCATCGCCGCACCATCGCCCGTGTTGATATGCGCGTTCGAGGTAGTACGGAAGACCTGTCCCCAGCCACCTGTGGCGAGGAGTGTCGCCTTCGATTCGATCAAGAGGGGCACACCGCTCTCGATCTCCAACGCCAGCGCCCCGCAGATCACACCCTCGCGATCTCGGACCAGATCCACCGCGAAGAACTCATCGAAGAAGTGAGTCCGAACCCGGATGTTCTGCTGATAGAGGGTGTGCAGGATCGCATGGCCCGTGCGGTCGGCCGCCGCACAGGTCCGGGCCGCCTGCTCGCCGCCGAAGTCCTGGCTCTGGCCACCGAAGGCGCGCTGATAGATCTTCCCGTCCTCGAGACGGGAGAAGGGCACACCCGCGTGCTCCAGTTCGTAGACGGTCGGGATCGCCTCCCGACACATGAACTCGATGGCGTCCTGATCGCCCAGATAGTCCGAGCCCTTCACGGTGTCGAACATGTGCCAGTGCCAAGAATCCGGAAGCACGTTGGCAAGCGCCGCATTCACACCACCCTGGGCGGCGACCGTGTGGGAGCGGGTCGGAAAGACCTTGGAGACCACGGCGACCCGCAGATTGGCACTCGCCAATTGCAGCGCCGCATTCAGACCCGCACCACCGGCGCCGATGATGAGCGCATCGAAATGGCGTTTCGGCAGCTTCATGTCTGACCACCTCCCAGACCGGCGGTGACGATCGCCTTGAAGGCCCCGAGTCCGGAGGCGAGGAAGACGAAGACGAAGAGCATCATGAGAAAGATCCGCAGGCCGAGTAGAGGGACATAGTCGATCAGCACATCGCGAATGCCGATCCAGGCGTGGATGAGCACCAGGGACACGAACAGGAGCAGCCCGACCGAGACCACCGGCTCGGCGACCCAGGCCCGTAGAGCGCTGTGGTCCGCTGGTGGATCGAAGAGAAAATGGATCAGAAGATAGACCGAGAAGAGGGCGAGAAAGAGGGCCGTGGCGCGTTGAACCAGCCAGGCCATGAGACCCGATGCCTGGCGACTCATGCCCGGAATCCTCCCAGAGCGACCAGGACCACCACCAGTGCTGGTGCCATGATCACGGCGACCCTAGCGGTGTGCCGCGCGACCCTGCGCTCCAGTCCGACGCCAGCATCCAGAACCAGGTGGCGGATACCCGCGAGCCAATGATGGAGCAGACTCCACAAGAGGAGCACCAAGATCGGCCAGGCCAGCCAGGAATCCAGCAGGGCCGCGGTTGCCGCAAAGCCCTCGGGCCCGGAAAGGGCGCGGTGGAACAGGATGGCAGCGGCCGGGATGGCCAGGACCATCGCGATCCCACTGATACGATGGAGGATGGAGACAAGACCCGGAGGGGGTAGCTTGATCCGCCATAGCTCCAGGAAGACGGGTCTATTTGTTCGCATTCTTGGACCTTTGTTGAGGCAAGGGCGAAGGGGTCGGGCCGCGGTTTCGGACCGGCTGCCAGGGGCCCATCCGACGTCGAGCACGGCACGATTGTGCGCCGCAGCATCATACGGGCACTGACCACAAGGGATCAATCGCTTGACTCGACCTGCGTCCCTCGCGACCAAGCGCGACCGCCGGACGGGCTCGCCGCCACCATTCCCCGCTTCGGTAAAAATAGGGCCAGAACGCCCAGGATCAGCGTCGCACCCAGCAGAAACAGATGGAGATTGACCGCACCGGCCAGCGCGAGTCGGGGATCCACGCCCAGCGGCGCGAGGGCCGCAACCACCGCCAGCTCATAGCTCCCGCTACCGGCGATGCCGTGAAAGGGGAGCACGCTGGAGAGCTCGGCGCCCATCACCCCGGTGATGAGACGCCACATCTCGAGCGGCAGGAAGGATCTCAGCAGACTCACGAAGGCGACGAACTTGAGGACCCAGGTCAGGGCGGTCCAGACATAGAGCCGCGCGACCAGCCAGAGATCGCGCGGGGCGGCCAGGAACAGACGACGCACGAGTCCGCGGAGCCTCCCTTCGCCAGCGACCAATCCCCGGTTGCCGATCCGCCCGACCCCCACCACGGCGGCGAGACCCGCGAGCCAGCCCAACCCAACGGTCCACCAGAGCCAGGAGGGATTGCTCAAGTAGAGGATCAGGAGGGCGACCAGGGCCAAGAAGTGCAGGTCCAGCAGACGAATCCAGAGCAGGGCCGCGACGGCATCCAACAGGTTCTGACCGAAGTAGCGGCGCATCAGCCAAGGAAAGACCAGCTCGCCCGCACGCATGGGCAAGAGGTTGTTGGCCATGTTGTGGAGCACGCTCAGACGCAACACGACCAGAAACGCGCCCGCGAAGCGCGGACGGAAATAGTCATAGACCCGCACCGCCCGGAGCAGATAGCTCGTCGCCGTCAGCGCCAACAGCCAGGCCAGCAACCAGGGCGAGAACTGGCGCCAGGGCGCGAGCAAGGGTCCCCAGCCGACGGTCAGCTGAACGGCGAGGAGCAGGGCCAGCAAGAGGGCGCCACCCCATACCCAGTCGCGCAGGCGCCCGATCTTCAACCGCTCGTTTCGGGCTGGCGGGGACCCCGGGGAGCCGTCAGGCGCCGGCACCTGGGCCGCTGCGTCGGTCTCCCCAACCCGCTCCTGGGGGCGACTCATGAGCGCCGACGCCCTTTGGGCGGGTAGATCGACGGCTCACCGGGGGGACGCGTCTTGAAGCGGCGGTGGACCCAGAAGTACTGATCGGGCATGGTGTGAAGACGCCGCTCGATGGCCTGATTCATGCGTGCCGTATCCCGCGCTGGATCCCCGCTCGGGAAGTCGGCGAGCGGGGGGTCGAAGATCAGCTCCAGCCCGCGGCCCCAGGGCAGGAAGCGGGCGAAGGTGGGAATGACCACCGCATGGGTCATGGCGGCGAAACGACCCAGCATGGGCACGGTCGAGGCGGGAAGACCGCAGAAAGGGACGAAGATGCCGCGGCGTCCGGCATCCTGGTCGGGTAGATAGAAGAAGGGCGTGCCCCGCTTCATCTCCCGGATCAAGGCGCGCAGATCATCCTGACGCTCGATCGAGACACTCCCGTATTGCTGACGCGCCCGGCGGACCTGGCGGTCGACCACCGGGTCGCGAATCTTCTGGTACATGTAGACGCCCGAGTGCACCAGACCGGTGAAGGCGGCGCCGCCCAGCTCCAGTCCCACGAAATGCGGTACCAGGACGATGACCGCACGCCCCTCGGCGATGCAGGTGTCGATGAAGCCGCGGTTGCGGATCCTGACCAGCCGAGCGAGCCGCCCGCGCGAGATGCCCCAGCCGACCCCTTGACTCAAGGCCGACACCCCGAGCCAACCGAAGTGCGCGCGCAGGATGCGCTCGCGCTCGGCGGCGTTCGCTTCGGGCAGACAGATCTCCAGGTTCCGGCGACCGATCTCGCGGCGCGATCCGGCGAGCAGGTAACCCAGGCGACCGAGCATCTCCCCCAGCGCCCAGACGCAGGGGAAGGGCAGACGCCCCAGCCCATAGACCAAGCCGACGAGGACCCAGCTCGCCCAGTGTCTCGGATGAGCGAGCATGGGTCAGTGTTCGAACTTGAAGAAGATATCCGCTCCCTGGCTCTCGCCGGTCTCGGTCTGAAGCTCGATCCGGTGCGAGAGGTCGTAGCGCAGCCTGACCTTGTTGGGCTCGTCGCCGAGCCCGCTCTCATATTCCATATAGACCTTGGGCGCGACATAGGTCCCGACCGCCAGCCCGGCATCTTGCGCCCGGTCGTTGGAGGCGGGAGGCACCCCGGTCAGCAGATACTTGGTGATCTCGGCTTGGGTCATGTCCGGGTCGCTCTCGGAGAAGAAGGCCAGTTTCGGGTCGCGCAGGGTCCCCAGCACTCGTACCCCGGCCGTCGTGGAGCCGCCCTCACGCTCGGCCTGGAGCAGCAGACCCGGATTGCCGATGAGACTCTTGGCATAG
This sequence comes from Chromatiaceae bacterium, assembly GCA_028277465.1. Classification (GTDB taxonomy): domain Bacteria; phylum Pseudomonadota; class Gammaproteobacteria; order Chromatiales; family Chromatiaceae; genus JANQGF01. The sequence goes on from JANQGF010000241.1 coordinate 5,673, forward strand.
ATCAAACGGCCCTGGGTGATGGTGAGCGGGGTGCCCAGCTCGGCCGCGACGCGCCCACCCGAGAGCCGGTATTGGCCGTCGAGGATCTGGAGCTGACCGTCGCCGAGCATGTCCTTGCCCGGCGGCTGGAGCACGGCCAGGTTCCCGGTCAGTCGACCACGCACGCCGAAGGCGTCGATCGTCACCTCGTCCCCGAGCGAGACCCGGATGTCGATCTCGACTGGATAAGGTGGCTTCGCCTCCTTTTCCTCCAGGACCACGTCGCTCGATGGCGAGACGGTCCCCGCGGGCACCGAACGCGGTCGAATCCGCGCCTCGGGGACCTGGATCTCCCCGCGGATCCGAGCACCCTTGGCCGTCGCCTCCAGGTCGAAGCGCGGCGAGACGATGGCGAAGTACTCCTTGGTGTCGGCGACCTTGAGCCGCTCACCCGCGGCCTGGAATCGGGCGCTGAAACCATCGCCACCGATCCCCCCCTCACCGGAGAGGTCCAGCCGACCGCCCCCGACGGTCCCCTCGCCGCGGAGCGTGAAGCGTTCGCTGGAAGGTGCGACGGCACTGAGGTTCAGATCCTGCACCTGGAGGCCGATCAAGGGGACCTCGAAGCCGAAATCGCGCGCCCGCACCTCGCCCTTGACACCAGGTGCAGCCAGTGTGCCGCCCAAGGTCAGATCGGCATCGAGTGCGCCGCGCAGCCCCGAGATGTCCGGCAGCAGGTTCGAGATCCGCGACAGACCCTGCACCTCGGCCTTGAAGGCACCGCGAAGGGGCTGCCCGGGTCGCCCCGGGTCGTCGAGCCGCCAGCCCGGCAGGCTCAGATCGCCCTCGATCTCGCCGAGGTCTCGGACCGGCAATGCGAGCCGAGCGGACAGACCCCGAGAACCCGCGTCGAGGTTCAAGCGGGTATTGGAGAAGTCCAGCGACTCGCTCTTCTCCTGACCCAGTGCGACCCGGATCTGACCGCGCGGGATCTCGGCGGTCGCACTCCCGGAGAGAATCCCACCGGCCGCCTCGAAGCGCCCCTTGATCCGGCCCCCCCCTTCGGCGACCAGGTTCTCAGGGAACAGACCCGCCACCAGATCCATACCGAGCTGGTCCAGGTCCATCTCCGCCGTCCACTCACCGGCGGTCGCTTGATCGAACTCCAGACAACCGCCAGAGCCCTGTTCGTGACGGAGACAGAAAGGACCTGCGGAAATCCTGCTTTGATCCAGGCTGAGCCCGGCCGGGCGTTGCAGACGCCAAGCGCCCAACGCGGCCGACTCCAGCTGCAGGCTCGACAACCTGCCGTCATAGGCGCCGCCGGCGGCCAGGGCGCCAGAGGCAGCAAGATTCAAGGAGAGCTGCTCGCCGGTCAGGGAGAGGGTCAAACTGTGATCCGGCATGGAGCCCTCGCCGCGGGCTCTGAGCTCGCTCCAATGCATCCCGCCCGCGAAGAGCCCCTTGCCGTCGAGCTGAATCCTGAAGGGGCCCGCTGGCGCCAGATCCAGGTCGACCTTGCCGGATAGGGTGGCGATCCCCTGACCCGCCAACTCGGCGTCCCTGGCGGAGAGGTCCAGGGTGACACGGGGTGCCGCGAGGCTCCCGAGGACCTTGCCCCGGGCCTCGAGGCTGCCTCTGCCCTCGGGCAGCAAGCTCGCCAGGTCCGGCGAACTCAAGTCGAAGGCGAGCTCCAGGGACTCGTCGATGCGCCCATTCACCCGGGCCTCGCTGGGACCGGACGCCGCGGTCAGACCCTGGATCAGGACGCTCTCGCCCGCCATCTCGAGCCGACCGGAGGCCGCGATCGGATATCCGCGCAGCTCACCGCTCAGCTCCTCGATGGCCGCGGTGAGACGCGGCCCAGCCTCCTCCAGCGTCCCCTGGCTCACCAGGCGGCCGTCGATGCGGCCCGGCCAGTCGGGGGCATAGACACCCGGATCGACTCCCGAGACCGCGAGGCTCGCCTCCCAGGTCACCTGCGGTGCCAGACCAACCCGCCCCTGGCCCTCGATCCGACCATCCAGCATCTCGAGCCGCAGGGTCTCGAGCTCCAGCGCGCTCGTATCCCCGATCCCCACCAGGGTGAGGCTCCCGGCGGGCAGACCAGGTCCGACACTGGAGGCAGCAAGGTCGTAGTCGAAGCCATCCAGTCCACCCTGGCTGAAGAGGCTCAGGGTCACACGGTCCTCCAGCCCCTCGATGAAGTCGCCCGGATTCAGATCCCGACCCCGAAGCTCCAGGTCCCAACCCAAGGTGGGAGACCAGGCCAGATCGCCCTGCCCCTGCAGGCGGCCGCCAAGCGTCTCGAGCTCCAGGGTCTCGATCCGGGCACCCTCCACCCGACCGCGGCCCCCCAGGACCAGTCCGGCGCGCGGGAACCCTGGACCCAAGGCCTGGGTGGAGAGCCGATAGTCGAAGGCATCCAGGGTCCCGGAGGCCGTCAGATCGCCCTGGGGGGACTCAGCCACCAGGTCGCCGCTGAGCGGCCAGCGCAGACGCTCCCAATCCCCCTCGACCGAGAAGCGCAGCGGGTCGGCACCCAAGTCGAGCCGCCCTGTGAGGCCGAGCGCGGCATCGGACAGCCGCTCGGTCAGCTCGAGGGTACGGATCGCGAGCGCCCCCTCCATCCAGAGCAGATCCAGGGCAACGGCCAGATGACCGAAATCCGGCAGATCCCTTGCCTTGGCGTCCAGGGTACCGGTCAGGGTCGCCTCCTCCAGGTCGCCGCGGGTCTCCAGACGGGCAGCGACCTCCAGGTCGGGCAGATCCGATTGGAAGGCTGGAAGGTCGGCCTGCATCAGCTTGACCAGGCCATCCCAGCTCGGCCGCCCGAGCACATCCTGAAGATGCACGTCGAGCTCCGCCTCCACCGAGCCGGTGACCCCGTGGCGCACGCCGAGACGCTGCAGATCGCCGCCGAATTGCCCCTGGCCACTCAAGCGCGCGCCCGGTGGCAGACCCAACTCCCAGTCGAGCGCCAAGTCCAGCGGGTAATTGTCGACCAGATTCACGTGACCCTTGGCCTTGGCGCTGAACCGAGGCACCGGCAGATCGACCTCGGCCCGGTTCAGACGCAGCTCGCTTCCCTGGAAGCTGGCCGAGAGGCTGGCGCGTTCCAGGACGAATCCAGGCTCGGAGGCTCCCGGCTCGAAGACCCTCAGACGCTCGACCAACGCCTCACCGAGCTCGACGCGCAGAGGCAGCACCACCTCCGGCAAAGCCAAGGGCGCCTTCTCCTCCTCCGGCCCGGGCGCCACCACCAGGTCCAGCTCCCGTACGGCCACTTGGTCCACGGCCAGCACACCAGCGAACAGGGACCAGGGCGACCATTCGAGCTCGAGCCGACCCAGGCTCAGGTCGAGCGTCGGCAGATGGAGCTCGACCCCCTGCAGCCGCAGCCGTCCCAGGACCCGTCCCTCGGCCTGCTCGACGCTGAACACACCGGGTAGCAGGTCTTCGGCCACGGCGAGCGCGACGCGCAGCCCGGTCTGGGTTCCCAGCACCAGCAGCAGGAGCACAGGCACCAAGAGGGCGAGCTGAAACGTCAGACCCACGAGAAGACGCAGCAGGGGCCGGCGACGCCGCCGCGAGGACTGAGGGGGCTGCTTCGCGGCAGTGGTCTCCAACCCTGGGGGCAAGGGCGCAGCTAGGGGCGCCGTCATGGCGCCTGGTGGACGGCCCCCCTCAACCGCCTCTGGACGCTCGCTCATAGATCGGGCCCGATCACGAAGTGCAGCCTGGTCGGCGGGAATCCGGAATCATCGTCGTCCTGGTCTTTGGTGAGGGCGAAGGCGAGATCGAACCGGACCCGTCCGATCGGGGAGGCCCAGCGCACACCCAACCCGACGCTCTGTTCGAATTTCTGCTCGTAATCGGGATCGAAGGCATTCCCGAAATCGGTGAAGAGCGCGGCGCTCCAGGGCCCCCGGATGTCGCGCTCCAGCTCCAGGCTTCCCACCGCCAGATAGCGACCACCCACGGTCTCGTCCGTGACCGGGTCGTTGGGACCCAGGGCGTCGAAGCCCCAGCCACGGATGGAATTGTCGCCGCCTGCGTAGAAGCGTCTGCTCGCCGGCAGATCATCGACGCTGCTGGCAAGGGTGGCACCCAGGTCGGTCCGGGTAATGAAACGGTACCGCTCGGCGAAGCGCTGGACCCACTTGAACTGGATCTGGCCGCTCAGATAGGACGCCTCGGAGACGACACCTTCCATCGCGCCCAGCAGCGTGTACTTGATCCGATAACCCCGATTGGTGTTGATGGGGTCGTCCGAGACCGTCTTCGACCAGGAGATATTGGGGACGAGCTCATTGGTCGCGCCGATGGGGTCCTGGCTGATCTCGAAGTCCTCGTAACGGTAGTCCAGCCCCAGGTTACGTCGCCAGCCACGCGGCGTCAGGGTCGAGTGGGCGGCCTGGATCATATGGATCCAACCCTTGCGGGTCGCGGTGTCGAAATGGGCCGACTGTGGCTTGATGATGATGTAATCGCGGGTCGGGTCCTGGATCGGGATGCGGTAATCCAAATGCCAGCGCGAGAGGGCGGGCGCCAGGCTGAGCTCGGTGCGGAACTTGTGCCCGCGGCGATTCAGATAGCGTCGCCGCCAGTCCATGCCCAGACGGGGCCCGATATCGGTCGCGAATCCGAGACCAATGCGGTACTTGTTCGGCTTGTTGCGCCTTGCCACGACCTCGATCGGAACCTGACGATTCGGACCCGCCTCCTCGCGGTTCGGAACGATCTCCACCTCCTCATAGTATTCGGTACCGAGTAGACGGCTCTGCAAGCCGAGCAGCACGTCCGGGTCATAGACATCACCCGGCTCGAAGGTCACATAGCGCTGCAAGAGGTCCTCGTCGAGCAGGTCCTGGTTGAAGGTGACCTTGCCGATGCGGTACTGGGGACCCGTATCCAGATGGAAACGGACATGCGCCTCATAGGCGACCGGGTCGATGAGGACTTGGTGCTGCAACAGCCGATAATCCAGATACCCCTCCGAGGAGGCCAGGTAACGGAGATCGGACTTGGCCTTCTCATAGTCGGCGTGCAGCAGCACCTCGCCGACGCCCATGGGAAACTCCTTCGGAAAGGCGGGATTGTCGGCGCCTTCGCCAGTCACCTGGTAATCCACCGAGCCGATCTCGACCGCGGACCCGGGATCGACCCGATAGGTGGCGACCCAGGACCCTTTGGCGTCGGCCGTTTGTTCGAGTTGCTCCTGGATCTGAACCTGATAGAGACCGAAAGGCGCCAGGGCATCGCGGATCTGCTCGGGTGCCAATCGATGCAGCGCCAGCACTCGGAGCGGTGTCAGTTCCGGATCGCCCCGTTCCTGATAGATGGCCAGCAAGGCCAGGACGTTCGACTCTTGCTGCCCCTCGAGCCCCTCGACCTTGACCTCCAGCTCGAGCGTCAAGGCGGGGTAAGCCGGCACCAATAAAAGAGCGACCAGCAAGAGACCGGCGAGTCGGGCTCGCGAGCCAATGCCTTCGCAGGGCGGCCTTGGGCCCATGAGGCCTGTCCCTTCAGGCCGGCTCGGCGCGATAACCGGCGGCAGTGACGGCCGCGATCAGTGTGCTCGACTCGGCCTCGCCCTCCACCCGGGCGAACCCCGAGGCCAGGTCCACCTCGACGCCGGATACGCCCGGCACCGCCTCGATGGCCTGGATCACCGCCTGGACACAATGCTGGCAGCTCATACCTGTGACCTTGAGAAGCGTCATCATGATGACTCCGTTACCGTGAAACTCGCGCCGCCGGCGCACCCCATCTCCCTCTCCCCCGGGGGAGAGGGCCGGGGTGCGGGGGAGACCCCGCCATCTGCAGCGCCGCCCGTTTCATCTTCCGGGGCGAGCAGTCGCCGATCATGGCGGTTAGACGGGGTTTCATCGGGAGGCGACGAAGCGTGCGGCCCCCAACAAAGGCGTGTGCGGATTGAGGATCACCCGCACTGGCATCCTGCGCATCAGGGGCTCCATCCGGCCCTTATCGAAGAAGCCTTCGAGAAAACCGGCACGACGCAGGAGCGACAGATTCTTCGGCGCGATGCCGCCACCGAGAAAGACCCCGCCCAGGGCCATCAGCTTCAAGGCCGTGTTGCCGGCCTCGCGACCATAGAGCCGCATGAAGACATCCATGGTCTCGGCGCAGAGGGGACAACGTCGCTGCGCGCCGGCCTCGGCGACGATCGCTGCCCGATCACCGCCCTGCTCGATCGCTTGGCGGAGCCAATCCGGCGGCTCGGCCTGATGCCAAGCGAGCAGGAACTCATGGATGTTGGCGATGCCCTGGCCGGAGACCACACGCTCCCAGCTCACCCGTCCGAAACGCCGCTGGAGATGGCGCAAGAGCGCGAACTCGCGCTCGTCCGCCGGCGCGAAATCCGCGTGTCCACCCTCGGTGGCGAAGGCATGGTGGCGAACACCGTCCCAGTAGAGCCCTGCCTGACCCAACCCGGTGCCGGCCGCGACCACGCAGGCGTTCCCCTTACCCGCCACGTCCCCGTCACCGCCATGGATCTCGGCGAGATCCTCGGACCCCAGGGCCGCGATTCCCCAGGCGACCGCCTCCAGATCGTTCAGCAGACCGACCTCGGCGAATCCGAACGCCTGCACCAGCGCGTCCGCATCGATCCTCCAAGGCAGATTGGTGGTCTCACTGCGCCGACCCTGGACCGGGCCGGCGACCGCGAAGGCGCCGAAGCGGCAGCTGAGACCCGTCTCCTCTTGAAACCGACTCAGGATCTCTTCCAACGACTCGAAGGAGACACTCGCATAGCGCCTGGTCTCCTTCACCTCGGCCGCAAGGCCATCGGTCTCCGCGACGCCCACGGCTGTCTTGGTGCCACCGATGTCACCAACCAATACACGCATCTCGGTCTCCATCTCGCCCGACGGCGGAAGGCGCACCGCCATCGGCAGGAGCAGCGGCGAACCCGGAACGTCGACCATCATAGCAAGCCGGGCGCAAGAGGGCGATGCGATCAGCCATCCTGCGGCCGGGGAAAAGGCCGCGCGCCCCGCCCAGTTTCGGCCCGGTGAACCCCAGGCCGCGCACGCAACCCGGACGGCGGCCGGTGTACCCTCGACCAGACCGGGAGTCCCGTGCAGGGGACTTGATGCGGCACGAATTGGACGCATTTGCGATGCTGGTCGAGGATCGAGGCCGCCATCAATCGTCCGTGCCAATCAGCTCGATTTCAATAAACCATTTCCCGTATAGGCTTTCTTGCCCCTATCCTCACCACCCGTCGGCAGGATCAACTGCCAGCAAGAGCTCAACCCCAGTGATCGACAAACAGAGGAGAAATCTGACGATGTTTCAGGATCGTACCGGAAGCCGCGTGCCGCAGGTCGTCTTCCATACCCGCCGTGGTCATGAATGGGTCGACGTGACGACCGATGAGATCTTCGCCGGTAAGACGGTCGTGGTCTTCTCACTGCCGGGGGCCTTCACACCGACCTGCTCCTCGTCCCACGTGCCGAGATACAATCAACTGGTCCCGACCTTCAAGCAGCATGGAGTCGACGAAGTCGTGTGCATTTCGGTCAACGACACCTTCGTCATGAATGAATGGCAGAAGTCGCAGAATGCCGAGAATCTCACCTTCATCCCAGACGGCAATGGCGACTTCACGGCTGGCATGGGGATGCTGGTCGACAAGGACGCCTTGGGCTTCGGCAAGCGTTCATGGCGTTACTCCATGCTGGTCCGCGACGGTGTCGTCATCAAGATGTTCATCGAGCCCGAGGTGGAAGGCGACCCCTATGAGGTCTCGGACGCGGATACCATGCTCGCTTACGTGGCGCCGAACGCACCCAAGCCGATGGACGTCACCGTCTTCAGCCGGGATGGTTGTCCCTTTTGCGTCAAGGCCAAGGAGGGACTGCGCAATGCCGGCATCGACTTCGAGGAGCTGGTCCTGAACAGGGACTATACAGAGCAAACGCTGCGCGCCGTCGCCAAGGCAGCAACCGTGCCCCAGGTCTTCGTCAATGGCGAGCCGATCGGTGGTTCCGAGTCGACGCTGGCTTGGTTGGAGCGACGCGCGGCGGTCTGATTCGCCCACCGTGATCAGGCGCTCATCGCGCGCCTGGTCACCGTGGCGATGCGCCACCTGCGACGGAGGAAATACAGAGTATCTTTCGAGGAAAGAGGCATGAGTCAGCATTTCGACTTGATTGCGATCGGTGGTGGAAGCGGCGGTCTGGCCGTCGCGGAGAAGGCCGCCCAACTGGGACGGCGCGTCGCCCTGGTCGAGACCGGACGACTCGGCGGCACCTGCGTGAACGCGGGTTGTGTCCCCAAGAAGGTCATGTGGTACGCGGCGCACCTCGCCGAGGCGGTCGCCGAGGCACCGGACTTCGGGGTACAGCTGCAGGCCGGCGGGCTCGACTGGCAGACCCTGGTGGCGGGACGCAATGGCTATGTCGCCGACATCAATCGCTATTGGGATGGCTATGTCGAGGAACAGGGGATCACTCGGATCCGCGGCCAGGCCCGTTTCCTGGATGCGCAGACCGTCGCGGTCGACGACCAGCATTACCGCGCCGATCACATCGTCATCGCGACGGGTGGCTGGCCCATCGTACCCCCGCTACCGGGCGCGCAGCATGGCATCACCTCGGACGGCTTCTTCGCGCTCGAGAACCGGCCCGAGCGGGTGGCACTGGTTGGCGCCGGCTATATCGGAGTGGAACTGGCCGGCGTCCTTCGCGCCTTCGGCTCCGAGGTCACGGTCGTTGCCATGGAGGATCGGCTCCTCTGGACCTTCGATCCGCTCATCAGCGCCACCCTGACCGAAAACATGGGGGCCCAGGGGATCCAGATCCGGCTGGGATTCGAGGTCGCGGGTCTCGAGTCGGACGAACAAGGCATCGGGCTGCTCGCACGCGACGGCGAGCGTCTGAGCGGATTCGACCAGGTCATCTGGGCCGTCGGGCGTGCACCCAATACGCGTGAGCTCGACCTCGCCGCTGCCGGTGTCGCGGTGGAGCCCAACGGCGTCATCCCGACCGATGCCTTTCAGAACACCAATGTCCCCGGGGTCTATGCGGTTGGGGACGTCACGGGTCGCGAGCCCCTGACCCCGGTCGCCATCGCTGCCGGGCGCCGGCTGGCCGAGCGACTCTTCAACGACAGACCGGACCTGAAGCTCGACTATGAGAATGTCCCGACCGTGGTCTTCGCCCATCCGCCGGTTGGAAAGGTCGGCCTGACCGAGCCCGAGGCGCGTGAGCGTTACGGCGACACCCTGACCGTTTACGAAACCAGCTTCACTCCGATGCGCTACGCCCTCAACGCCAAGGGTCCCAAGACCAGCATGAAGCTGGTCTGCGCCGGCCCGCAGGAGCGGGTGGTCGGCATCCACCTGATCGGCGACGGCGCCGACGAAATGCTTCAAGGTTTCGCGGTCGCGGTGAAGATGGGCGCGACCAAGGCGGATCTGGACGCGACCGTCGCCATCCACCCCACCAGCGCCGAGGAACTGGTCACCCTCAAGGTCCCGGTACGACGTCCGGGCGTGACGAGCTAAGACGATTTCTGTCAATGTTCATACCATCTGACTTGTCTTGACGCCCGCCTTCGGTGTCGCGCCACCAGTCACATCGCCCGGCGATGCTCCTGGTGGCG
>JANQGF010000242.1 GCA_028277465.1 Chromatiaceae bacterium
GATTCAGAAACAAGTGGTTCAACTTGAGCCGCCCTTGTTGGGCACGCTCCGCTTTGCCCAACCTACGGTGTGTAGGTTGTTTCTGAATCATTACTAAGGGGTATCTTCGCGTTAGCGCTGCCGATGCAAGCGGCTCATCGCCAGTTGAAATCTGCCCTGGGCGAGCTCAGCGAGGAGTGCTTGGACCTCGGACAGCGCATCCATGATGAGCTCAGCGTCCGCCCGCGACGGTCGGCCCAGGACGTAACCGGTGACGAGCGTCCGGTCTCCCGGGTGAGCGATACCGATCCGCAAACGCCAGAAGTCCTGGGTTCCTAGTGATGCAACGGTGTCGCGCAGCCCATTGTGGCCGGCGTGTCCGCCACTCCATTTCAGACGAACCGTGCCGACGGGTAGGTCCAGCTCGTCGTGCGCAACCAGAATCTGCGCCGGCGCGAGATCGAAATAGCGAGCGACCCTGCCGACGGACTGGCCGCTGCGATTCATGTAAGTCAAGGGTTTGAGCAGTCGCAGATCGGCCCCGCCGAGCGTGATACGAGTCAGCTCGCCCTGAAACTTGGGCTCGGCGCGAAAGGAGCTGCGACCGTCGGTCGCGAGCGCATCGACGAACCAGAATCCGACATTGTGGCGCGTTGCCTCATACTGCGCACCTGGATTTCCCAACCCGACGACCAGTCGGATACCAGCATCCGTCATTGCCACTGCGCTCGACTGTAGGACATTGGATTCGATCGCACCGGACCAGCATCGATGTCACGCTGATCCAGCGCCTTCTGAGGCTTACTCCGCGGCCTCCCCCTCGTCTTCCGATTCTTCGTCGCTGCCGCCACGAGCGCCATGGATCACGACGACCGGCTCGTCCGGTCTGGCCGCATGGGCCAACTCGACGCCCGGGGGCATGGAGACCTCCGAGAGATGGACGATCCCGCCCATATCCAGGTCGGTCATATCGATCGCGATGAACTCAGGCAGGTCCCTCGGCAGACAAGTGACCTCGATCTCGGTCACTGTGTGAGAGGCCTTGCCACCCTTCTTGATGCCCTGGCACTTGTCTTCGTTCACGAAATGCAGGGGCACTGTCATCCGCAGCTTCTCGTCCTGAGAGATACGCATGAAATCGACATGCAGAATGAAGGGCTTCGCGGGATGCCGCTGGAGATCCTTCAGCACCACCTTGGAGCTTGCCTCGCCGATCTTGAGGTCCAGTACATGCGAATAGAAGGCCTCATGCTCGAGATGCTTGAGCAACTCGTTATGTGCGACCGACACCATTTCGGGTGCCCGACGGGCCCCGTAGACGATGGCCGGCACCCGGCCTTCCCGGCGCAGGCGGCGGCTCGCACCCTTCCCTGCGGTCGTGCGCGGCTGCGCCATGACATCGAAACTCACGCTCATTGGCGTTCTCCAGTCTGGTTCAAGCGAAACTCGCCGGGCTCCCGCGACCAGGACCCCGGCGACTCAAGGATCGGTGCTGCGCTAGTCGACGAAGAGCGAACTGACCGATTCCTCGTTCGAGACCCGGCGCATGGTCTCGGCCAGGAGCTCGCCGATGCTCAACTGACGGATCTTGCGGCAGGCCTTCGCCTCCGGCCGCAGCGGGATGGTATTGGTGACCACCAACTCATCGAGCTGCGACCCGGCGATGTTGTCCACGGCAGGGCCCGACAGGACCGGGTGGGTACAATAGGCGGCCACCATCCTGGCGCCGTTCTCCTTCAGCGCCTCCGCCGCCCGGCACAGAGTGCCCGCGGTATCAACCAAGTCATCGACCAACACGCACGACCGGCCGTGTACATCGCCGATGATGTTCATGACCTTGGCCTCGTTCGCGCGCGGGCGCCGCTTGTCGATGATGGCGAGATCCGCGTCATCGAGCCGCTTGGCGAGCGCACGTGCCCGCACCACGCCCCCGACGTCCGGCGAGACGACCATGAGGTCGTCGTACTTCCGACGCCAGACATCCCCAAGTAGGATGGGTGACGCATAGACATTGTCGACCGGGATGTCGAAAAAACCCTGGATCTGGTCGGCGTGCAGATCGACAGTCAGGACCCGACCGGCGCCGGACTGCCCGATCATCTTGGCCACCAGCCTCGCCGTGATGGGGACCCGGGCCGAGCGCGGGCGCCGATCCTGTCGAGCGTAGCCGAAATAAGGGATCACCGCGGTGACGCGCTTCGCCGAGGCCCAACGCAGGGCATCGATCATCACCAGGAGCTCCATCAAGTTGTCATTGGTCGGCGCACAGGTCGGCTGAAGTACGAAGACGTCGCGACCACGGACGTTCTCCTGGATCTCGGCCATGACCTCGCCGTCGCTGAACTGCCCAACCACTGCCTTGCCGAGCGGGAGACTCAAATGGGCGGCGACTTCCACCGAGAGCTCCGGATTGGCGTTTCCGGAGAAGACCATCAGTTGACTGGCAGGCACGGGGCAAAATTCCTGTCCGCACGGTCGCTGGATAGCTGAAGATGGCTGGGGCGCCAGGATTCGAACCTGGGAATGCCGGGATCAAAACCCGGTGCCTTACCGCTTGGCTACGCCCCAAGAAGTGTCTCTTGTCCTTCGGTCGGCCTCGCCGTGGAAAGGAGCCCGTCAAGCAGGCGACGCGGTCGCTCGACTCACTGCGCCGAGTCGAACCCGTCCAGGCGATCGAGCAAAGGCGAGCGATTCAGACCCTGAGCGACGAAGGCCTGCATCTGCGCGGGGACCTGCCGACAGGCAGCGAGCGCGCCGTCCAGATCCTCGAAGACAGCGAATACGCAGGCCCCCGTCCCGGTCAGCCGACCGCCGCCCCAGCCAGAAAGCCATTCGAGCGCAGCCTCGACCAGGGGGTACTCACACCGCACGATGGGGAGACAGTCATTGACCGCATCCCCCCCCAGAAAGTCGGCTAGTGTGATTGGATCCGAGTCGCGTGTCAATTGCGGATGCGAGAAGACCGCTTTGGTCGAGACGTGGCACCGGGGCACCAATACCAGAAAGCAGGACCGCGGGAGCTCGACCGGGGTGAGATACTCGCCGACGCCCTCTCCCCAGGCGGCGTGGCCCCGCACGAACACGGGAACATCCGCCCCCAGCGGTAGAGCGATCTCGGCAAGCGCCTCATGATCGAGCCCGGTGCCCCAGAGTCGATTCAATGCGACCAGAGTCGTCGCGGCATCCGAGCTTCCCCCACCCAGACCGCCACCCATCGGGAGGTTCTTCTCGCAGCGAATATCGGCGCCCAGCGGACAGCCAGTCACCTGCTGAAGCGCCCGGGCCGCACGCACCGTCAGATCCTCGGACTCGCGGACCCCGGGGATATCATTGAGCCGACCGATCCTGCCATCGTCACGCAACTCGAACCAAAGACGGTCACAACGGTCGATGAACTGAAACACGGTTTGCAGCTCATGATAGCCATCTGCGCGACGCCCCATGACGCGCAACATCAGATTGAGCTTGGCGGGGGCCGGCCAAGCGCCGCCCACCTCTTCGCAGCAAGAGACTCCCTGCCCCATCGGTCCAGGAATCATTCCATCTTGTCCTTCGAGGGTGTCATCGGACGCGCAGACTCCTGATCGACCTGCGTCCTGAAGACGCGATAACGGCCCACCACACGCTCCAGATACTCATGCCCCGGATGGGCCTTCACGGCTCGGTCCCAGACCTCCCAGGCCTCTGCACGCCGATCCATGGCCCAGAGCACCTCGCCCAAATGGGCCGCGATCTCACCATCGTCCATCTTCTCCAAGGCGCGCTGCAAATAGTCGAGCGCCCGTTCGTAGTCGCCGAGCCGGTAGCTGATCCAGCCCATGCTATCGAGGATGGCGGGCTCGTCCGGCTTCAAGGCATACGCCCGTTCGATGTAGCCGCGTGCCTCCTCGTAGCGATCCGTGCGGTCCGCCAAGGTATAACCAAGCGCGTTCAAGGCATCGGCATGTTCCGGATCCGCATCCAAGATGCGCCGCAGATCCCGCTCGGCCAATTCGAGCCGGTCGAGCTCGACGGCATAGAGCGCCCTTGCATACAGCAGATTCAGGTCCCCCGGAAAGGCCTCCAGGGCGGTGTCATAGACATCCATGGCCTCGTCCGACCGGTCCACTTCATCCAGGATCTCGGCCTCCACCAGATAGAAGGCAACGGCCTCGTCGGGAGACCGGCCCCGCAACTGTTGCAGGATCTCACGCGCCTTGGCGACTTCGCCCGCCTTCGCCCGCAGGAAGGCGATGCGAACCAGCGCCTCGGCCAGATTGGCGCCCTTCACCTTACTGTACCAATCGAGCGCCGCCTCGAAGTCCTCCGCTCGCTCGGCAGTCTGACCCAGATAAAAGGCCGCGTCGTTCAGACGCTCACCCGTCTCGTGAAGCCGCGTGAAGTAGATCCCGGCGCCGTCCAGATCGTCGAGCTGCAGCGACAGCACACCCAAAGCAAAGAGCACATCCGGCTCCTTGGGGCGATTATGCAAGAGCCGCGCGAACACATCCCGCGCCGTATTGAACTCCTGCTCCTCGACCAAGAACTGACCATAGAGCATCCGCAGCGCATGATCGTCCGGACTGCGATCCACGAAGCCTTCAAGCAACAGACGGGCCTCGCTGCGCTTGCCCTCCGAAAGCAGCATTCTCACCAGGAAGAGACGCGGCTTGTTCCAGTCTGGCCGCAGCTCCAAGGCGCGGCGCGCCGCCCGTTCGGCGACGTCGAAACGCGACGCGCTCGCCGCTACCATCGCCAGCGATTGCTGAGCGTCAGCGCTCTCCGGAAAGCGGCCGACCAGATCCTGCATGAGTCCGACCCGTGTGTCCGGGTCCGGCACCCGCGCGACGATGGCGGCCGCCTGTGCGTAGGCAGACTCGCCGGCACCCTCCGAGAGCTCGACCAACCCCACCAAATGCGTCAATGCACCCTCGCGATCCTTTGCCTTGATGCGCAGAAAGGCGGCCACCTGGTGAGCCGCGGCCGAGTCAGGCGCAAGCTCCAACCAGAGCCGAACCCCACGCCCCGCCGCCGCTTCGTCGTCGCCGCTGATCGCCGCGCGCACTGCAAGCTCGGCCATCTGAGCCGACCGCGTCAAGCGTGCCGCCCGGTCGTAATGGAGGAAGGCCGTCGCCATATCACCACGCCGCCCCGCGATCTCGCCGACCAGCACCGCATACACCTGTTCTGCATCGAGACCCGATACCCGCGCATTGGGGTCAGCCAATTTGGAGTCGACCACCGCAATGAGCTCGGCATCAGAGAAGGCGGGGTCGGTCAAGCAAGTGGCAACGCCTGGAAGCAGCAGGAGCAACGCCGAGAAACCCGTGAACGACAGGTACGAGGATTTGAATGCCATAATCTCTGAGAACCCCGCAATCGAGTATTGAGACGATTTCTGTCAATGTTCATACCATCTGACTTGTCTTGACGCCCGCCTTCGGTGTCGCGCCACCAGTCACATCGCCCGGCGATGCTCCTGGTGGCG
>JANQGF010000245.1 GCA_028277465.1 Chromatiaceae bacterium
ATACCAGATGGCGCCGGATTGAGGCTCGCCTTCAAGGAGCGCCACCAGGAGCATCGCCGGGCGATGTGACGGGTGGCGCGACACCGAAGGCGGGCGTCAAGACAAGTCAGATGGTATGAACATTGACAGAAATCGCCTAAGATTCCCGCCGGCGAAAGCCTCGTTCCGCGCCATGAGGCCGTGACGAGTGCTTTCGGCCATCCGGGCTGTTATTTCTGCGCCGATGACCTCAGATCCCCCAACACCCAAACGATCTGAAACCACGTCCAGGGCGCGATGGGCCCCTGTGTCGCCTCGCGTACCTTTCTTGGTGACGCTGAAGCACCAGCGAGACGCGGTCCAGATGATTCTGTACGTGTAAGACTTGAACCGCGTCCGCGGTGATGCTGATGGTTTCAGGCGAGCTTGCAGACCAGGCACCACCTGCCGGACAGGGTTCAACCCGGGAGACAAGGCATGAGCGAACTGAACCAGGAAAGATGCGAGGCCTGCCGTGTTGGTGCGCCGAAGGTCACGGGCGAGGAGCTGGAATCCCTACTCAACGAGCTGACTGGCTGGTCGGTCGAGACCAGGGAGGGGATTCAGCAGTTGGAGAAGTCCTTTCAGTTTCCAGACTTCGTCCAGGCCTTGGCCTTCACCAACCGGGTGGGACAGATCGCGGAGGAAGAAGGCCATCATCCCAAGCTCACCACCGAGTGGGGCAGTGTGATTGTCACCTGGTGGTCGCATAAGATCAGAGGCCTGCATCGCAACGACTTCATCATGGCGGCCAAGACGGACCAGCTCGTCCCTGGCGGAGACTGAACCGCGACAGCGAAGAGCACGATCGAGGCGGCTGTTGTCGGGCCTGAGGCCAGGTGTCTGGATGAACCGAACAAGGCGGCAACGATCGCGGGGATCATGCCGGCGTAGAGACCGTACTCCGGCGGCATACCGGCGATCGTGGCGAAGGCGACACCCTGGGGTAGCACCACGATGGCGCCGGTCAGTCCGGCCGTGAGGTCGGTCTTGGCGTCGGCCCGGGTGACCCGCTGCGGCGCAGTCGATCGGCGCGGGACTCAAGCTGATCCACCTGCTGGAGTTTCTCGCGGAAGGCATCGTTGTCGGCTCCGCCATTGTCCAGGTAGTCGTTCAGTCCGGCGCGATAGAGAATGCTGCTCTCTCGGAGACGAGATCAAGAAACTCGTCGAGCTGAGCCTCCAGCCGGTTGGCGCCACTGAACGGCCTCAGGTTGAGCTTGTTACCCATGATGGGACCCTCTGGTCTTTCGGTTCTCGGTGCGGAGCAAGGGCGGCCGCGGGCGCGGTCGACCTGACCGGATCGGCGGCCGCAACCCGGGCTCAGCGGTGTCTGCGCCAGGTGCCGATGGGCCAGCCGAGCTGCCTGGCAACGGCAGCTGCGGCGAGCAACAGGGCCAAGCCGAGACCGAAGACGATCCAGAGCGTCTCACCCATCGGGCCGCCGGCAAGGGCTTCGTGGCTCAATCCTTCAGCGTTGGGAAACGGCCGTTGATGGCCAGCGGTGGTCCGTCGTCGGTGAGGGGCCGGTTGTCGGCGCTCTGGCGCCGGTCGCGCTCGATCAGGGTGCGAAAACCATCCATCGAGAGCACCGGGCCGCTGCGGTGCAAGGCCACGGCGTTGTAGATCATGGCCCGCAGCTCGCGGACGTTGCCCGGAAACTCGTAGACCGACAACAGGGTGATCAGCTCGTCCGGCGGCGCGGGCGCCTGGCGGCCGAGCGAGGCGGCGGCCTCGTCGATGAAATGCTGCATCAGCAATGGGATGTCGTCCATCCGCTGACGCAGCGGCGGGATCTCGATCGGGTGACTGGAGAGTCGGAAATACAGGTCCTGGCGGAACTTGCCTCGGGCCATTCGCCTGTGCAGCGGCTGGTTCGTGGCGGCAACGATCCGCGCGTCGCTCACGCGCTGCAGATCCGAGCCAAGGGGATAGTACCTCTGCTCCTGGAGCAGCCGGAGCAGCTTGACCTGGGACGCCTTGCCCAGATCCCCGATCTCGTCCAGGAACAGGGTCCCGCCGGCGGCCAAGGCGATGGCTCCCTGGCGCTCGCGCTCGGCACCGGTGAAGGCGCCACGGACGTGTCCGAACAGGGTGTCGGCGAACAACTGATCGTCGAGCCCCGCGACATTGATCGCGACCAGCTCGCCGGCTCGCCGGCTCGACCGCTGAGCCGGTGAATCGCTTTCGCGATCAATTCCTTACCAGTGCCGGTCTCGCCGGTGATCAGCACCGGCTCTAGGGGAATCGGCGATGGCCTCGAGGTACTGGAAGATGGATTCCATCCGCCGGTTGCCGGTGACGATGTCGGCAAAGGCGTCGGGATTCCGCAGCCGCCGCGCCAGCAGAGATGCGCGTAGCGTGCCCAATTGGTCGCGTAGCGAGCGTACCTCCAAGGCCCGACGCACGGCCGAGACCAACCGGCTCTCCTCGACCGGCTTGACCAGGTAGTCGAAGGCCCCCTCGCGCATACAGGCGACGGCGGTCTCCACGTCCTGGGCCGCGGTCATGACGACCACTGGGACCTCGGGATGGTCCTGCACCAGCCGCGGCAGCAGCTCCAATCCGCCGACCTTGGGCATATAGAGGTCGAGCAGGATCATCCCCGCCCGTTGCTCCTCGAGATGGGGCAGCAGCGCCTGCGCCTCCTGAAGTGTCACCACGGGTCCGATGCCGTGCGAACCGAGCAGCAGGCTGGTCGCGAACAGCAGATCGGCCTCGTCATCGACGAGCACGACGGGTAGGGCCTTCTGGGGCATCTAGATGTCCTCCTGCGAGACATGCGGCGGGGTCGTCCCCACGCTCGGTAGAAACCGAGTGCGTTGGCGCGCTTGCGGTCGTGAGCGCCGATCCGATCAGGGCAGGTGCTACCTAACAAGGATGTGATCATGTGCCATACTTTACTTCATGGTCCATACATGCAGATTTGGAGACCCCCCATGGCCGCCGAGCTCATTGCCCAGAACGGACATGCAGTGACCCTGCAAGTGACCGTGGATATCAGCGGGACGATGCTCGAGGCCGAGGGGCGGAT
>JANQGF010000171.1 GCA_028277465.1 Chromatiaceae bacterium
TCTGTATAGTTTGCTACAGGTTCTGAGCCTAACCTTGTTCGAACGTGTGCATATAAATCAATTACTTAACCCATCGCCGGCTATTTCCACAGATACACAGACCGGTAAGAAATTGAAATTATTCGATTAAACGTTGGGACACTAGTGGCTCAAGGCAAAAAAGGCCCACCTCGGCAGAGCCCACGTTCGCCATGCCGCGCAACAACGCGACGGTGCTTCAGCGGCCAAGAAAGCGAAAGAGGCGGAGACGCTCGAACACTTGGAAAGGGAATGCGATCAACTCGTCGAGCGCGTCAAAGCGATGGAAGAGCGCGTGCCTTTGAAAACCGTCCTGGATGCAGACAAAATCGTCCGGCACGAAACCGAGCGCAAGACGATTACCCAGCTCATCAAGGTCGTCGCCTATCGCAGCGAGAGCTGTCTGGCGAGTATCGTCGAACCCTTCTTCGCGCGGCATGACGATGAAGCTCGCGCCTTTCTCAAAGCCGTGTTCCGGTTACCGGGCGACATTATCCCGGATCCCGAACGTCAAGAACTGCGGGTGCGCCTTTACGGATTGGCCAATAACCGATCCCAACAAGCGCTCATCGCTCTTTGCGAATGCCTGAATACCCAACAGGCAATCTACCCAGGCACCGCGCTACGCCTCATTTTTGAGGCGATCCAGTCGCATTAAATTTAGCGCCAAGTCAAGAGTTCTGCAGTGGGACTGCTCCAGCGGATCGGACACTGCTCGACCCAGGCGTCGAACAGTCCGCTGACCTGCAGGTACTCGGTAAAGAACGGCAGCTGCCCAAGAGGCGTGACCGCCGCCGCGGGATCCCGCTCGACGTGGATTCGAACACTAAAAGTTTCCAAAACCACCGGGCCTTCGGTCGCCACCAGCGCTCGGCAGTCCGATTCACGCGGCTTCTTAGGCTCACCCAAAGGGTGAAGCGAAATCTCGTTCATAGGCACCTCCTTGTGCCCGAATTTCAGACTGTTGGGCTACGCTGAGCAAGAACGAAATGCTCCATTTAGGATGATATGCGGAGCGTGATGCGCGGTATGTCCGGTTTCATCGGATGCAGTCGCGCGAAGCACTCTTGCGGGCCGGGCCAAAGGAGGTGGAGGTGTTTCTGACGCACCTCGCCGAGGATGGGAAGGTGGCGGCGTCGACCCAGAACCAGGCGATGAACGCCCTGGTCTTTCTCTACAAGCGGGTGCTGGAACGCCCGCTGGAGGGGCGCATCGACGCGGCACGAGCCAGCACGAAGCCGCGCGTCCCAGTCGTGCTGACCCGCGAGGAGGTGGCGCGCATTCTGCCGCTGGTGGACGGACAGGCGGGCCTGGTGGTGCGACTCCTGTACGGCAGCGGGCTCCGGATCACCGAGGCGGTGCGGCTGCGGGTGCTGGATGTGGATTTCGGCGACAAGCAGATCAGGGTGCGCTCCGGCAAGGGAAACAAGGATCGTGTCACCACCTTCCCGGAGAAGTTGGCGGACCCCTTGACGATGCACCTGGCGAAGGTCCGATAGCTCCATGAGCGCGACCCGGCGGAGGGGTTTGGAGCGGTCTATCTGCCGTTCGCCCTCGAGCACCGCTTCCCGAATGCGTCGAGCGAGTGGCGCTGGCAGTATGTGTTCCCGGCCACCGCTCGGGCGGTGGATCCACGCGGCGACTCCGGCAAGGTTCGGCGCCATCACTTGGATCAGAGCGTGATCAACAAGGCGATCAAGCGGGCGGTCAAGCTGCTCGGCATGGACAAACGCGTCAGCGCGCACACTTTCCGTCAAAGCTTTGCGACCCACTTGCTAAAGCGGGGAACGGACATCCGCACGATTCAGGCGCTCCTTGGGCACAAGGACGTGGAGACGACCATGATCTATACCCACGTCCTCAAGCAGGGTGCGCAAGGGGTGTCCAGTCCCTTGGATGATCTGCTGTAGCCTGCATCCAAGCCCCTGCGATCAGCACCCAGGACCGGGCCGCCGTTCCTCCGGACAGGAAACGCTTTCGGTCAAGCATCCGGAGTCATCCTCGCCCGATACGCTACAATGCCGGCCCTTGATCGTCCGGTAAGCTCCGCGAATCGCATCAAGTCTCTTGGTCAGTCCCGTTGCGACTGGGAATGGGAGCATGGCGAGGCCCTTACGACTTGAGGGCCGTAGATTGGGGCGAGAAACGAGCCCCAACGTGTTCCGGTGGATAAGATGATGAAGCCCGCGTCCCAGTCGTTCCCCTTCCCCATGGTCACCATCGGGTCGAGTAGCCGCAAGCGCGCCCTTGTCTTGGCTGTTACATTCGGTAACAAGGCCTAACGCGTCTGCAACCCGGTGACCTCAGCCCTCGTGCAGACTTTGCTCCGTGCTCAACTGAGAACGGAGGAAAGCACGATGAAGATTTTATTGATCATTTCCGCCCTGATTGCCGTCTTGGCGATTGCCGGCCTCGCCTGGGCCGGGCACAGGGGAATCTGTGGACATGGAGATCTCGTGGAGCATGTCGCCAAGAGGATCTCTCACAGGCTCGATCTCAACGTGGAACAGACCAAAGAGCTCCAGGACTTCGCCGAGCAGATTCGCGGACAGCGGGATGACTGGGCGGCCCGCAGGTCGCAGACGCGCCAGGAGATCGACGGGCTGCTGGTTGCTCCAACGCTTGATCGCGAGCGTCTCATGGCATTGATCGATGAGCGTCACCAGGACTTGAACACGCGTGTGCGAGATCTGGCCGAAGGCTTTGCCGACTTCAGCGATAGCCTGGAGCCCGAGCAGCGGACCCGGCTTGCCGAGCTGATCGGCGAGCGCATGACGCGGCCTTGGGGGCCACCCCGCTGGGTCCACTGATCGCTCGCCTGCATCTGCTTCCGCCCCGGCCACCCGTGCGCACTCGCGAGCCGGGCCGGGGCAGGGCACAATTGCCTTCATGCCTCGCATCCTGCTCATCGACGACGATCAAGAATTGGCATCGCCCCTGTGCACCTATTTCGCCCGCTTCGATCTGGACCTGGGCGTGGAATACCATCCGGAACAGGGGCTTCGCCGGCTGCGCGAGGAAGGGGCGGATCTGGTGATCCTGGACCTGATGCTGCCCGACATCGATGGGTTCGAGGTCTGCCGCATCATTCGCCGCGGCAGCGAGGTGCCGATCATCATGCTCACCGCCCGAGGCGAGGTGACCGACCGGGTGGTGGGCCTGGAGCTGGGTGCCGACGACTATCTGCCCAAGCCCTTCGACCCGCGCGAGCTGGTCGCCCGCATCCAACGCATCCTCAAGCGCAGCGCGCGCCGCGACCTCGTGGACCAGGGGCATTGGTGGTTCCAGGACCTGCACATCGACCAGGAGCGTCAAGCGGTCGAGGTGCAGGGCGTTGCGGTCAAGCTGACCCACATGGAATACCGTCTGCTCGTGCTGCTCGCGAGCCGGCCGGCCCATCCCTTCAGCCGCGACGCCATCCTCAATCACCTGCGCGGCATCGAGGCCGAGCTCTATACCCGTGCGGTCGACGTACTGGTCAGCCGGTTGCGCCAAAAGCTGCGCCCCACTGATTACATCAAGACGGTCCGCGGCGCAGGCTATAGCTTCGTCGCTCCCAGGCGATGATCCGCCGCCGCCATCGGCTCTCCGGCCGGCTATTCCTCTTGTTTCTAGTGACCGCGATCTTGGTTGCGCTCGTCGTTCGCACAGGCTTCCGCTACGGGGTCGAGGGTAGCTTCAGGGAACTGGCGGCACCGCACCTCGGCGAGTACCTTCAGCACCTTCTGACCGAGCTGGGGAATCCCCCTCGACCTGAATGCGCCGCCCGCCTGGCTGCCCGTCTGCCGCTGGAGATCCATCTGCTGGGCGCCTCGAACTGGTCCTCGGCAGGTCGGCCGCCGGCCTTCCCAAACCGGCGGTCGATCACCCGGATCTTGGCCGATGGGACCCCCGTGGAGCTCGCCCGGGGTTCGGACGGATTCCTCATCCGTGTCCGACGGGACGGGGTCACGGTGCTCTTGATGGGACGCGACCTGCGTTCGGCCGGTGCCGCGCCGCTCGCCGCGGTTCTGACTATCCTGGTCACCTTCCTTCTGCTTCTCGTCTTCTATCACCTGATCCGGCGGTTGTTTCGACCCATCGAGACCATCCAAGCGGGTATCGCGCGGATCGGTGCGGGCGACCTGGACCACCGGCTTGCGATCTGTCGGCGCGACGAGCTGGGCGAGCTCGCGCGGGGCGTCAATGCCATGGCCGACGACATTCGCGACATGCTGGAGGCGAAACGCCAGCTGCTGCTGGCCATCAGCCACGAGCTCCGCTCCCCGCTGACGCGCGCCCGCGTCAATCTCGAGCTGGTTCCCGACGGCCCACCCCAACGGGCCCTGCGCGCCGACCTGGCCCAGCTGGAGTCCTTGCTCGGCGAGTTGCTGGAGTCCGAGCGACTGCGCGCAGGGCATGCCGTCCTGGCTCGCGAGGCCGTGGACCCGACCCGGCTGCTGACCGATCTGGTGGCGGAGTCCTTTCCGGACGCGGGCCTGCGGCTCGCGCTCGATCCGCCCGGGACCTGGCTGCCGCTCGATCCCGCACGGATCCGACTCATGGTGCGCAACCTGCTGCGTAATGCGATCCGCTACACGCCGGCGGGGGGCCCCGCGCCGACCCTTGCGAGCCGTGCCGATCAGGACCGATGGATGCTGTCGGTGAGCGACCGGGGGTCGGGCATCGACACCGCGGATCGCGAGCGGCTCACCGAGCCCTTCTATCGAGCGGATCCTTCGCGCCAACGGGGCAGCGGTGGTGTGGGGCTGGGGCTCTATCTCAGCCGCGCGATCGCCGAGGCGCACGGCGGGACCCTCGCGATCGAGAGCCGGCCCGATGAAGGGACTCGGGTGCAAGTCACCATCCCCGTGTCGGGGCATGGCTGATACTACTGGCGGCGTCGCGTGTTTAATGTCTAAGGTATGGGAAGGTTGTCGAGGATGAAGGAGGCGCTCTCCTCGTCGCTCGCGGGATGGCCCGCATCGTTCCCGGCGACCAGTCGATGGACGACGCAGGCGGGTAGCACGTCCTGGACGTCTTCGGGGATGACATAGCCACGACCCGCCAGCAGTGCCCAGGCCTTGGCGGACCTGAGTATCCCGAGCCCGGCCCGCGGCGAGAGCCCGTAGACGAAGCGCTCGGAGCCGCGGGTGAACTGCAGGATGGCGTGCACATAATCGATGATGGGCTTGGCCGCGTGGATCTCGGTGACCTGCTGTTGGAGGCCGATGAGGTCCGCATTGCTCAGAGCCGGAGGTTGGCGCGCCACCATGGTGCGCCGATCCTCGCCCGCGAGCAGCAGCTTCTCCTGTTCGGCGGCCGGATAGCCGAGCCGGATGCGCATCAGGAAGCGGTCGAGCTGGGACTCGGGCAGGGGGAAGGTGCCGACCTGAAAGAGTGGATTCTGAGTGGCGATGACGAAGAAGGGATCTGGCAGGGCGCGGGTCTCGCCTTCCACCGTCACTTGGCGCTCCTCCATGGCCTCCAAGAGGGCGCTCTGGGCCTTGGGTGTGGCACGATTGATCTCGTCGGCCAGGACCAGCTGGGAGAAGATCGGCCCCGGATGAAAACGGAAGCCCTCTGCCGCCCGATCGTAGATGGACACGCCGATCACGTCGGCCGGAAGCAGATCACTGGTGAACTGGATGCGCGCATAGTCCAGGCCCAAGAGGCGTGCAAGCAGATGAGCGAGCGTCGTCTTGCCCACGCCCGGGAGATCCTCGATCAGCAGGTGACCGCGGGCCAGCAGACAGGCCAAGGCGAGCCGCAGTTCGCGATCCTTGCCCAGGATCACGCTGCGAGCGCTCTCGAGGATCGCCTCGGGCAGGCTGGGGTGCTGTTGCGTGTCGCGCTGGGGCAGGCTCATCGAACGGGCGCTCCCAGGGTCGCTCGACGACCGGGCCGCGCCGCGAAAAAGGCTCGCTTTTCAAGCCTTTTCAATGACCCGCTCTGAGGTAGACTAAAGCGTTTCATGGGATGGGCCTCCGAAGAATCATGTTTGCAAGCGATCGGTATGATGTTGTGGTGGTCGGCGGCGGGCATGCGGGCACCGAGGCGGCGCTGGCGGCGGCTCGGTGCGGGGCGCACACACTCCTGCTGACGCAGAATATCGAGACACTCGGTCAGATGAGCTGCAACCCCGCGATCGGGGGGATCGGCAAGGGTCACCTGGTCAAGGAGATCGATGCATTGGGCGGTCTCATGGCCCGCGCCGCGGACCGCGCAGGGATCCAGTTCCGCATTCTCAACGCGAGCAAGGGGCCCGCCGTGCGTGCCACCCGCGCCCAGGCCGATCGGCTGCTCTACAAGGCAGCGGTGCGCGCGGCGGTCGAGCGGCAGTCCAGTCTGGCCCTGTTTCAGCAGACGGTCGAGGATCTCATCGTCGAACAGGGCCGGGTGACGGGCGTCCGGACCCAGATGGGGCTCTGCTTCGAGGCGCAGGCGGTGGTCCTCACGGTCGGTACCTTTCTGGGCGGTCGCATCCATATCGGCCTGTCGAACTATGAGGGCGGCCGGGCTGGAGATCCAGCGTCCAATCGGCTCTCGCAGCGCCTGCGCGAGATGACCTTTGGGGTCGAACGACTCAAGACCGGGACACCGCCGCGCATCGATGGGCGCTCCATCGACCATGATCTTCTCGCCGAGCAACCGGGCGACGATCCGGTGCCCTGCTTCTCCTTCCTGGGCAGCGCCCAAGACCATCCGCGCCAAGTCAGCTGCCATATCGCTCACACCAATGAGCGGACCCACGACATCATTCGCTCCGGTCTCGCGCGCTCGCCGCTCTACCAGGGAGTGATCGAAGGTGTCGGTCCCCGCTACTGCCCCTCCATCGAAGACAAGATCGTACGCTTTGCTGGCAAGGCGTCCCACCAGATCTTCGTCGAGCCGGAAGGCCTGGAGACGCACGAAGTCTATCCGAACGGGATCTCGACCAGTCTGCCCTACGACGTTCAGGAGTCATTGGTCCGCTCCATCCGGGGCTTCGAGCACGCCCGTCTCACCCGACCCGGTTATGCGATCGAGTACGACTTCTTCGATCCGCGCGATCTGAGGCCGTCCCTCGAGACCCGTCATCTCGATGGGCTCTTCTTCGCCGGTCAGATCAATGGCACCACCGGCTACGAAGAGGCCGCCGCCCAGGGTCTGTTGGCAGGCTTGAACGCCGCCCGTTACGTCCGGGGTCAAGCGCCCTGGCACCCGCGCCGCGACGAGGCCTACCTCGGCGTGATGGTCGACGACCTGGTGACCCTTGGGACCAACGAACCCTACCGCATGTTCACCAGCCGCGCTGAGTACCGGCTCATGCTTCGCGAAGACAATGCCGATCTGCGCCTGACCGAGACGGGCCGGCGGCTGGGCCTGGTCGGTGACGACCGATGGCGGCGCTTCGAGAGCAAACGCGAGGCCATCGAGCGCGAGCGCCAGCGTCTGCGCGAGACCCGGATCAGGCCCGAGACCATCGACCAGGGCCTCGCGGCCAGGGTGCTCGGCGAGCCGCTGCGGCGTGACACGCGGGCGCTGGAGCTGCTCGCCCGACCCAATGTGGGTTATCGGGGCCTCGAGGCGCTGGCTGGCCAGCCGCCACGACCCTTGCCGGCGGAGGTCAAGGAGCAGCTGGAGATCCAGGCGCGTTATGACGGTTATATCGCGCGGCAGCGAGCGGAGATCGACCGCCAGCGCGAGCAGGAGGCCAAGGAACTGCCAGAAGGGTTCGACTTCGATCAGGTGCGGGGTCTCTCCGTGGAGGTGCGAGAGAAGTTCAACCGGGTCCGACCCGTCACCGTGGGTCAGGCGGCGCGCATCCCTGGTGTGACCCCGGCGGCGGTCTCGCTGCTCCTGATCCATCTCAAGCGCCACTCGGCACAGGGTTGAGGGGATTGCGCGCTGAACTGGATGCGCGCTTGCGCCAGGCGCTCGAACGGCGTCTGGCTCGAGGCATCCACGAGCTCGGGTTGGCGACGACCCCGGACCAGCTGGCCCGGCTGCTCCGATTTCTCGCGCTCCTCGCGCGTTGGAACCGGGCCTACAATCTCACTGCGGTCCGGGACCCGCTGGAGATGGTGGCCAGACACCTGCTCGACAGTCTTGCGATCCAACCCTTTCTCTTCGGCGACCATCTCCTGGACATCGGAACCGGGGCCGGTCTTCCGGGTCTGCCCTTGGCCATCCTGGAGCCGGAGCGCCGCTTCTACCTGTTGGACAGCAAGGGCAAGAAGGTGCGTTTCGTGCGCCAGGCCGCGCTGGAGCTCGGGCTACAGAATGTGGAGCCCGTTCAGGCGCGCATCGAGACATACCGACCGGGGCGAAAATTCAGTACCATAATGAGTCGCGCGGTCGCGCCCGCGGAGATATTGGGTGCCGTGAAGGGTGAGTTGCTCGCGCGCTCGGGTCGGCTGCTCCTGATGCAGGGTCGCCATCCAGGTCAGGTCCTGGCAGGCGTAGCGATGCCCTCCGCGGCGCCCCTGATCCACAAGCTGATCGTGCCCTTCCTCGATGTTCCGCGTCATTTGATCGAAATCCGGAGTGATTGAGCCGACCATGGTCAACATCATCGCCATCGCCAATCAGAAAGGCGGAGTCGGCAAGACCACCACGGCGGTCAATCTGGCCGCCTCACTCGCGTCCATGAAGCATCGCGTGCTGCTCGTCGATCTGGATCCCCAGGGCAATGCGACCATGGGCTGCGGGATCGACAAGCATGCATTGGATTACACGACCTGCGACCTGCTGCTCACCGACATCCCGGTCGCGGACTGTCTTCAGCGGGTGACGGATCCGTCGCCCGGCTTCGACCTGCTGCCGTCCAACGCGGACTTGACGGCCGCGGAGATCGGCCTGATCGATTCGGCCGACCGCGAGCGCAGATTGACCAAGGTGCTGGCGAGCGTGGCCGCGGCCTACGAGCTGGTCATCATCGATTGCCCACCCTCGCTCAACATGCTGACGGTCAACGCCCTGGTCGCGGCTCAGGGGGTCCTGATCCCGATCCAGTGCGAGTACTATGCCCTGGAGGGCCTCTCCTCCTTGCTCGACACCATCGAGCAGATCCGCGCGAACCGAAATGAGTCGCTGCGGATCGAGGGTATCCTGCGCACCATGCACGACCCGAGGAACAACCTGGCGAATCAAGTCTCCACCCAGCTCATCACCCACTTCAAGGATCAGGTCTACCGGACCATCATTCCTCGCAACGTGCGTCTGGCGGAGGCCCCGAGTCACGGCCAGCCAGCCCTCATCTATGACCCCCTATCCAAGGGCGCCGTGTCCTATTTGGCGCTGGCCAGCGAGGTCGTGCGGCGCCAGGACAAGCGCCTGCACGCCGCCTGAACCGAGTCCCCATGGATACCGACCAGAAACAGTCGCCCAAGAAGAAGGGTTTGGGCCGTGGTCTGGATGCCCTCTTGGGCGCCGGGCGCGCCTCGCTGGGCACCGGGGTCGGCGAAGACCCTGCGTCGACCCGCTCGGCGGCCGATACGGGCAGCGAGCAGGTCACCAAGCTGCCTTTGGAGCGCATCCAGCGTGGTCGCTACCAACCGCGGCGCGGCTTCGACCCGGATGCATTGCGCGAATTGGCCGACTCCATCCTTGCCCAGGGGCTGATTCAGCCGATCGTGGTCCGCCCCCTGGCCGGGCCGCCCGGCGACCAACAATCCTATGAGATCGTCGCCGGTGAGCGCCGTTGGCGCGCCTGCCAGCAGGCCGGGCTGGCCGAGATCCCGGTGGTGGTCCGTGACGTCGACGAGTCGACCGCGGTGGCGATCGGGCTGATCGAGAACATCCAGCGGGCCGACCTCAATCCGCTCGAAGAGGCCTCGGCGTTGGAGCGGCTGCTCGAAGAGTTCGATCTGACTCACCAGCAGATCGCCGAGGCGATCGGTAAGTCGCGTGCCATGGTGACCAATCTGCTGCGGCTTCTGGACCTCAACCCGGATGTCAAGGCTTATCTGGAAGAATCACGCCTCGAAATGGGCCATGCCCGCGCCTTGCTCGGCCTCAAGGGGGCCACGCAGAGCAAGGCAGCCGCGCAGGTGGTTGCGGCTGGGCTGTCGGTGCGTGAGACCGAGCGCTTGGTCCGGCGTCTGCAGCAGGCCGACGAGGCGCGCGAGCGGCCAGAGCGGGACGCCGAGCTGGATCCGAACATCCGTCGACTGCAGAACGACCTGACCGACCGGTTGGGCGCGCGGGTGTCGATCCAGCATGGCAGTCGGGGTGGGGGCAAGCTGGTGATTGCCTACAATAACTTGGATGAGCTCGACGGCATCCTCGCGCACATCCAGTGAGTTGTCATCGCTCGGCTCACCATCGCGTCCATGAGCACGTCGATTTTCGGGGACCGCGTTGACCCTTTATTGGTGACCCCTTATACTGCGCGCTCGGTGAGCGACGCGTTCACCCCACTCACGACGATCTGATGCAACCGCCGGACGCGCCCCAGGCCAAACGGATATTGAAGTTCCAGGTGATCTTCGGCTTTGGCGCACTGGTAATGGCTTCGCCGTTCGGCGTTTCAGTTGCGCTTTCGGTCCTCGTTGGGGCCGGAACCTGCCTGCTGGCTAATGCCTTGCTCGCGGCCTGGGTCTTTCGCGATTATCGCGCCCAAGAGCCCGCGCGCTTGGTTTTGCGTTTTTACGGCGCTGAGACCGCAAAGATCGCGTTGGTCCTCGGTTTGTTCGCCGTTGCCTATGCAACGCTCGATGATATCGAGATACCGGTATTGCTTGGTGCCTATTTCCTGGTCCAGGTGGTCCCAACCCTGATTGCTGCCCAATTCGGTAACTGAACCAGAAGTGAGAGAGATGATCGATGGCTTCTTCTGAAACCCTGACCTCGCAGGAATACATCCAGCACCATCTCACCAACCTCACCTTGGGTTTCCATCCCGAACACGGGTTGGGCTTCGCCCATTCCAGTGCCGACGCCGCCGCAATGGGATTCTGGGCGATCAATGTCGACACGCTCTTCTTCTCGATCCTGCTTGGGTGGCTTTTTGCTCGGCTTTTCAAAGGGGTTGCTGAGCGCGTGACGGCTGGTGTACCAGGTGCAGCACAGAACTTCGTCGAATGGATTGTCGATTTCGTCGAGGAGAACGTCCGTGGTTCATTCAGTGGCAGGAACGCCATGGTCGCGCCCTTGGCGCTGACCATCTTCGTCTGGGTGTTCCTCATGAACTTCATGGATCTCATTCCGGTCGACCTCATCCCGCATCTCTTCGTGCAGCTCATGGCCGTTTTCGGTGCCGACCCGCATCACGTCTATCTGAAGGTGGTGCCGACCACGGATCCCAATGCCACCTTCGGGATGGCGCTCATGGTCTTTATCCTGGTGCTCTATTACAGCGTCAAGATGAAGGGCGTGGGCGGTTTTCTCGGCGAGCTGACGCTTCAGCCATTCGGTAAGTGGGGCATGCCCGCCAATCTGATCCTCGAGGGAATCAGTCTGCTGTCGAAACCGGTCTCATTGGCCTTGCGTCTATTCGGCAACATGTACGCCGGCGAAATGATCTTCATCCTGATCGCCCTCCTGTACGGCGGCGGGATCCTGCTTGCTGGGACGGCTGGGGTTCTTCAATTCGTCTGGGCCGTCTTCCATGTCCTAATCATCACGCTTCAAGCGTTCATCTTCATGGTGCTGACCATCGTCTATCTCGACATGGCTCACCAGGAGCATCACTGAGCGATTCGGCGTCACCTGCGTTGGTCGTTCCGAATCAATCGACTCCAACAACCGACTTTATCAATCACAACTCCTAACCTGGGGGAACTCATGGAACTCGAAGTCGCACAAGCATTTGCAGCAGCCATCAAATTCATCGGCGCTGGCCTCATGCTCGGCCTTGGCGCGGTCGGCGCGGGCGTGGGTATCGGTGTCCTGGGCGGTCGCTTCCTGGAAGGCGCCGCGCGTCAGCCCGAGCTGATCCCCATGCTGCGCACCCAGTTCTTCATCGTCATGGGTCTGGTCGACGCGCTCCCCGTCATCGCGATCGCCATGGGTCTGTATCTGATGTTCGCCGCCTGAGGCGCTCTCCAGCTTCCGTCGGGGTCGAGAGGACGCGCCTCGACCAGCCAGACGGGGATCGAGGCATAGGGCACGAGGCAACGCCATGAATATCAATCTGACTCTGTTTGCCCAGATGATCACCTTCGCGGTGTTCGTTTGGTTCTGCATGAAGTTCATCTGGCCACCCATCGTCAAGGCGCTGGCTGACCGCAAGGCCAAGATCGCCGAGGGATTGGCCGCGGCCGAGCGCGGTCATCAGGAGAAGGCGCTCGGCGAGCAGCGTGCGCTGGAGCTGATGAAGGAGGCCAAGACGAAGGCGGCCGACATCATTGGGCAGGCGCAGAAACGCGCGACCGAGATCCTCGAGGAGGCCAAGACCGATGCGCGTGACGAAGGGAGCCGGCTGGTCGCCGCGGCTCAGGCGGAGATCGACCGTGAGACCAACCGTGCGCGTGAGGAGCTGCGTGAGCGGGTGACCGTCCTCGCCATGACGGCCGCCGAGAAGATCCTTCAACGCGAGATCAACGCCGACGCCCATCAGGCGATCGTCGAGGATTTCGCCAAGCAGCTCTAGGGAGCCCACATGGCCGGAGACATCACCACCATCGCGCGGCCTTACGCCGAGGCCGCGTTCGCGCGCGCGAGGGAGACCGGGCAACTCGACGCTTGGTCCGATTCGCTGGCGTTATTGGCTGCGGTGACGGCCGACCCCCAGTTGGCTGCCCAGATCGGTAATCCGACGGTGCCGCGCGAGCGCGTCCGCGACATCATCCTCGAGGTCTGCGCGGACCGTCTCTTGCCCGAGACCGCCAATCTCCTGCGTCTGTTGGCACAGAACGCTCGCTTGGCGGCCATCCCCGAGATCGCCCGGCTGTTCGAGGTGAGTCGCGTCAGTGATCAGGGGGTCCGCCATGTGCTGATTCGCAGCGCGTTCGAGGTCGGCCCTGACCAGCAGGAAAGCCTCGCGGCGGCGCTGGCGCGCCGCTTTGGTGGTCAGGTGGACCTGGAGGTCGAGACGGACAGCGCCCTGATCGGCGGGATCGAGATTCGCGCCGGCGACCTGGTGATCGACGACTCGGTTCGCGGCAAGATCACGCAACTGGCCCACGCATTGCAACTCTGAATTTGGATACCGCCATGCAATTGAATCCATCCGAGATCAGCGATCTCATCAAACAGAAGATCGAGCAGTTCGACCTCCAGACCGAGGCCCGGACCGAAGGAACCGTCGTCAGCCTGACCGACGGCATCGTCCGGATCCATGGTCTCTCCGACGCCAAGTACTACGAGATGCTGGAGTTCCCCGGCAACTCCTACGGTCTGGCCTTGAATCTCGAGCGCGACTCGGTGGGTGCGGTCGTCTTGGGTGATTACACCCACCTCTCCGAGGGTGACTGGGTTCGTTGTACCGGGCGTGTTCTGGAGGTCCCGGTCGGGGAAGGGCTCCTCGGCCGCGTGGTCGACTCGCTGGGCAACCCGATCGATGGCAAGGGGCCGGTCGAGGCGTCCGCGACCTCGCCGATCGAAAAGGTCGCGCCCGGCGTGATCGCGCGTCAATCGGTCGACCAGCCGGTCCAGACCGGCTTGAAGGCCATCGATTCCATGGTGCCGATCGGCCGCGGTCAGCGCGAGCTGATCATCGGCGACCGCCAGACCGGCAAGACCGCTGTCGCCATCGACGCCATCATCAACCAGAAAGGGACCGGCATTAAGTGTATCTATGTGGCCGTGGGGCAGAAGAACTCCTCGATCGCGGCCATCGTGCGCAAGCTCGAAGAGCATGGCGCCATGGAGCACACCATCGTCGTGGCTGCCGCTGCGGCCGAGTCCGCCGCCATGCAGTTCATCGCACCTTACGCGGGTTGCTCGATGGGCGAGTACTTCCGCGACAAGGGTGAGGATGCACTGATCGTCTACGATGATCTGACCAAGCAGGCCTGGGCCTACCGCCAGGTGTCGCTCTTGCTGCGCCGCCCGCCGGGTCGCGAGGCCTACCCGGGCGATGTCTTCTATCTCCACTCGCGCTTGTTGGAGCGTGCCGCACGTGTGAACGCGGACCATGTGGAGAAGCTGACCAATGGTGCTGTGACCGGTCAGACCGGCTCCCTGACCGCGCTGCCCATCATCGAGACCCAGGCCGGCGACGTGTCCGCCTTCGTGCCGACCAACGTGATCTCCATCACCGACGGTCAGATCTTCCTGGAGACCGACCTCTTCAACGCAGGTA
This sequence comes from Chromatiaceae bacterium, assembly GCA_028277465.1. GTDB lineage: Bacteria > Pseudomonadota > Gammaproteobacteria > Chromatiales > Chromatiaceae > JANQGF01. The sequence continues at coordinate 14,228 of JANQGF010000171.1, forward strand.
TCCGCCCGGCCATCAATGCGGGTCTCTCGGTCTCGCGTGTCGGTGGTGCGGCCCAGACCAAGGTCATCAAGAAGCTCGGTGGCGGTATCCGCCTGGCCTTGGCCCAGTACCGCGAGCTGGCGGCCTTCTCGCAGTTCGCATCCGACCTGGACGAGGCGACTCGCAAGCAGTTGGAGCGGGGTGAGCGCGTTACCGAGTTGATGAAACAGCCGCAATACTCGCCTATGAGTGTCGGTCAGATGGCCGTCTCCCTGTTCGCGGCCAATGAAGGCTATCTGGACGACGTGGACGTCAAGAAGGTCGTGGACTTCGAGCAGGCATTGCAGAGCTATCTGAAGTCCGCCCAGGCCGACCTGCTGGCGAAGATCGACGTCTCGGGGGCCTACACGGACGAGATCCAGAAGGAGCTTCACGCGGCGATCCAGGAATTCAAGGCGAACAATACCTGGTAAGCGGCCGCCGACCCCCAGCGGGGCGCGGCCCGGCGTGTTTTGACAAGTATCGAACCTCCACCACATCCAGCCGCCGTCGGTTGGGGTGAAGAGCGAGCCCCAACGACTCTCAGGCCGAGCGTTGGGGCGCGCCCACTCGCCCCAATCGAACGCGCGGGCGGCCGATCGCTGGAGGCTGGGAGCTAAGAAATGGCAGGCGCCAAAGAAATCCGCACCAAGATCGCGAGCATCAAGAGCACGCAGAAGATCACCAAGGCCATGCAGATGGTCGCGGCTTCGAAGATGCGCAAGGCCCAGGATCGCATGTCCGCTTCCCGGCCTTACGCGGAGAAGATGCTCCAGGTCATCAATCACCTGGCCCAGGCCACCCCCGAGTACCGCCACTCCTTCATGGCGGTGGAGCGCGAGCGCAAGCGCATCGGCTACATCGTCGTCTCCTCTGACCGCGGTCTGTGCGGCGGTCTGAACAGCAACCTGTTCCGGCGTCTGGTTGCCGAGATCAAGGAACAGAAGGCCGCGGGGATCGAGCCCGTCTTCTGCACCATCGGCTCCAAGTCGCTCGGCTTCTTCAAGCGCTTCGGTGGCGAGGTGATCGGTCAGGCGACGCATCTGGGTGACCGACCGCACATCGAGGACCTGATCGGGACGGTCAAGGTCATGCTCGACGCCTTCGAATCGAACGCCATCGATGCGATCTATGTGGCGAGCAATGAGTTCGTCAATACCATGACCCAGCGCCCCGTGATTCGTCAGCTGGTCCCCATCACCGGCGCCAAGGTCGAGTCCATGCCTTACCACTGGGACTACATCTACGAGCCGGATGCACGCTCGGTCCTGGATGCCCTGCTCACCCGCTATATCGAATCGCTCGTCTATCAGGCGGTGGTCGAGAATGGCGCCTGCGAGCAGGCCGCCCGCATGGTCGCGATGAAGGCGGCCACGGACAATGCCGGTAACCTGATCAGCGAGCTGCAGCTCGTCTACAACAAGGCACGCCAAGCCGCGATCACCCAGGAGATCTCCGAGATCGTGGGCGGGGCCGCCGCGGTCTGACCACCGCCGGCAGTCTCCGGGCCGCCCGGAAACAGACAGAATCGCTAGACGCCGCAAGGCAAGAGGAAAAGACTATGAGCTCCGGTAACGTGGTGGAAATCATCGGCGCCGTCGTGGACGTTCAGTTCCCGCGCGGCGAGATGCCCAAGGTCTATGACGCCCTGAAGATCGACTCGACGGGTCTGACGCTCGAGGTGCAGCAGCAACTCGGTGACGGTGTAGTGCGGACCATTGCGATGGGCTCGACCGACGGTCTACAGCGCGGTGTGGATGTCAAGGCGACGGGTACACCCATCCAGGTGCCGGTCGGACAGGCGACCCTGGGTCGCATCATGGATGTCCTGGGCAACGCCATCGACGAACAGGGCGAGGTGCAGAGCGAGGATCGCTGGTCGATCCACCGCCCGGCCCCCAAGCTCGAGGAGCAGGCCGCCTCCACCGAGATCCTGGAGACCGGGATCAAGGTCATCGATCTCATCATGCCGATCGCCAAAGGTGGCAAGGTCGGGCTCTTCGGTGGCGCGGGCGTGGGCAAGACCGTGACCCTGATGGAGCTGATCCGCAACATCGCGGTGGAGCACTCCGGCTACTCGGTGTTCGCAGGCGTCGGAGAGCGAACCCGCGAGGGCAACGACTTCTATCACGAGATGAAGGAGTCGAACGTGCTGGACAAGGTGGCCCTGGTCTATGGGCAGATGAACGAGCCACCTGGCAACCGTCTGCGCGTGGCGCTCACCGGTCTGACCATGTCCGAGTACTTCCGCGACGAAGGCCGCGACGTGCTGATGTTCATCGACAACATCTATCGCTATACCCTGGCCGGCACCGAGGTCTCGGCGCTCCTGGGCCGTATGCCCTCGGCGGTGGGCTATCAGCCGACCCTGGCCTCCGAGATGGGTGCCTTGCAGGAGCGGATCACCTCGACGCGGACGGGCTCCATTACCTCTTTCCAGGCTGTGTACGTTCCGGCGGACGACCTGACCGATCCCTCTCCGGCAACCACCTTCGCGCACCTGGATGCCACCCTGGTACTCTCGCGCCAGATTGCGGAGCTCGGGATCTACCCCGCCGTGGATCCTCTGGACTCCACCAGTCGGATCCTCGACCCCAATGTGGTGGGTCTGGAGCACTATGAGACCGCCCGTGCCGTTCAGGGAACACTCCAGCGCTACAAGGAGCTCAAGGACATCATCGCGATCCTCGGTATGGACGAGCTCTCGGAGGAGGACAAGCTCACCGTCGCCCGGGCGCGCAAGGTGCAGCGTTTCCTGTCCCAGCCCTTCTTCGTCGCCGAGGTCTTCACTGGCTCGCCGGGCAAGTTCGTCTCGGTCAAGGACACCATCAAGGACTTCAAGGCGATCGTCGAGGGCGAGTATGATCACCTGCCCGAGCAGGCCTTCTACATGGTGGGCGGCATCGACGAGGCCGTGGCGAAAGCGGAAAAGATGGCGAGCTGAGGGGGTTTCCCGTGGCAATGACAATCCACGTCGATATCGTCAGTGCGGAGGGTGCAATCCACTCGGGCACGGCGACCATGGTGTACGCGACCGCTGAGATGGGCGAGGTCGGTATCGCCCCGCGTCACACCGCCTTCATCAGCCGCTTGCGGGCGGGCGACGTGCGCGTGGAGAACGAGCGGGGCGAGCAGGAGCATTTCTATGTCTCTGGTGGCATGCTCGAGGTCCAGCCGAACGTGGTCACGGTGTTGGCAGACACGGCCATCCGTGCGCACGATTTGGACGAGGCCGCGGCCACGGACGCCAAACGCCGTGCCGAAGAGGCGCTCGCCGGGCACACCGCCGAGTTCGAGTATGCCAAGGCCCAGGCCGAGCTGGCCGAGGCAGTCGCGCAGCTGCGCGCGATCGAGAAGCTGCGGAAGATGAAAGGCCGCTGATCGCCCGGCCAGGTGCGGGCACGACGGCCGACCAACAGGCGTCGATGCCTGTCGCATCTCGATCACACCGGGCATGAGGCCTTGTACCATCGCCGAGGGACGCCCCCGCTTGTAGAGTCGGGGGCGTTCGCGTTTTCGTCGGCCCGGCTTGGATTTCGCTCCATTTGGTTTAATCTAGTACCCCGTTTCGCCTTATTTTGCATGCTCAGAGCCCCCCAAAGGCGCCAAGGCTAGGCACCGCCCGCCGGGAATAGCTCACTCTATTGCCAAGGG
>JANQGF010000251.1 GCA_028277465.1 Chromatiaceae bacterium
CTGCCTTGCCGGCGGCGAAGACCGCGCGGGTGGCGGGATCGTCGCCGATGATCCAGCCGTCATGCGCGGGGACCAGTTCGATCAGCTCCTCGACCGACAGCGTCTGCACCACCTTGGGTGCGGTTACGCTCAGACAATGCTTCTCGAACAGGCTTTTGAAGCTATCGATCATCCCCAACATCGGGGGGCAGGTCACTAGGACATTCATCGGCTTTTCACTGTTTGTTATTGATCGAAATCGTCTCGACTGGTCAGGCAATCAGGAGCGTTGAATTACGCGACCTGCTCCACCGGTAAATAACCGAGGATCCTATTATGGTAGAGATCAGCCATCGGGAAACAAAGCTCATAGTCGCCCCAGACCAGCTCGCCATTCTGAATGGCGAATTCAGAAAACCGCCCGGGGTCGAGATAAGCACGAATGTCGGGATGCACAGCGCGGGCTAGAAACGGATAAAAATCGATGGTTTGCTGTTTGCCATCATCGAAGGCCAGATGTAATCGATAGTCACCGTCGATTTCAGCCTTCAGGATATTGACTACTTCCGGCATCATTTGAGCCTCCGCGTGATTTGTTCTGCCACAATCGTTTTGTGCATCACAAAATAGTCGATCCATTTCATGACAATCTCATCGGCGCGAGCGACGACGATTTCGCGGAATAGTCGCATTTCGCTCGGCGTCAATGGCGGGCGACCCACCGCACTGCCATAGCGTATTTCGGATACAAAGCCATTGAGGATGGTGAATTCCGCTCTTGCTTCTCGTCCCTGACATTTGCCGTGAACATGCACTGGCTCATGTTCGTTCGAATAGAACGTCAGAATCAAGCCAAAATAGTCATCAGAGCTTGGGCATGGTCCCTAGGTCTGCTCGAGCAGATGACGGGCGGCCAGCACGGCAAAGTCCCAGTCGGCCGGGGTATCGATGTCGATGGATTCGAATTTGGCGCTCTCGTACATCATGGGCTGCTTGCCGATACGGGCCTGGGTCTGGGCAAAGCTGTCGCGGGTGAAGATGTAGAGGTTGGAGTTCTCCTCGAACCAGGGTTCCAGCTCCTGGGTGGGGATGAGGTTGTTCGGGTCGTGGTTCACCGGGGAACCGTCGGCGCGGTAGAAGCGCGTTTGGAATTTGTTGACGGTGAAGAGCGAGTCGGCGCGGCCCGCGGCCTGGGCCTCGCGGAAGGCGGTCAGCGCGCCGCGCACGGCTTCGGCCTTCATGAAGGGGTTGGTGGTGTGTGTCATGAGATAGACGTCGGCGTCGACGTTGGCCACGTCGTCGGCCAGGACCAGGTTCATGGACACGAAATCACCGCAGATCTCGGGCTTGCGGTCGCGGATGAGGACGCGGTCGGTGTCGACCAAGCCGTGCGCGGCGAGGATATCGCGGGCATCGGTATTAATGACGACCTGGTCGACATCTTCGATGCTTAGCAGCGTCTCGAGGATCCAGCGAAAAAGGGGCTTGCCGCAGAAGTCACGGAAGTTCTTACCGCTGACGCGGGCGCTGTGCGCCTTCATGGGCAGCAATGCAACGATGCGGGGTTTGGCTCGAGTTGCGGTCACGATGGTCATTCCGGGAAGAAGTACTTTTCTTTTTCAGCATGCGAGAGCTTGCGGTGCTGATGGTTGCCATTGTAGACGCCAAGGTACTGATGCCAACGATATCGTAGGATGTCCATGGCATGGCGGCCGAGGGCGCCAGCGCGTTTGGCGCTACGCCAGTCTTTGACGACGCTGGTGGCGATATAGCGGGCGAGGTCGAACGGACCGACGTGCACCTGCGGCATGATACGCTGCAAAGCAATGGCCTCGCGCTCGAAACGGCGCCGGATCTGTGACCAGGTCTCCTGATGGTAGTGATAGACAGCGGCGTCCGGCACGTAGACGACCCTGCCGCCCTCACGCACGAGGCGCTGGGCGAGTTCCATGTCCTCCAGGCCAGTCAATTCTTCGCTGAAGCGCAAGCGCTCCCAGTCACTGTAGCGCAGGGCGGCGTTGGCGTTATTGCAGAAGAACTCCTTCTGGCCGTTGCAGTCCTGCTCAGGGAAGTATTTGGCGAAGATCCGCTGCTCGCTGAAATGGCTGTCCTCGCCGCCGAGCTGGCGGCCGAAGCTGTAGCCAGCCTCGTTGTCCAGCAGCGGCTGGCAGAGGCGCTGAAGCCAGTGAGCGTCGGTCGGGACGCAGTGACCGCTCGTGATAACCAGGATGTCACCGCGCGCGGCCTGGCAGCCGAGGTTGAGCGAACGGCCAAAGGAGAATTCCTCGCGACGGATGTGCAAGATGCGGCAGCCGTGGCGCTCGGCGATCTCGAGCGTTCCGTCGGTGGATCCCGAGTCGACGATGATGACCTCGTGTCCTAGGCCTGGGACCCGCTGATCAGCGATGGCTGTGAGCAGCCGGTCTAAATGTTTCGCCTCGTTGAGCGTGCGGATGACGATGCTGAGGCGCGCCTCTGCCAGGTTGATGCTGCTCGGCGAGAGCAGCAGGCCGAAGTCCGGCTGCTGGCGACGGTAGACCGCGCGGATCTCGTCCGGGGTGGTCTCGTTGGCAGCAAACATGTCCCAGTGCACAGCAACGACCTGCCTGGCGCCGATTTCTCGGGCAAAGCCAAAGGCCTCGCGCACGCTCATGTTGCCGATGATGCCGCGTTTGCCGCGAAAAAAGTTGTGCTCGTTGACTGGCAAAAAGGCCGTGTGCACCGAGCTGTGGCGTCGCAGCGCGTCAATGATCTCTTGCCGAACGAAGGTGTCGCCAGCCAAATAGATTCGCTGGTCAGCATGCTCGAGCAGGTATCCGACGGCGCTGAGACGACCTTGTGCGTCGCACTCGATCTCTGGATGGGCAGCCGGGATGGCATGCGCGCGCAGTCCCGGCGCGAGCTCGGTCCAGTGCTCCACGGCGACCTGGATGCGGTTTTGGACGATACCCCAACTAGCAAGGATATCCGCCACGGGTTGGGGTGCAAGGAAGCAGGCCTGGGGCGAGGCGCCAGCCAGCTTGGGGATCGTGTGCGGATCGCAGTGGTCGATGTGGGAATGGGTCAGCAGAACCCAGTCGGCATCTGCGACCTGCCCCGGGAGAACGGGGATGGGTACCTGCCGTACCAGGTCGGGTGCGTCGAGCTCTTGCACCGAGTTGGACAGGTAAGGATCCAGGTAAAGCGTCGCGCCTGGGAAGCTCAGCCTGCAACCCGACTGGCCGAGCATCTGGACCGGGACGCGGGTGGTGCCAATGATGGGCGGATCCGCGGCGGACTCGGCGGCAACTGCGCCAGTGCCTGATTCAACGAACTGACGCTCGTGTTTCCTGGCTTTATCGAACCTCGATGAAGGAGTCGGGAAAGCGTCCATGAGCAATACGGCTGGCAGGTCTCAATCGTTGTCCGCTGGCATACAGTATCCCTTATGAGATGAGGAGTTCGCAAACCAATAACACCTTGCACGGACACCCCGTACGTTCATTGGATGAATGAGTACCGCGTGTTGTCGGAAACACGGGCCTTGATCATCACTCGGGCCAGCGGCTCTCTCGGTGGGAGCGCCGCCCTCGCCGCGACAAGGCGCCGCATCGCACCGAGGGCGGCGCTCCCACGGCAGTGGCCCAACTCATGACCAACGCCGAAACACGCAAGCCCTCAACCGGGATCGTGTAGACAACCGGCAATACCTCCATCGAAGCCGATGCTGGTGCCGGTGAGGAAGGGGCTATCGATTTCAGCCAGGGCGAGAGCCAAACGTGCCAGATCGGCTGGATCGCCGATGCTCCCGCTGGGATGGTAAGCCGCTAGTCGGGCGAGTCCGCCCGAATCATCGGCGAAACCAGCGGCGAGCATCTCGGTTGCGATGGCGGCAGGCTCCAGGTTGAGCACGCGCACGCGCCCGCCGAGATCGAGCGCCAAGGCGCGGGTCAGCGCACCGAGGGCCGCCTTGCTGGTGGCGTACGCAGCAAAGCGATGCTTGCTCAATCGGGCATGGATACTGCCGATGTTGAGCACGCAACCGCACGCAGACTCCAGCTCGGGCAGAAGGCCTTGGACGAGGAAGAAGGGGGCAAGGAGATTCACATCGAGCGTTGCGTGCCAAGCGGCGCGGCTCAGGCTTGCGGTATCGCCCAAAATTTGAATGGCAGCGTTGTTGACGAGGACTTTCAACCCCTTTCCCGCCAGCCGCTGCCGAACCGCATCGAACAGATGTTCGGCTTTGGACGGATCGGCAACCAGCTCGGCAAGATCGGCCCGAAAGTAGTCGATGTCATTGAGATCTGCGGGGAGGGTAACAACTCGATCGGTTGCGATGACATGGTAGTCCGCACCGTGAAAGGCCGTGACCAAAGCACGGCCAATACCGCCGGCTGCGCCAGTGATCAAGGCGGTCGCTCGACGCTTGCGGGTCATACTGGCCTCCGCCATAGCCGTCATCGCCGAAAGACAGTACGGTAGTCAACCTTTTCGAACAGGGTACAGGCACCGTCCAGCGTCGCGTCGATGATCCGTCGTCCGGTTTTCTCATACTCTTGTCTCGCCAGACGATAGGATTCTTCCGAATGCGCGAGATCCGGATTATCCCAGGCCTGTCCACCGCCGAAATAATCTGGACTGAAGTGGTTGGGGTCGGCGCCTTCGAGGATGTGCGCCTCATTCGGGTTTCCGCTATATGCGTAACGATGATCCATGCCGATGATCACCACTTCCACGAATCCGAGAAAGTAAGCGATCTGCAGTGCAGCATGCGTGACCGTCCAGCCCTCGTGCAATCCTTCGCGAGCGATATCCCGACAAAACCCAGGGCGCTTAATCCCCGCTTGATCGAGGTAATAAGGATGGGTACGGACCAGATAAGTCAACGCGCTTTCTTCGAACAAGCCTCGCGCAGCTGATTGACTGATGAATTTAACGCAGCTCAATGCTCGAATATCAATCGCTGCTTGTTTGACAACCTTGTGATTCACCGCCACATAGTATCTGGGATAAAAGATGAACTTCCTGATGCCCAGATAGATCTTGTTCATGCCAATACAGGTTTCGCGCCTCAGGAAGGATAGATCCATCCGATTCAGCGAGGGACCGTTGGCGACAAGAACACAGCGCTCTCCGGCATGTCGATCTTTCAAGCTCGCAAGTCGTGGATTCATGACATACTGACGGTGATGCCGTGGCCAGTTTTCAGCGCCTCATCAGGCGAGATCGCTGTCTCCCTCATTCCTGAAGCAACGCTTGTTCTCGGTTGGCGACACCAAGGCTCCTTCACCTGTTCGGCCTGGCGATCAATTCCCCGGTAGCACTTCGCCAGAAGAGGACGCGTAAGGACCCGTGCCGCCCAAGCGCTGCAGCTGGCCATAATAGTCGCTTAGGCTCGTCGACATAAGCTCTCGCGCAAATCTGCTCAGGTAGAACTCGACCCCCTGATCACTCAATCGGCGCCACAACGCGCGATCCGACCGAATCGTCCTTACCGCCTCCGCAATACTTGACGCATCGGCCTTTTCGACGACATAGGCATGCTGTGCGTGCGTGACCCTGAGCCCCAGGTTCGTGCGCGGCAAGATGACCGGCCGCCCCATGGCAAAGTATTCCGGTAGTTTGGAAGGAATGCGCTCGTCATTAAAAGGACCTGGCTCACCCGGCTGGACCAGCATGTCCGCTGCTGCCAGAATCTCAGGTACACGCTGACGCTCCACCCAACCGAGGTTCTTCTCATACGGGCTTTCGGTGGAGAGAGCCCCATTGCGAGCTTTCCCATCCAGACCTGTGCGGAACAGCACCGTCGGGCACCCCTGGCGATTCAGCATCTCGACGGCCTGATAAAGCTCTCCGATCTCGGCTTGGTTACCGCGATGTCGGTTCCCCGTGTAGGCCAGCACGACATGATCATCCGGAACGCCCAGCTCATGGCGCAGCGCACGATTGAACGGTCTCGGGTAAAACAGGCGCTCGTCCACGGGTGGCGGCAGAACCATCGTTGGCGTCTTTCGGATATTGAAGCGCTCCAGGGTCCCGATGATGAGTGTCAGCCCTTGAGCCTGGTCCAGAAAGGTGCGACCACGGGTGGGATGGTAGCGGTTGGCGGGGATGAGCCTGTCCAGTTCGGACGCTGACAATCGAGTCAGCTCGGCGAATGGGCGACCCACCGAGACCTCGGTTAGATACTCCTCGTTGTCTTCCAGATGGATCACCACCGGACAAGGCTGACGCCCGCGCAGCTCTTCCACGAAGCGGCGAACGACCTCACGCGGCGTCCAGGCATGGATGATGTCCGGACCACGACCGTCCGCAAAGGGGAGTCGGCCATCGGGCGGTAGGAACGCCGAATAGGGTCGAACACGAGAGTAGCCTAGGCGGTTATCGAGGGCTGGAAGGAGTACGTCGCCAACATCTCGCTCCGACCCTTGTCTCTCTCCACGACCCCTCGCCCCGGCGGGGCGAAGGATCGCAGAGTGCACCGCCCGGTTCATCTGGGAAGCGGCGCTTGTCGCCTGTTGATCCGGCACGGCAAACAGGCAATCGGCACCCTCGTCGAGCAGCCTGGCAGCATGAAGCTGGACATGGAGCCCGCTGTTGCTGTCGATGGCGTGATAGAGCACGAACAGGATATTCAGGGCAGCGGGTCGGCGTTGGACGGCAGGCGCAGGACGCACACACCCATTCTCCGATTGAAGCTTGGGAGTAAGCTCCGAGATCTGGACGGCTCGGGGCTTGACCAATCGCTCACGGATGTAATGATCCCAAGTCGCCTTGAAGATGCGGTGATTGTTCTTCATGCTGGCAGCACGGTCATCCCGCTTGCGCGTGGCCCCTTCTCGATGCTGCAAGCTCATCCTGTTGATGCAGTAGCAGTCCTTGCTTAGATCCCGACCAAGCCGCAGACAAAAGTCGATGTCTTCCAGCCCGTAATCATAGTCCTCGCGGAAGCCGTTCAATGCCTCGAAGTCGGTCTTGCGACACAGCAGGAAGGCGCCCGTGACCGCAGGCTGGCGTTGATCGAGCACGGCGTCACCACCGGCGGTCGCCTGGTTCGCGGCGGCTTGCTCCAGATAGGCGCGAACACTTGGATGACGGATCTGCGCTGGGCGGAAATAGCCGCGCCTCTCATGCCAGACGAACTCGACGCCCGTATGCTGCACGCGAGGCTCCTGATCCTGAGGCAACGCCTCAGGGTCGTCGTCCAGTCGCACACCCACTGCTCCGATCCTCGGATCATCCAGTGCGCTCAGCGCCGCGGGCAAGACGTCGGCGGTATAGAGAATGTCATTGTTCAGGAAAAGCAAATAAGGGTAAAAGGCCTTGGCCGCGCCGAGGTTGCATGAATTGGAGAAGCTGTAGTTGCCACCGCGGTCGATACGCCAGACCGGACAAGCACCAAGATGCTCGGCGACGACAGAGGCGGTCCCATCCGTGGAACCATGGTCGATGATGATGATCTCGAGCGGGTGATGCGAATTGTTGGCGAAGAAGGTGCGGAGAAGCCGGTCCAAAAGGGACGCACCGTCACGGGTCAGGATGACGACCGAAACCCCCCTCTCGTGATCCGGGCTGACCGCATCGAGCAGAAAGCGCAGCCCCGAGCGGACGGCATGCTCCAATAGGATCCTCCCCAGTGCCGGCTGCAGCCGCGTCTGCGCTGGGATTCGTTGTGCCGCGATCGACCCGAGAACCGGCCGATTCGCCTTGAAAGACAAGGTCTCTAGAAAGACCTGACGCCCCGTCTGCCCCACCTCGGCGCCCACCCGCTCCGGACGCACCATGTGACCGCCGTAGCGCTGTCGAAGCGCCGGACTGGAGACGGTGACGCCGTCGAATGCCGTCGCCAGTCCGACGGCAATACGAGTCCAATCCCGACCATCCAGGTCCCTCAGGGGTGGTAAATGCCCAATGCCGTTGCAGTAAACATCGAGACCGAGCGGCGCCTCCGCCCCGACGAAAGCAAGCTCTTCGTCGTCGATGTCGAGGATGACCCTGGCGCCCCAGATCAACTTATAGAGGATACCAATGAAGATATTGGATGCGCGCGGCTTGGAGAGATGCACGAGATCATAGGGATGGCCCGCAACCAGCTCGATGGCTTGATCGAGGAAGCGCTCTTCATCCTCGACGACGAGGGTATGAACAGGCAATCGAGTGTCGCGGATGGGGATCCAAAGGCCTGGCCCGCCGTGACGTGGGAAAAGGCTGCCGATGATCTCGGTCTCGGCAAGAGTTTGGTAGATCTGGGCAAGCGTATAAACGCGGCCAGCAGAATCGTGGCCCAAACTCCAACCGCAAACTGCGACCCGCAGGCGCGGACTGAACCTACTTTGCCGGCGGTAACGCTGTTGGGCCAAACGAAGATTATCCGCGATGACCCTACTGAGCCCTACCCGTGTCCGCAGGGCCTTCAGGTAAAGCGTGATCGCGGCGGCGTACCGCTTCTCACGGAGCGCGCGGTTTCCAGCAGACAGGTGAGACCCATTGAATCTGGACTGACTGTGTTGGCTGGTCGTCACAGAAGCATTGAGCCCCAAACGAATCGAGGATCACGCAAACGCTCAAAGGCCGGACGAGTGTGGATCGGACTGATTCGAGTCATCACGTGGGTTTGCACCTTCTGTTCTTGGTCGCCGTCCGAGGTACTCGATCAGGACTGGCTTCCCTCGTGCAGCACCAATTTGCTATCGATCGAGCGCGGAGTGCGTAACCATGATCGGGCGCGGCGGGGCAGTTGCGAAAGACAGACCAGGGCTTCCGCGAATCGACACGCTCGACGCGGATCCGTGGAGAGCATCGCTCAAACCGGCAGAATTTCTTTCGCTTGAAGGCCCTGCGCGAGTTTTGCCAGTTTCTCATCAAAAGTTGCGAACTGTATTGCCCTCGTGCTGCTGGCGAGATGTAACGCATCGGCAAAGTCCATGCCCTGCTCGTGCCAGTCGAGCGCCTTGGCGACAACCCCTATATTTTCGACTTCGACCTGTTGCAGGCCGACCACTTTGCGCAAAGCAGACACGACGGTCTCGCGGGAGAGTTTGTAGGAGAACCTGAGCACCCACTCCGTTTCCAGCAGCACCGTCTTGGTCAAGAGAATCTTCTCTCGCTCGAACAAGGCGACGGCTCTCGGGCTCTGCTCGGGATCATCGTTGGTGACAATCCGCACGATGACGTTAGTATCGACCGCGAGCATGTCGTTCGCTCACTCCACGGGCGATTGCCTCTTCCATTTCATCCAAGGATTTCGCCCGACCTCGGTAACCCACGCAACCCACCACGTCGCTGAGCCTCGTTGTCGGGACTGGCTTCTTTGGCCGCAAGACAATGCTGTCCGGACATTCTTCGATCTCGAACTCGGTGCCCGCCGACCAATGATAGTTTTCCCGAATGACCTTTGGCAGTATGACTTGGCCCTTGCTGGAAAGGCGCGTTGTTTCCATGATGTCGTAGAAACTCGTTCATCGCAAAGAGTAAGACGCGATCTTACTTGGTGCTGACGAAGCGATCAAGTTCACTAGAGGCGTCGTGAGGTCGGCTATGCATCGCCGCAAGCTACCGATCGGTATCCAGACCTTCACCAAGATGCGCGAGGAGGACTATTACTACGTCGACAAGACAGGCTTCATCCGTCAGCTGATCGAGGAAGGCAACCAGTATTTTCTGTCGCGCCCACGCCGTTTCGGCAAATCGCTGCTGCTCGACACGATCGGCGAGCTGTTCGCCGGCAACGAGCCGCTGTTTCGCGGGCTCACGATCCATCCACACTGGGATTGGTCGGTCCGTCATCCGGTCATCCGGATAAGCTTTGGCGGTGGGGTAATCCGACACCCCTCGGAGCTAGACGCGAGGATCGGCGAGCTGCTCGACGAGAATTGCGAGCGTCTCGGCGTCAAGGTCGAGGCCCCCAGCCTGGCCGGCCGTTTCGCGCGTCTGATCCAGGCGGCCCATGCCACCAGGGGCCAACGCGCAGTGGTACTGGTGGATGAATATGACAAACCAATCCTCGACAACTTGGCCGACTCGGAGACGGCACGCGCGCTACGCGACGGGTTGCGTAACCTCTACTCGGTCATCAAGGACCAGGATGCCCATGTGCGTTTCGCCTTCATCACCGGGGTGAGCAAGTTCGGCAAGGTGAGCATCTTCTCGGGACTGAACAATCTGCGCGACATTACGGTCTCCGCCAATTACTCGGCATTGTGCGGCTATCGGGAGCAGGACGTCGAGATGGTCTTCGCGCCCGAGCTGGAGGGGCTGAACCGCGCTGAGATTCGTCGATGGTACAACGGCTATAACTGGCTCGGCGAGACAGTCTACAACCCTTTCGACCTGTTGCTCTTGTTTCGCGAGCGTGATTTCCGCGCCTTCTGGTTCGAGACCGGCACGCCGACCTTTCTCGTCGAGCTACTCACCGAACGCGGCTATTTCACCCCTGAGCTGGCGGAGCTCTATGCCTCGGAGGCATTGCTGTCGGCCTTCGACGTCGACCACCTAGCCTCGGAGGCCTTGTTGTGGCAGACCGGCTATCTGACCTTCGCGGGGTCGCGGCGCACCGGAGCGCGGCGCGAGTATCGGCTCGGCTATCCCAATCTGGAGGTACAGAGCGCGTTGAACGATGCCCTGCTCAAGGGGCTGATGGGTGACCTGATGAGCGCCGAGCGAGCGCAGAGCCGGCTCTACGATGTGCTCGTGGCAGGCGATTTCGCGGCCTTGCGCGCGCATGTCGAGAGTCTGTTCGCGGCCATCCCGCACCAATGGCACGACGGCCATCCGATCGCCCGCTACGAGGGGTTCTATGCCAGTGTCTTCTACAGCCACATCGCCGCGCTGGGTTTGGATCTCACGCCAGAAGACGCCAGCAGCCATGGGCGCCTCGATCTGGCACTGAGATTCAATGGCCAGGTGTGGCTGTTCGAGTTCAAGGTGGTCGAGTCAGCCCCGGAAGACCGGGCGCTCCAGCAGATCAAGGCGCGCGGCTATGCCGAGAAGTATCGTGCGGCAGGACAGCCGATCCATCTGATCGGTGTCGAGTTCAGCCGTGAGCGGCGCAGTCTGGTAGGGTTCGAGGTCGAAACATTGGGGATTGACTCGGATTCCGAGGCAGCCAATTGGCCCATGGCGTGAGCACAAGGGTCGCATCCTCCTCCGTCGGCAACATCCCCAGCAGGACTTCGCGCCCGACCATCACCAGACTACCACCCCAGTATGGGACGCGCCGCCCGGGAAGCTCGGTGTCACGCCGAATCCTCTGATCCATCCTGGCCGCCCAAGACCCTTGCGTCCTCGGCGTAAGTGAAGACCTCGATACCGAGCCGCTCGGCCACGGCCCTTGCGTTGGCGCGCACCATGGGTGAGATGACGAGCTTGCGCCGAACCGGCCGGTGATGTCGCTCCTGATAGAAGGCGACCTTGCGGTCGAAGACATACATGTCGCCTTTCGACATGGATGATTTGAGCTCGCAGAGGATAGCGTCTCCGTTCTGAATAATGACGTCGATCTCGACCTGATCCGGCACGCCGAAGACCATCCCGGTCTCGTCGAATTCATTGACATTGAAGACTTCGACACCGAAGCTCTGCCCGAGGATTCCTTTCAAGGCGTCGCGAAAGCTCTGCTCCGAGGCGATCCCCCAGCGCGAACCCATTGCGCCGAGCGCTTGGTCCTGGCGTGAGCGCACCTGCCGGATCTCCTCCAGCAAGGCACGGTTCTCTCGCATCTGTTCGTCCCACTTGCGGTCTTGCTCCTCCCACTTGCGCCCTTGCTCCTCCCACTTGCGATTCTGTTCTAAGCGGTCACGCTCGCGCTCGGCGCGTTGCTCATCCCATCGTCGGACTTGCTCTTCACGGTCGCGCTTCAGCTCGCTCAGCAGCCGATCGAAACGCGATTCGGTTTCTTCCCGATCTGCATAGGCCTGCCGCGTCAAGGCCAGGACCTCGGCGCGGAAGTCTGGGTCCTGGCGCAGCAGCTCCGGGAGAGCGCGTCTGATCTTGTCTTGAAGTGATTCGACCATGAGTCGTCCTCCTTTAACGAGTTGTGCCCATTTGAGCGCCGGCCGCTGCTTTCACTATACACCCTATACACCTTCACGCCGACGCACCAATCCGGCCGCCTCGATCTCGAGCTCAGGCGATTGCCGGAAATTCTCATACCAGATGGCGCCGGATTGGCGTCTGCCTTCAAGGAGCGTCGGCAGGCGCATCGCTGCGCGATGTGACGGCTGGCGCGACGCAGAAGGCGGGCGTCAAGACCAGCCAGGTGGGATGAGAATTGACAGAAATCGCCTCAGTGCCCCGCGAACCGGCTCGACCCCACTGCGCGCCACACCGCTCGCTGAAAACCACACGGCTTTTCGGTTACCATCGCGCCTCCCCATCTTCGGACTCGAATCGGCTCCAATTGACGACCATCGCCGCCACCCGCCGATACTGGCTTCCCCAGATCCCCGTCCTCATCCTGCTCGCCCTGGCCGGGACCCTTCCTTTCTGGCTCACGGACCTGGATCTGCGCACGGCGTCGCTTTTCTACCACCCGGAGGCGGACGACCCCTGGTTCGAGTCCCGTCAGCCATTCTGGCTGCTGCTCTATCAGGTCGCCCCACTGCTGGTCGGACTCGTTACGATCGCGAGCCTGGCGGTCCTGGCTGCGGGCTCCCTCTGGCCGCGTTATAAAAGGCTACGAATCCACGCGCTCTTCCTGATCGCCACCGCCATCCTCGGGCCCGGCCTCGTCGTCAATGCCATCCTCAAGGACCACTGGGGCCGGCCACGTCCGCATCAGACCGTGGAGCTGGGCGGTGCACAGGCCTATCTGCCGCCCCTGGTCATGGGCGAGCCCGGGAAGGGCAAGTCGTTTCCCTGTGGTCACAGCTCCGCCGGCTACCTGCTCAGCGCCTTCTTTCTCATCTGGCTGCGCCGCCGCGCCTGGCTGGCCACCCTCGCGCTGCTCGGATCCATCGCACTCGGTACCCTGCTCGGGATCGGACGCATGACGGCCGGGGATCACTATCTGTCCGATGTCATCTGGTCGGCCGTGATCGTCTACAGCCTTGCCTTCGGCCTCTATTATTTCGTGCTGCGCATCCCGCAACGGGAAGCGGCGGCTGCCAGTACGACACCCGCGGTCTCTCGGCCCTTGCGCTATCCGGTTGCGACCGCGATCGGCTATGGAAATGTGGCCGCGGCCATGATGCTCGGCGTGCTCTTGGCAACACCTGTGCATGAAAACCGATCGCAAGAGGTAATCCCAGCGGCCTACGATCCGCCGCCGCGCAAGCTCCGCCTCATCGCCGACAATGCGAGGGTGACCATCGCCTGGCACGAGTGGCCGGACCGCTCGGCCCTGATCCTGCTGAAAGGACGCGGGTTCGGGCTGCCGGGCACCCGGGTCAAGGACGATCTGGAGGTCCGGGATGGGGTCCTGACCTTCCGGGTCGATCACTCGGGCCTCTTCACCGAGAAGGACACCCGACTGGTGGTCGGGGTGGTCCCGCACGCCTGGGATCAGATCCAGGTCCAGACGACCGTCGGCGACATCCGCGTCTATCCGCTCCCCCCCACGGCACCCCAACTCGACCTCTTCACAGCAGAGGGTCGCGTTCTGCGCGACATCCACTGAGCACTCGCGGCCCGAACCCTCGGTGGCAAATACCATGCGCAGCCCCACCCCCCTAGAGGCCTGCCGCCCATGTGCGGCATAGCCGGCCTGATCCTGCGCGACGGCCGGCGGCCGGACACCCGGCTACTCGAGCGCATGGCGCTCCGGCTCGCCCACCGGGGTCCCGACGACCGCGGCATTCACTGTGCCGGTCCGGTGGGCCTGGCCCAGACCCGTCTTTCCATCATCGGCCTGGCGACCGGCCATCAGCCGATGGTCTCCGAGGACGGCCGGCTCGCCCTGGTCGCCAACGGCGAGGTCTATAACTACCGCGAGCTGAATGCCTTGCTAGGCGCACGGGGCCGGCGGCCGCGCACCGACTCGGACTCGGAGACCATCCTGCATGCCTACGCGGTGCACGGACTGGAGTGCCTGACCCAACTGCGCGGCATGTATGCCTTCGCGCTGCATGACGCCCACAGCGGCCGCTTGATCCTCGGCCGTGACCGGCTCGGGATCAAGCCGCTCTTCTATGTCCGTCTCCCCGACCGCATCGCCTTCGCCTCCGAGATCAAGGCCCTGCTCCCGGCCCTGCCGACGCGACCCGATGTGGCGCCAGGTGCCTTGCGCCAGTTCCTTCAGAACCAGTTCGCGAGCGGCGAGGAGACGCTCATCGCCGGCATCAGACGGGTGTTGCCGGGCGAGGCGCTCCTGATTGGCCGGGATCTCAGCGTGAAGCGCTACCGATACTGGTCGGCACTGGATATCGCGCCGCGCGAACTGGGCCTCGAAGAGGCCCATCAGATGCTCGATGAGCTCATGGCCACCGCCATGCGGGAGCACATGCGCTCGGACGTCCCCTTCGGGCTCTTTCTCTCGGGCGGAGTGGACTCGGCGGTCCTGGCGGCCATGCTCCATGCCCATGGCGCCGGGCGCATCAAGAGCTTCTCGGTGGGCTACCGCGACACCACCATGGCTCAGGAGCTGGATGGCGCGGCCCGCGTCGCCAATCATTTCGGGCTGGACCACATTGCGCTGGAGCTGGAATTGGATCGGGTGTTCCGACGCATCCCTCACAGCGTCTGGTGCGCCGACGAGCTGATGCGGGACTATGCGAGCCTCCCGACCTCGCTTCTGGCCGAGACGGCCGGGACCCAGCTCAAGGTAGTCTTCTCCGGCGAGGGTGGCGACGAGGTCTTCGCGGGCTACCGGCGTTACCGGCCAACGCCCGCCGAGCGCTGGATCAAGTCCATGTTCCATCCCCGCAGCGGCGGTTTCCGCACCCGCGGAAACTGGGCCGGACGCTGGCACCGGCGGCTCTTCTCACCCGCCCTGCGCGCGGCCCCGGAACCGGACCGAACTCCCTTCCTGCGCGCCTGGCGCGAGACACCGGCATCCTGGTCGGACCTGCAACGGCGTCAGTACACGGATTTGGTCACCGCCTTACCGGACAACCTCCTTGTCAAGACGGACCGCATGCTGATGGGCTTCGGCGTGGAAGGGCGGATGCCCTTTCTGGACCACCGTCTGGTCGAGTTCGGCCTGTCGCTGCCGGATCGGCTCAAGGTACGCGGCCACGAGGGCAAGTGGCTGCTCAAACGCTGGGCGGCACCGCGTCTGCCACCCGGCCATTTGGAGCGCCCCAAGCGCGGATTCCACGTGCCGGTCGGCGATTGGCTGAGAGGCGACCTGGTGGAGCAGGTCGGCCACCGCCTGGCGCACAATCGCGGCGTCCGGGACTGGTTCCAGGTCGAGTCCATTCCGGCCTTGGTCACCACGCGGCGGCGCGGCCGTGGCGGAGGCCGGGAGCTCTTCGGGCTGATGCAGTTCGCCATCTGGCACCGGCTCTTCGTCGAACAGCCGGGGCTGGAGCCCTCACCGGACGAGGACCCGCTGGAGTGGATCGGTTAGAATCCCTGCCTTCAGAGGGTAATCCAGTCTGACCATGGACAATCTTCACGGCACCACAATCCTCTCGGTCCGGCGCGCAGGCAGAGTCGTCATCGGTGGCGACGGCCAGGTCTCGCTGGGCCAGACGGTCATGAAAGGCAACGCGCGCAAGGTGCGCCGGCTCTACAAAGGGCAGGTGCTCGCCGGTTTCGCAGGCGCGACCGCAGACGCCTTTACGCTGTTCGAGCGTTTCGAGGGTAAGCTGGAGAAGCACCAGGGGCACCTGACACGCGCGGCGGTGGAGCTGGCCAAGGACTGGCGCACCGACCGCATGCTCCGCCGGCTGGAGGCGCTGCTCTGTATCGCCGACACCCGGGCCTCCCTGATGATCTCGGGGACGGGAGACGTGGTGGAGCCCGAGCATGACCTCATGGCCATCGGCTCGGGCGGCTCCTTCGCGCTGGCGGCGGCACGCGCGCTCCTGGAGAACACAGATCTAGGTGCGCGCGAGATCGTCGAGCGGGGTCTGCACATCGCCGCGGACATCTGTATCTACACCAACCACAATCTGGTGATCGAGGAGCTGGATGCCGAGCCTTGAGCCGTCGCGCCTGTCCTCCGCGGTCGGCCGTCGCCCCTCCGCCCCCTGTCCTACGACCACGCGATCGTCTTGCAGAGGCCCTTTTCTAGCCGCAACTTATCAGACATAAGGCGATTGCCGGAAATCGCCTAAAACTCGGCGCCGCTCCTTCCGGGCGGTCCACTCGAAGGACAGGCCACATGTCGGAAATCACCCCTCAACGCATCGTCGCGGAACTCGACAAACATATCGTGGGCCAGGATGAGGCCAAGCGCGCCGTCGCCATCGCCTTGCGCAATCGCTGGCGCCGCGCCCAGATCTCCGAGCCCATGCGCTCGGAGATCACGCCGAAGAACATCCTCATGATCGGCCCGACGGGCGTGGGCAAGACCGAGATTGCACGCCGGCTCGCGCGGTTGGCCAACGCACCCTTCATCAAGGTGGAGGCGACCAAGTTCACCGAGGTCGGCTACGTCGGTCGGGACGTGGAGTCGATCATCCGTGACCTGGCCGATATCAGCATCAAGATGGCCCGCGAACAGGAGATGGCCAAGCTCGGAGACCAGGCCGAGGCCGCGGCCGAAGAGCGCATCCTGGACGTGCTCCTGCCTCACCCCTCCAGCTTCGAGGAAGAGAGCCGCGCGGGTGCGAGTGTCGGCACGCGCGAGAAGCTGCGCGAGAAGCTGCGCGCCGGTCAGCTCGACGACCGTGAGATCGAGATCCAGATCTCGGCGACACCACTGGGTGTGGAGATCATGGCGCCGCCGGGCATGGAGGAGATGTCCAATCAGCTGCAGGGCCTGTTCCAGAACCTGGGGCAGGGCCGGATGAAGCGCCGCAAGCTGCGCATCCGCGACGCCCGCAAGATCCTCAAGGATGAAGAGGCGGCCAAACGCGTCAACGACGAGGATCTCAAGCTGCGGGCGATCGAGAACGTCGAGCAAAATGGAATCGTCTTCCTCGACGAGCTGGACAAGGTGACCAAGCGCGGCGAGGGGGTGGTCGGTGCCGACGTCTCCCGTGAAGGAGTGCAGCGTGACTTGCTGCCACTGGTGGAGGGTAGCACCGTCTCCACCAAGCATGGCTCGGTCCGCACGGACCACATTCTCTTCATCGCCTCGGGCGCCTTCCACCTGTCCAAGCCGTCGGACCTCATCCCCGAGCTGCAAGGCCGTCTGCCGATCCGCGTGGAGCTCAAGGCCTTGACCACTGAGGACTTCGTTCGCATCCTGACCGAGCCAGACGCCTCTTTGACCGACCAGTATCACGCCCTTCTGGGCACCGAAGGCGTGAGCCTCGAGTTCACCGAGGATGGGATCCGACGCCTCGCCGAGATCGCCTGGCAGGTCAATGAACGGACTGAGAATATCGGTGCGCGACGCCTGCATACCGTCATGGAGCGGCTGTTGGAGGACGTCTCCTACAACGCCTCCGAGCTGGACCGGGTCACCGTGACCGTCAACGCCGCTTACGTGGACCAGAACATGGCCGATCTGGCGGCCGACGAAGACCTCTCCCGCTACATCCTCTGAGAAATCCGCAGGGTTTGTGGGGCATGAGATCGCCACCTTTTGGCAAGCACGCAGGAGAATCCAATCGATGCCAGTACCCACCGAGCTCAACCTGCATCGGCAGTCCCGTGTCCTGAAGGTGACGTACGACGACGGCGCACAGTTCGACCTGCCCTGCGAGTATCTGCGCGTCTATTCGCCCTCGGCCGAGGTCCAGGGACACGGGCCGGGACAGCGTGTCCTGCAGGTCGGCAAGGAGGACGTCGGGATCGACCGCATCGAGCCGGTCGGCAATTATGCCGTCTGTCTACACTTCGACGACGAGCACAATACTGGCATCTACTCCTGGGACTATCTCTACCGTCTGGGTGTCGAGCAGGAACGCCTCTGGCGGGAGTATCTGGACGAACTGGAAAAGGCCGGCCACAAGCGCAAGGTCAAGCCATCCTGATGGTTTGCTGTAGACTAGTACCCCGTTTCGCCTTATTTTGCGTTCTCAGCGCGGCGAGAAGCGGCCAGATGCAAGGCGCGCGGGCGCAGGAATAGCGGTCCCTATTTCAAGCGCGCGCAACGCCGCAGCTGGCCGCTTCTCGCCGCGCCCACGGGGAGCCCCCCAAAGGCGCCAAGGCGGCGTTACCGCCCTTGGCAATA
>JANQGF010000253.1 GCA_028277465.1 Chromatiaceae bacterium
GTGCCAAGCCCCGGCCCGCGGAGCGGATCAGGCCGGGGCCTGACGGGCTCGGCGCGCGGAGCGACGGCCAGGGATGGCCTCGGGGGTGGTTGGGGCAGACCGCCTGCGTCGGCCCTATTCTGCTGACCCCGGTACATCCGTGTTCGCAGTCGAACTCCCAGGCGCGACAAGGCGACTCCGCATGGTCCACGTCGGGGTTGCAGGCGTCCTGCCAGGTGGCCGCATTCGTGTCCTGGGTGGTCTCGGCGGCTTCCGGCAACTTCGGAGGGAGCTGGAGACGAGGATTCCGGAATACTGGATTTCTCCAGAAACCCCTTCCCATTCAGGTAATTGGCGCGCCCGACAGGATTCGAACCTGTGACCCCAGCCTTCGGAGGGCTGTACTCTATCCAACTGAGCTACGGGCGCCTATGGCTCTGAATTATCGCGCTTCGGCGCGCATTCGTCAAAAGGACCGCGGTTCTCATCAGCTTGCGAGCGGCGTTTGACGTGGCTGGCCAGTTCGCTGTCCATGGTCAGGGCGTGCTGCACGAACCAGTCGGGAAGCTCTCCAGCGACATAGTCACGTGCCAGGGTGACGTGTCCTCGGTGCAGGTGCTTGGTGAACCACTCCATCTCCGTCAGCACCCGCTGATGCTCGGCGGTGTGCTCGGCGGTCGCCTGGAAGGCGGTTTCTCGCATCAGGACCTCTTCGGCCGCGAAATGGGCATGCGTATGTTGAACCATTTCGTAGAAGAGGTAGACGAAGGCGGCATCCGTGGCCTCGGACATGCGGTTGATGAGATCCACGAACTCCCGATGATTGCGATCCATGGCGGGCACGCCGAGCAGGAGTCGTTCCTCGAAGTCCTCGATCAGGGCCATCGTTCCTCCGTGGCCGTCGCGACAAGTGCCATCATTGGGGGCGAACGCCGATCAACTCAGCACCCCCGGTCCATCACTCTAAACCGCGTCCAGAGCGAAATGCATCGTTTTCAATTGGTGTCTAGCTTTGAAGACCTCACTGGCCTTGGTCGGGACGCGGTTTAGATTGGCATTCGAGCTCTAGGCGCATGTATATCAAGGTGCCATGTCGTCAAGGGGTGCCGGCTTGCGGTCGGCATCACCAGGATGTCTTTACGAAGATACCGAGACGCGGCTAGGCCGATCTTACAGAGGTTTTTCTGGATCGGCACGACTCAGGCGATTTCTGTCAATGTTCATACCATCTGACTTGTCTTGACGCCCGCCTTCGGTGTCGCGCCACCAGTCACATAGCCCGGCTATGCTCCTGGTGGCGCTCCTTGAAGGCGAGCTTCAATCCGGCGCCATCTGGTATGAACATTTCCGGCAATCGCCTAAGCTCGCGTCGGTCCGTGCCCTTTTCACCTTCATCGAGGAGCCTCCATGTCTCACAAACGACCCTTCCATCTCGCCTCGGCTGCCGTCCTGGCGCTGGTCTCGAGCCAAGCGGTGACCCTCGAGAGCGCCCTTGCCACTGAATCCCAGCCCGCGGTCCCACCGGCACCCACTGCCGCCACACCAGAACCGATGGCCAGCCCAAAGAAGGCCTCCGAGGAGGCGCGAGCCCAGTCTCCCGCCGAGTTGGCGCGTACCCGGGCCGAGGAGCGTCGCGCCGCGATGGCAGCGGAGCGCGAGAGACGCTACGAGGAATTGCGCGCGAGCGCCGCGGAGCTTGGCCTCAAGCTACCCGAGGCGCCGCCCTGGAAATCTGTCCAATCCGGACCGCCGACCTTGACCGATCAGACGCAGGCCTCCTCGCCCGAGGCCCGGTGGCAACGGATGCGAGCGGATGCCGCAAACCGCGGGATCGGAATGCCCGAGACGCCGCCCTGGGTGGAGGCGCGGAAACGTCGCCAGGCGATCGAGGAGCAGTTTGCCAGGTATCGTGAAATCGTGGAGCAGATGACCGACGAGGAGCGAGAGGCAGCGCAGGCGCTCTTCGCAGGTGCCCCGATGCGACCAAGACCAGCCAGGCCACACTTTGGCCCAGGCTGCGGCCGCTCGGCCTGGGGTTACCCGGGCCCCTATCAGGGCGAGCCGCTTGGCACGGTCTATCCGCCACTGATGCCTTACTACGAGACACCCGGTTTCGAACAAGGCCCTCCGCCGCCGCCCAAGGCGACCCCCAACTGAATCCTGGCCGCTGGCTCGATCGCGCGTGCCCGGCCAGCTGGGCGCGG
>JANQGF010000254.1 GCA_028277465.1 Chromatiaceae bacterium
GAAGGTGGGCACCCAGCAGGTGCCCACCTTGTCAGTCGGGACGACCCACGACTACTCGTCAACCCCCTCCTCGGACGACGAAAGCCTCTTGAAGACGGCCCGACACTGCCTGTTTCCATTCATCACGACTTCGCCATCCGGACGACAGTCGGCATGACCCACCCAACGGTGGAACCTGGACCCTGGATCCGGCTTCGCCTCCAGACGCACCGTCGTGCCGCCCGCGTATCTCTCCTTACAATCGGAGCCACAGTCGATCCCCGTCGGAGTGCTGACGACGGTGCCCTTACCATTACCGGTCACCCGGACCTTGAGCAGATAGGTTCGTTTGGCATTGAACTTGGCCGTCACCCGCTTCGCAGCATCCATCATGACCATACAGGTCGGGTCCTTCCCCCGGCAAGCGCCCGTCCAGCCGGCAAAGCTCGAGCCACGGTCCTCCGTCGCTGTCAGCTCGACCTTGGTGCCATCGGCATAGTTCTCCCAGCAATCGCGGCCGCAGTCGATACCTGACGGGTTGCTGGCAACATAACCCGACCCGCTACCAGTCTTTCTCACGTTGAGACGGTAACTCTCCTCGGCGTCGAACTTGGCCGTCACGCCCTTGGCGGCATCCATGGTCACCTCGCAGGTCCCCGTTCCCTTGCAGACACCACTCCAACCCGCGAAGCTGGAGCCACGGGCCGGGGTCGCCGTGAGGACCACCTTGGTGCCCGCTCGGTAGCCTTCGTCACAGTCGGCGCCACAGTCGATCCCCTTGGGATTGCTGACCACGGTGCCCGTCCCGGTCCCTGTCTTGAGCACCCTGAGGATGTAGCTCAAGCGATCGAACTTGGCCGTCACGTTCCTAGCGGCGCTCATGGTCACCTTGCAGCTCGTGATCAGACCCGAGCAGTCGCCGCTCCAGCCGGCGAACACGGAACCAGGCTGTGCCGTGGCCTTGAGCGTCACCACCTGGCCGCCGAAGTAACTCTCACTACAATCACTGCCACAGTTGATCCCCGAGGGACTGCTCGTCACCGCGCCGGAGCCGGTTCCCGACTTGGCGACTATGAGGGTGTATTTCGGGGCAGTAGTCACACGAATCGGCACCGCGTCCCAACCGGAGGAGTCGTTATTGGAGAATACGCCATCCGTCGCTCGGTCATACACGACACCCAGCCAGTAGTTGCCGGCCGGGGTCCCGACCGGAATCGTCACCTGAGCCATATTGACCCGGACGGAGCTCATCTTTCCGAAATTCCAGCCGTACTGCTGGTTGCTCAGGAGCGTGTCACCCGTGCTGATGACGTCGTTGGTCGAGAGATAGACCCCAAACTTCCAGGTTCCATTCGCAGAACCATCCGTCGGATTGGCCGCCAAATGATTCAAGAGTGTGGTCGTGTTTCCGGCTTGAATCACCGACGGCGCGGCATTGGCGTCGAGTGCCTGCAGATCGAAGGCCGAGCCACGGGCCCCGGGGATGAAGGTGCCGTTCGTCCAATCGACCCAGTTCTTCCATTGTCGCGCATAGCGGCCCCAGGTCGACCGGTTGGATGTCGAGGTGATGCCGTGCACGTATCGTTTTCCGCTATCGATATAGTAGGCGCCACTCCCACTCATACCGCCCCAAATGGCGTTGAAGCAGCCGCCCTTGGTATCCAGCTCCAGTCGGTTGGTGTCATAGCACCGCTTGAACTTGCCGCTCCAGTAATACATGTCGCGACCATTGTGCCGTCCCGGCGATGGACAGTTCTCCCCTGGGTAGCTGGCGTTGTGATAGGTCCGGCTGGTATGCCACGAGCAGCTGCCACCGTAGGCCCAACCGAACCAGCCCGTCAACATACCGACGGCGCGCGTGATCCTCACGAGACCGACGTCATAGTTCAGGTTGCCGTGATTCGTCCAGCTGGTCCAGGACCCGAAATAGGTGCCGACGCCACGACCATAGGCTCCATTGAGATCCGACCGTGGCACGGAACCGTCATAGCCCGGATAGACCCAGATCTCGTCGGCCCAACCCCTGCCGCCATAATCAAAGACGCAGTGGCCGGCGGTCAGCACCACCTCGGCGTCGCGCATGGTACCCGAGCATTGCCCCCAGCTAGACCCCCATCTCATGAGGAGAATCGCGTTCTTACGCCAAGGGTTGGAACCGACGTTGTTGATCTTGGTCATGTTGCCGTTCATGCCATCGAGGATAGCGCCTGGGTCATCCAGGTCCTCCTCGCCGCCGGTCACGTCCGTGCCGCTGTAGCCGCCACCACGGAACAGGACCTCCGGATCGAGCCCGAGCAGCGTTTCCGAGTCCTGGCCGACTGGCACGGTCACGGTCTCACCGGTCGCGGGGTTATGCATGACCCCCTCCCCGGGACCGCCCAGGTCGATCAAGGAATCGTCTTCCCGGTCAACCGGCATCGGGACTGGCGGAATCTGATCGATCGGGGGATGACTGGGACGCGGCTCTTCCGACTCCACGCCGGGAGCTGGCTCAGTGTAAAACGGGTCGCCCGGCTCGGTCTCGATGGCATCGATCGTACCGATTACACCCGATGATGTGTCTGCAACCGCGACGGCGACGCCCAAGATCATGGCTGTCAGACTCGCGACACAGACTGACAGAAGGGCGTCGAGGCTGGCCGAACAGGGTGTTCGACACCCTTTCTTCTTCTTTCCGAACGAGATCGACTTCATGATGGTCCTCCAACTGTGCCAAAGTAACCACTTGTTTCGGCACCCCCTCGATCGCAACCGCAGATGCCGATCAGATCATGAGACCAACCCGCACATCTCGCCCGGATTCATGCCCTTCGCGCAGCACGTACCCATTTAGCCAAGGAGGATGCCTGCTTCCATGCCACTGTGCTCAAGGCAAGATGCCAGATCTCCACACAGCGAAACGATAGGTCCATACAGATAGCATAGTAGAACCTTGGGATATTAGATACGGATACGCGGGAGCTTTGTCGCAGCGGCGCAAATGAGATCGTCTTCAACTGGGCACGTGGACCTTGGCCGAGTTGCACTGCCCTCTCTCTTTTCTAGTCTCTTAAACCGCACCAGCTCCGACGACTGTCGGTTTCTCCGAGGACGTTCCAATCTAGAAAAAAGCACACACTGCGCTATGAGCGGTTTAACGCGCCTGCCGGCTCGGCAACGCCGCTCCTGGCTACTCATCTGGGTCTGGGTGCTCGACACTGAGCAAGTGCACCCGGCGGCTATCCGCACGCATCACGGTGAAACGGAAGCGACCCAGCTCCACCGACTCGCCTCGTTTCGGCAGGTGGCCCAATGCATTCACGACCAGGCCACCAACGGTGTCGAACTCCCCGTCGGAGAAGTCGCTCCCGAAATATTCGTTGAAGTCGTCGATTCGCGTGCGCGCCTTGACGCTGAAATCCCTCTCGCTGCGCCGAAAGATCCCGGGCCCCTCGTCATAATCGTGCTCGTCATCGATCTCGCCCACGATCTGTTCGAGCACGTCCTCGATGGTGACCAACCCCGCAGCGCTCCCGTATTCATCCACCACGATGGCCATGTGATTACGGCTCGACCGGAATTCCTTGAGCAGTACATTGAGCCGCTTGCTCTCGGGGACGAAGACGGCCGAGCGCAAGAGATCACGGATATTGAAGGCACGCCGTCCCGCGTCGATGCAGAAGGCGAGTAGATCCTTGGCGATCAGGATCCCAACCACCTCGCCCTTGTCCTCGGCCGTCACCGGAAAGCGCGAGTGAGCAGACTTGACGGCGATCTGGAGTATCTTCTCCAGCGGGTCGTCTCGTCGCAGGGCGACCATCTCGGCGCGCGGTATCATGATGTCGCGCACCCGCAGGTCCGAGACCTGCAACACCCCCTCGATCATGCTCAGTGCATCCGTATCCAGAAGCTCCCGTTGGCGCGCATCCTTCAGCAACTCGATGAGCTGCTCCTTGTCCTGTGGCTCGCCTCCGAGCATCTGGCCGAGTCGTTCGAGCCAGTTGCGCGACCGCGAGCCCTCGCTAGATCGATCGGTGTTCATAGGGTGTCAGTGTTCCTCCAGGTCTTCCGGATCCCGATAGGGCGACGAGAACCCCAGCCTCTCCAGAATGCTGATTTCCAATGTCTCCATCTCGGCTGCATCCCGCTCTGACGAGTGATCGTAATCGCGCAGATGGAGCACACCATGCACGACCATGTGGGCCCAGTGAGCCTGCACCCCCTTGCCCTGCTCCAGGGCCTCGCGACGCACGACAGGGGCACAGATGACCAAGTCGCCGAGCAGATCCGCGATCGGATCGCCCGGCTCTGGACCAGGCGGCAGCTCGAAGGGAAAGGAGAGGACATTGGTGGGACGATCGAGACCACGATACCGCCCATTCAGGACCCTGCCCTCCTCCAGCCCCACGACGCGGATCGTCAGGCTGGCACGCTCGCGCCGATCCTCCAGCGCCGCCGCGACCCATCGCTCGACCTCGGCCATCGCGGGCAGGTCCGGGCAGTCCGTCGCAAGCTGCAGATCGAGCTCCAAGCGGGAAGTCATCTCACGACTCGGGGTGTTTGATCCGGTCTGGTCTGCAAGGGCTCCCGACGCTCGAAGGCCTCATAGGCATTGACGATGCGCTGTACCAGTGCATGACGCACCACATCACGGGCATTGAAGAAGGTGAAACTGATGCCGCCGACATCCCTGAGGATCTCGACCGCTTGGCGCAGCCCGGAGGGCTGCCCGCGCGGCAGGTCGATCTGGGTGACGTCGCCCGTGATCACCGCCGTCGAACCGAAGCCGATCCGGGTCAGGAACATCTTCATCTGCTCGGGCGTGGTGTTCTGGGCCTCGTCCAGGATGATGAAGGACTCGTTGAGGGTCCGTCCCCGCATATAGGCCAGGGGTGCGACCTCGATCACATTGCGTTCGATCAGCTTGTTGACCTTCTCGAACCCCAGCATCTCGAACAGGGCATCATAGAGCGGGCGCAGATAGGGATCGATCTTCTGGGCCAAGTCGCCGGGAAGGAAACCGAGCCGCTCCCCCGCCTCCACCGCCGGTCGAACCAACAAGAGCCGCCGGACCCGGTCCGATTCCAATGCCTCCACGGCACAGGCGACCGCCAGATAGGTCTTGCCGGTTCCAGCAGGACCGACACCGAAGTTGATGTCGTGTTTCAGGATGGCATGCAGATATTCCTGCTGGCTCGCCCCGCGGGCCCGGATGAGACCCCGTCTGGTCTTGATGGCGACCTCCGGAAGCCGCTCCGCCGAGAGGTCGTCCAACAGTCGATTGGCACCCGCCGTTTGAAGCGAGAGGTGGATCTGCTCGGGCGTCAGAGAATCCTTTTCGGTCTCGACGTAGAGATCGCGCAACAATTGCTCGGCCAGACGCACGGCCGGTCGGTCGCCGATCAGACGGAAAGAGAGGCCACGATTATTGATCTCGATACCGAGCCGGCGCTCCAACTGGCGCAGATGCTGGTCGAATTGACCACAGAGGTTGGCGAGGCGCGCATTGTCCTCGGGCTCCAGCTCCAGGTCCAGGGTTTCAGGTTGATCAGACAAGCGCTGTTATCGTGCCAGTCGTCCGCGCAGTGAATGAGGCAGCACCTCGGTGATGGTCAAGTCCACGAAGGTCCCGACCAGATCGGATGGGCCGTCGAAATTGACGACGCGATTGTTCTCGGTCCGCCCGGCGAGCTGGGCCGGATCCTTGCGCGAGGCCCCTTCGACCAGTACAGGTTGGATCGAGCCCCGCATCCCCTGGCTGATACGCGTGGCGTTGGCGCTGATGAGCTGCTGCAAACGCTCCAGACGCTCCTTCTTGACCACCGCGGGCACCTGATCCGGATAGTCGGCGGCTGGCGTACCAGGGCGGCGGCTATAGATGAAGCTGAAGCTCTGATCGAAGCCGACCTCTTCGACCAGCTGCAGGGTCGCGGCGAAGTCTTCCTCGGTCTCACCGGGAAAGCCGACGATGAAATCCGACGAGATACCGATACCGGGCCGCGCCCGCCGTAGACGGCGAACCTTGGCGCGATATTCGAGCGCCGTGTGGCCGCGCTTCATGGCCGCCAGAATGCGATCCGAGCCCGATTGCACCGGTAAGTGGAGGAAGCTCACCAGCTGCGGGACCTCCGCATAGACCTCGATCAGCGCATCGGAGAACTCGACCGGGTGACTCGTGGTAAAACGGATGCGCTCGATGCCCTCGATTTCGGCGACATAGCGGATCAGAAGGGCCAAATCGGCCGTCTCGCCCTCCGGATCGGACATGGAACCCCGATAGGCATCCACATTCTGCCCTAAGAGATTGACCTCGCGTACACCCTGTTCGGCCAGCGTGGCGACCTCCTCGATCACCTCGTCGAAGGGGCGGCTGATCTCCTCGCCGCGGGTATAGGGGACCACGCAATAGCTGCAATACTTGGAACAGCCCTCCATGACGGAGACGAAGGCCGTCGGGCCGGCGGCCCGAGGGGCCGGCAAAGCGTCGAACTTCTCGATCTCGGGAAAGGACACGTCCACCAGCGGACGCCCCTCGGATCGAAGCTCTTGGAGCATCTGCGGCAACCGGTGCAACGTCTGCGGACCGAAGACCAGATCCACGTAGGGCGCCCGCTCCCGGATGGCGGCCCCTTCCTGACTGGCCACGCAGCCACCGACACCGATGACCAGATCCGGCCGCGCGGCCTTCCAGGAGCGCCAGCGCCCAAGCTGCGAGAACAGCTTCTCCTGGGCCTTCTCACGGATCGAGCAACTGTTGAGCAACAACACATCGGCCTCATCCGGTCGATCCGTCAGCTCCAGCCCGGCCGATGCATGCAGCGCATCCGCCATGCGGGCGGAGTCATACTCGTTCATCTGGCAACCGTAGGTCTGGATATAGAGCTTGCGGGACATGGACGGCCTGTGAGGCAGGCGAAGAATGAGGCTGGATGAAGCGACTCGCTGGGCTGATCGAGGCGAGGGTCTTCGACATCGCAGGGTCGATCGGACGTGCTGCTCGTCCCATCGTCCTTACTCGGCGACCCAGTGTCAAGTCCGTTCGAGCCCGCGCTTCGCCCGCGGCCGTGACCCTGACCGGCAGCTCAGATGCACCTGGTCAATAGCGGGTGAAAGAGAAGTCACCGATCTCGTTGTGGTACTCCTTGTGCCACTGGCCATCGATGAAGAGCCAGGTCTCACGAATCGTCACCGAGGTCGGCGGCCGGGCATAGGTGCCGCCTCGTGGCAGGCTCATCTCGGGTATCTCGTAAAGGAAACGAACCTCGACCTGCGCGAGGTTGCCTGCGATCTCGGCCTCTTGGATGACGAATGAGTGATGCCTCACGCGTCCGGACTGGGCGACATAGTCGTCTCGCCGCATGCGGAGTCGAAAATAGGGGTCGAAGAGCTCGTAAGCCGCTCCATAGTCGGCTGCAAGCAGGGCGTTCCAGAAGGCCTTCACCCGCTCTTGGAGCAAGCCCAGCTTCACCGCGGAACCCAAATCGCCCGTCAGATCCCGCGCGGGGGCCACCCCTGTGCTCGGCAGGCGGTGAAGATAGAGGTCCGAGACCCCGAAACCGTCATCCCGATAGCGCGCGGCGAGGAGATAAAGACCACCGTTCGCCGATTGGAGATTATCGACGAAGGGAAACAGGACATCCTCTGTCACCCCGGGCCGATCCACTGGCCGATCCTGTTCCAGCCAGCTCGCCCCGCCATCGGAGGAGCGATTGAAGTAAAGGTCCCCGCGGATGTTCCGGTAATCGTTCCAGGCCACGACCAAGTCCCCCGCTCCAGTCAAGGCGATCTGCGGGAAGGTGTCCTGGGTCGAATCGAAGGGGTAATGGCGCAGGGGGCGAATGGGTCCCCAACTGACCCCGCCATCGAGCGAGCGGGCGAAGTAGACATGGTTCTTGCGCGGCTGGACGTCGGTGCGCGCACTGCGGGCACTGAACGCCAGATACACCTGATCGTCCCGTGCGGCGAGCGCGAGCGAGCCGATGTCGAACTCCTCGCTGCCCGGGAACCGATAGATACGCCAATGGGCGCCGTCGCGCACCGCCGACTGGAGCCGAAAGCCGCCCTCATCCGTGCCAAACCAGAGGACGAGCGGCTCACCCCGAGCCTGGGTCGCGGCAATGAGCAGCAGACTCCCGGCGCTCGCAATCGACTCTGCCCGGGTCCAGCCCCTCGCCTCGTCGCTTCGAGCATGGACGATATGCGTCTTGCCTTCGCGTCTCGCATCTGCGAAGAGATGGAGACGACCATCGTTCATGGTGAGTGCGGGCCAGAAGCCGCTGTCATAACCGGCAGTCAAGCGTTGGACCTCACCCCAGGTCGCCCCGCCATCCGACGACCGACGGCCATAGAGGTGATAGTTCGACGTTGAAGGGGCCAGCTGTTCGGGGTCGGCCGCCTGATCCGAATCCGGGGCATCGCCCAGCCAGACGACAGCCACTTCGCCGCCAGGACCGCCACCGAGGCGGATTCGGGGGAGTGGACGAGAGGCGGTATCCAGTATCCGGGGCCTCGACCAGGTACCGTCCTCGCTCATTGCACGCAGGACGATGGCGGGTGCTGCACCCGGGCGCGCCTCCAGCCAGGCCGCATAGATCCGCCGGCCAACCGCCTCCAAGGCGAGCCCCGCGGCAGACACACCCGAGTCGGTCAGTGAGAAGGGGCTGGCACCGGGCCGCCCAACGAGTAGTCGCCCGCCCCGGTCACGGTAAGCGACATAGGCCTGGCCGCCAGCCGTCGTGACGAGCCGGGGGGTCTGCTTCGAATCGAGGCCATCTTGGCTGATCAGCCATTCCGTCGAATCTGCAATCAAGAGCGGCGGGATGAGAATCCCCAGCGCCAGAATCGCGAGACGCACCGTCGCCCTAGAAGCTACTGGTCCCCAGCGTGCCATTGTTGCGCAGCCAGACGCCGTTGTTGACCGTGCCGGTGAAGCTCGTGCCGGTATCCGGCGAGATGCTGGTGGTCGGAAGGCCATTGACCAGATTGAACTCCAGCTTCATCACGACGGCCGAGTCCTCGACATGGCCAGACGTGCCAGCACGAATCTGGACATAGCCCCAGCCACCCTGGCCAGCGATCTGGTTCACGACCGACTGAGGCAGGACCTCGGTCAAATCCACCGCGCCGGTGCAAACGACGTTTCGCGCGGAGGTCGGCAGAGGCGCCGGGGCGAACGGCTCGGAGCGCACCACCGTGTCGCGGTCCGTCAGCCCGGCCTGGGTACCTGCCTTGTCGGGCGATAGATAGATGCTGACGCTGCAGGTCTCACAGTCACGCTGGTTGGTCGCCGTGCCCGTCCCGTCGGCGACCGGGGTGACGAAGAAACGGGTCGTCCACTCGTTCGGTGGCATGAGGGTCACACCGGCGTTGCCCGTCCCGATCCCATTGTCCAGGATCTCTCCGAGGAAGGCCGTCAGGACGCCCTGGTTGCCCAGCACCGCATTCGGGGTGGATGAATCCTGTGCCGGGTTGAGCGCCCGATAGCCGAACGAGGCCCCGCCGGCGATCTCGAGCATGATCGCCTCGCCATAGAGGTCGGCACCCGTACCACCCTCGCTGGCGTTGTCTCCGTCGTCGACGATGAGGAAGCCGCGCGCGACACCGGACGCGAAGGTGCTGAACTGGACACTCCCGTAAGGCGCGAGCGTTGCCGGGTCATTGAAGAGCGGGCCCCCCGCCCTGACCGGCCAGGAAGACCCCCGAGGCGTCGAAGGTGACCATGTCATTGGCCCTGCCGGAGGCAGCGACTTGGCGCACGCCCTCGTCGGAACAGGGCGAGGCGAGGTCGGGCGACTTGGTGAAATAGTTGACGTTCACGATCCCTTGCGGATCCTTGTTGACGACCGACACGATGGTGGCGACCGCAGGGCTGCGGGTCATCACCGGGAAGAGCATCGCGTCGGCAGCCGCGTCTGGCGCAATAGAGACACCCAACACCGTCAGTCCACTCAGGGCAACAGTCGTTAGGCCAGCGAGTCCGCGGTAGCAGTCTGTTTTCTTCGTCATAAGTCTCTGCCTTAGGCGTTGAAGGATCGGACCGATAAACCACGCGCGACGAAGTGGTTCCCACAGCCATGCTACGCTGGCCCAACCCCGCCTTCAAGACGCCGGGCAAGCCGAAATCACGCACGAAATGCATCCAAAAGCGGCCGGCCACTGCCCCGCAACGACCTTGCTCGACGAGGTGAAAATGCAACCCCTCTCAGCGGCTCAATTGATCCCGGTCAATTGATCGCCGACTTGCCAACCACAGTATTTAGTTGAAGCTAAACTCTGCACCACAAGATATAGTGTTGACACTCGAGAACCCACCATGGGAGCCAGACCGCCCGACTTTCCGACCCTGCCGACCCGCGTCCTCAAACGGGATGGGGCCGAGGTTCGCTTCGATGCCTCCAAGATCGAGTCCGCGATCCTGCGCGCCGGACAGGCAAGCGGTGAGTTCGGCCCGCTCGAAGCGGGTCTCCTGACGGCTCAGGTGGTCAAGGTGCTGGCGCACCGCTTCGGCAACGGGAAGCTGCCGGATATCGAGGGCATCCAGGACGTGGTGGAGCAAACGCTCATCAGCGCCAACCATTTCGAGACCGCGCGCGCCTACATCGTCTACCGTGAGCAGCACAAGAAGCTGCGCACCGATCGTCGCACCCTGGTCGATGTCAACGCCTCGATCAATGAATACCTCGACCGCTCGGACTGGCGCGTCGCGGCCAACGCCAACCAGGGTTATTCGCTGGGTGGTCTGATCCTCAACACCTCGGGCAAGGTGATCGCCAACTACTGGCTCAATCATGTCTACCCGCCCGAGATCGGTCAGGCCCATCGCGACGGCGATATCCATGTCCATGACCTGGACATGCTCTCCGGTTATTGTGCCGGCTGGTCGCTGCGCACCCTGCTTGCGGAGGGACTGAACGGTGTACCAGGCCGGGTCGAGGCCAAACCGCCGAAGCACATGTCGAGCGCGGTCGGCCAGATCGTCAACTTTCTCGGCACCCTGCAGAACGAATGGGCCGGGGCCCAGGCCTTCTCCAGCTTCGACACCTATATGGCGCCCTTCGTCCGCGTCGACGCTCTCGGCTACGAGCAGGTGCGCCAACACATCCAGGAGCTGATCTACAACCTGAATGTCCCCTCACGCTGGGGGACCCAGACGCCCTTCACCAATCTGACCTTCGACTGGGTGTGCCCCGAGGACTTGCGCGACCAGATCCCCGTGATCGCGGGCGAGGAACAGCCCTTCGCCTATGGCGACCTACAGACCGAGATGGACCTCATCAACCGCGCCTATATCGAGGTCATGACCGAGGGCGACGCCAAGGGCCGGATCTTCACCTTCCCGATTCCGACCTACAACATCACCGCGGATTTCCCCTGGGACAGCAGAAACGCCGACCGGCTGTTCGAGATGACGGCGAAGTACGGGCTGCCCTATTTCCAGAACTTTCTCAACTCCGAGCTCTCGCCCAACATGGTCCGCTCCATGTGCTGCCGCCTGCAATTGGACCTGCGCGAGTTGCTCAAGCGCGGCAACGGGCTGTTCGGGTCGGCCGAGCAGACCGGATCGCTCGGCGTGGTCACCATCAACTGTGCCCGGCTCGGATTCGCCCATCGTGGCAATGAGGCCGGGCTCATGGGCAGGTTGGACGAACTCCTGAACCTGGCCCGAAACGCGCTGGAGATCAAGCGCAAGGTCATCCAGCGCCACCTGGATGCCGGACTCTTTCCCTATACCAAGCGTTATCTGGGCACGCTCCGAAACCACTTCTCGACCATCGGCGTGAACGGGATCAACGAGATGATCCGCAACTTCACCGACGATGCCGAGGACATCACGACCGCACAGGGCCATGCCCTGGCCTGCCGGCTCCTGGACCATGTCCGCGACCGCATGGTCGAGTTTCAGGAAGGCACAGGGAATATGTACAACCTGGAGGCCACACCGGCCGAGGGGACCACTTACCGTTTCGCGCGCGAGGATCAGAAGCGTTTTCCGACCATCCTCCAAGCGGGCACCCAGGAGGCGCCTTACTACACCAACAGCTCGCAGTTGCCGGTCGGCTATACCGACGACCCCTTCGAGGCGCTCGCGATGCAGGAGACACTACAGGGCAAGTACACGGGGGGTACGGTGCTCCATCTCTATATGAGCGAACAGATCTCCTCCACGGAGGCCTGTAAGCGCCTGGTACGCCGGTCGTTGGAGAACTTTCGTGTCCCTTATATCACGATCACGCCCGTGTTCTCGATCTGCCCCAAGCATGGCTATATCCCGGGTGAACACCCCTATTGCCCCATCTGTGACCAGGAGATCATCGGCCGCAAGCGAGCCAGGTTGGAGTCAGCCACCCATGAAGGCGCGGAGCGAGCCGAATGAAGCATGCGCCAAGGCACGCCGTGCCCAAGGCGGTCTAAGGCGATTTCTGTCAATGTTCATACCATCTGACTTGTCTTGACGCCCGCCTTCGGTGTCGCGCCACCAGTCACATAGCGCGGCTATGCTCCTGGTGGC
>JANQGF010000266.1 GCA_028277465.1 Chromatiaceae bacterium
CAAGGAGCGCCACCAGGAGCATAGCCGCGCTATGTGACTGGTGGCGCGACACCGAAGGCGGGCGTCAAGACAAGTCAGATGGTATGAACATTGACAGAAATCGCCTAAGCCCTAGTTGTGAGCGATAAAGAGACTTTTATAGCTCACGAACGTGCGCTATCTTGAGTGATAAACGCAAATATTATCAATCATGACCTGGAACTGGCAGCTCCCCGATTGGCCGTATTTCACCTGGAATCAGACCAGGCTCACTCGGGCCGAGACCCTGTTCGCGGAAGGGGCCGGGATGGTGATCGGCTCCTCCCGGTACCTGGACGATACCAGCCGCGAAGCCCTCGTCGTGGACATCATGAGCCTTGATGCCCTGGCTACCTCGGCCATCGAGGGAGAGGTGCTCGACCGCGACAGCGTCCAGTCCTCGATCCGGCGACAGCTCGGTCTCGCCGGAGATCGGCGTAGCGTCGGCGCGGCGGAGGCCGGGATCGCCGAAATGATGGTCTCCCTGTATCGCTCTCTGGCCGATCCGCTCGACCACGAAAGGCTCCATGCATGGCACCGCATGGTCATGAACGGCCGCCGTGACCTGGAGGCCATCGGCCGATACCGCACCCGTCACGAGCCGATGCAGATCGTCTCGGGAGCCGTCTATGCGCCCAAGGTCCATTTCGAGGCCCCGCCCTCGGAGCAGATCCAGGCGGAGATGGAACGCTTCTTGGCTTGGTTCGAGGACACCGCTCCGACGGGAACGCGGCCCTTGCCGGCGCTCACCCGCGCGGGCCTCGCACACCTGTGGTTCGAGAGCATTCACCCGTTCGAGGACGGCAATGGCAGGATCGGCCGGGCGATCGCCGAGAAGGCCCTGGCGCAGGGTCTCTCCGACCCGGTGCTGACGACCGTCGCGGGCACCCTGCTCAAACACCGCAAACAGTATTACGGGGCGTTGGAGGCGGCCAGCCGCGACCTGGAGGTCACGGACTGGCTCCTGTGGTTCGCGGCCAAGGTGATCGAGGCGCAGCGGCGCAGCCTGGCGCAGGTCGAGTTCATCATCGGCAAGGCGCGGCTGCTCGAGGGCGTACGTGGCAAGCTCAATGCGCGTCAGGAAAAGGCCGTGCTGCGGATGTTCGCCGCCGGCCCCGAGGGCTTCACCGGGGGACTCAGCGCCGGTAACTACCGCGGCATCACCGGTGCCGCGCCCGCAACCGCCACGCGCGATCTGGCCGATCTCGTCGCGTTGGAGGTGCTGCGGCGCACGGGCGAGCGCAAGGCAACCCGTTACCACCTTTGGGTCCCGCTGAAGCCGGTCGCGACGGTGGAAGTCGAAGAGATCCTATGATGCGGGTTTGTGCGCAAGGAGAGGGAAGAGGCTATTTCGTGGCCCTGCGTTCTCCGTCCGACCACGCCACGCGGTTCGGACAGCTCGCAACGTGAAGCTCCGCGAATTGACGCCTGCGCATCCCCATCTTCAGCTGGACTGGTTTGTCGATACGAGATTCGGAGAAAATCGCATGCATATCGCCCTGTTTGGCGCCACCGGCGGCACCGGGCAACAGGTCCTGGCCCAGGCACTCGAGCAGGGTCACAGCGTAGCGGCGCTGGCGCGCAAACCATCGAAGCTCGCCGCCACAGAGGGACTCGAGACGGTCCCCGGCGACGTCTTGGATCGGGCGGCGGTGAAGACCTGCGTCTCGGGTGCGGACACCGTCATCTGTGTGCTCGGGTCGCACGGTGGTAAGGAACCGATCGAGGCCCGCGGGACCGAGCGTATCCTGGAGGCGATGCAGGAGGCCGACGTGCGCCGGATCCTGGTGGTGACCTCGCTGGGCGTCGGCGACAGCCGTGACCAGATCCCCTTCCCCTTTCGGTTGGTGATGAATCTCACCCTGAAGAGGATCCTGGCGGCCAAGGAGGAGCAGGAGCGGCTGATCAAGGCGAGCGGACTGGATTGGACCATCATCCGGCCCGGTGGACTGACCGACGGACCCAAGACTGGAACCTATCGGTCCGGCCTCGACCGCTCGCTCAAGGCCGGACGAATCGCGCGCGCCGACGTCGCAGACTTCGTGCTGAGGCAACTGACTGACGCGACCTTTCTGCGCCGGACTCCGGCGGTGACTTGAACCTGAGGCTGGAAGACGTATGGAAGAGCATGCAAGATCTGTCAAGGCGCTGATCGAATTACATCTCGGTCTTGAAAGGAAAGGCCCGGGTGACCCAGAGGTCTCGGCGTACATCATCAAACAGTTGCCCCAATTGCCGCCGAATCCGCACATTGCGGACATGGGTTGCGGCGCGGGAGCAGCGACCTTGCTTCTCGCCGAGCAGTTTCATTCCAAAGTCAGGGCTGTCGATTTTTCGAAGGAGTTCCTGGATGAATTAATGTACCGAGCAAGACAGAAGGGCTTGGAAGCCTGCGTTGAAGCTATCGAGTGCGATATGGCACGTCTCGATTGGGAATCCGGAACGATTGACCTCTTATGGTCTGAAGGGGCCGCCTACAACATAACGTTCGAGGGTGCATTGAAGGCATGGAGACCGCTGATGGCGGTCCATGGTATCGGAGTCCTTTCAGAGATGAATTACTTCGCGGAGGATCCGCCCGAAAGGGTCACACAGTACATGAGAAACGCCTATCCGGGAATCAAGACTGAAGCGCAGAACGTGGATCTAATCAACTCATCCGGATTCGAGGTTCTTGGGGTGCATCGTCTCCCATCAACAGCTTGGTGGGAAAATTACTATGGTCCTCTTCGCGAGAACATCAGGGCGTTGAAGAACTCCAATGATCATGTCATGCAAGCTGTAATTGCCGAAACGGAAGAGGAAATGAAGTTCTTCGAACAGCATGATGAGGATTACGGTTATACCTTCTACATCATGCGGGCGATTTGATCTGATTGCGCCAGCGTGAGCACGCGAACAACGAGAGGCGGCGCCCCTCGTTCCTCGTCGTTGTGCTTCTTGCTGCCGGTGGCCTCGATCATCGGTTGGTCCAAGCACCTAGTTGGTGGGAGCGGCGCCCCGCCGCGATCGCGCGCGAACCGGTGATCGAGGCCCTGCCGGTAACGCACGGGCATCGCCAAGCTGGGCCATGATGTTGCCACGCTCTAAACCGCGTCCAGAGCGAGATGCGTCGTTTTCATTTTGTGCTTGGTTTTGGGGGGCTCATCGACATCGCTGGGGACGCGGTTTAAATTTTCTATTTTTTAATCTCTTAAACCGCGACAGCTCCGATGCTTGTCTTGGCTGCCAAGGCCGATCCAATCAAGAAACCTCGCAGACCGCGCTAGCCGCGGTTTAAAACAACTGGGAGTGTCGATGGACGACTCGGACAAACCCATTCTCCACACTGGCGAAGCACACAGCTCGCCCTATCCGGTCAGCCGTCTAGCCCCCGCATTCGATAGCGGCGAGCTGGTTGCCGAGGTCGCCAAGGCCGAGGCGATGCTGAATGCACGCACTGGCGCGAAACTACGCGTCATCGCCGACCAGATCGCCCTGCTTCAACAGGAGGCGCGCAAGGTACTTGCCGACGCCCGGATCGAGCAAGCCTTGAACCAGGCCCAGTGTGCCTTCAAGCGTGTCCCCGGAAAGACCTATCACCTGTATCGACGCGCCGACGGTCAGAC
Organism: Chromatiaceae bacterium; assembly: GCA_028277465.1. GTDB lineage: Bacteria > Pseudomonadota > Gammaproteobacteria > Chromatiales > Chromatiaceae > JANQGF01. The sequence continues at coordinate 3,627 of JANQGF010000266.1, forward strand.
CTTCTTCTCGATGCTGTCACCGGAGGATTGGCACGGCCTTGCGCCGCACGCCTTCGTCGGCTCCTATCGGTTGGAGTCGGATTACTCTTGGACCCCTGCCGATGAAGCGGATTCCTCGCAGTCGCGGGACACGGGCGAGTTAGTCGGTCAACTGCTTCGTATCGGTGAGATCGCCCCGCAGGACGAGCCCTGAGGCCAGTACCCCATTCCACCTTATTTTGCATGCTCAGAGCCCCCCAAAGGCGCCAAGGCAAGGCACCGCCCGCCGGGAATAGCCCACTCTATTGCCAAGGGCGGT
>JANQGF010000279.1 GCA_028277465.1 Chromatiaceae bacterium
AAGGTCGGTCGGCCCGGAACTGGGCGCCGAAGACTACATCGCCAAACCGTTCGAAGCGCGGGAACTGCTGGCCCGCATCCGACTGGAAAAGGACCCGAAGAACCCCAGCTTGATTAAGAAGGGTCCGCCGTATGGGTAAAAATTCACCACGAGGGTACAGAGGAGTGAATGGGCACCGCATGACGCAGAGGGCATCTTCGAAGCAACCACCCATGAGTCACCCGGCCGAGAGACCTGGATCCTTCACCTACGGAGATTATCGGCACTGGCCCGACGAGGAGCGCTGGGAGCTGATCGATGGCGAGGCCTACGACATGTCGCCGGCGCCGACTCGGGCGCATCAGCAGGTGGTCGTCGAGCTAATCACGCAGATTCATGCCGCCCTGCGCCATCGACCCTGTCAAGCCTATGCGGCACCTTTCGACGTCCGCTTGCCCAAGGCGGACGAGGCCGACGACGGCGTGGACACCGTCGTCCAGCCAGACATCGCCGTGATCTGCGATCTCACCAAGCTGGACGTGGCCGGCTGCCGCGGGTCACCGGATTGGATCATCGAAGTGCTCTCACCGCGCACTGCCGCCAGGGACCACGCCAAGAAGCGCGATCTCTACGAAAGGCAAGGCGTGCGCGAGTATTGGCTGCTGCATCCCACCGACCGGATCCTGACCATCTACCGGCTTGAGAACGGCCTCTATAGCAGGCCTGATGTGCAACCTCTGAGCGGGGAGACGGCAGTCGCGGCCATCGACGGATTACGCATTGCGTGGGACGAGCTGGTCGCGGCGCTCGACGAGTCGAGCGGTGGCGCAGACTCATCCTAGCGCAACACCAATTTTGCTTTGGTAAACCGATCCACGGTAGAAACACTCCGATTCAGTCGGTGACAGACCCCTGTTGCGTTTGACCTTGAAGCGCCCCTTCTTGCTCTTGCCGCAATAGTGGGTTCGGAGCTCGACCGTCCCCTCATGCCGCCTCTGCCTCGCAGCGGCTACAGTTGATCGGCGTGTGCTTGATCCAGGCGAGCCCGGTGCTCAGATCGAACACCAGACTCCGGTGCCCCCGCCCGCCCAGGTGCTCGGCGACCAAGGGATGCCCGTAGCGCCGCACCAGCGCGCGCCCCATGGCGATGTTGCTGACCTGTACACGATTCGGCAGACAGCGTTTCGGCCCCCGCTCCTCACAGACGAACATCTGTCCCCCGCCGAAGAGCTTGGCCTCGAGCTGGCGCGGGACGAGACCGGCTGCGATGATCGCCTCCTGAAGCATGGCCATGGCCGAATCGCCGTAGCAGCCGTTGCATGCCTTCCCTTTGGATACAGGCGCGCGGGCCGTGATGAAGTGACAGAGCCCACCGACCCGCAGCCGCGGATGCCACAGTGTGATAGCGACACAGGAGCCGAGAAGGGTGCGTAGCCGCACCAGGCCGCTGCCGAACCACAGTCCGCCGGAATGGATATGGATGTCCTGCATCACTACTTCACCTTCCTCAGTGTTTGCGGTAGACAGCGGGTGCAATCCCTTTGAGGCCCTCTGCGAGCCCATTGAGGCTCTCGGAATGCCCGACGACCAGCCACCCGCCCGGACGCAGCCGGGCCAAGAGCCGCGCCACGACCTTCCGCTTCGTCTCGGTCTGGAAATAGATCATGATGTTGCGCAGAAAGATGACGTCGAAGGTCGGCGTGGACGGTAGGGCCTGGGTGAGGTTGATTTGGGCGAGGCGCACACGCTCGCGCAAGACAGGTGAGATGAGAAAGCGCCCGGCCTGACTGGCGATACCCTTGAGGCAGTGGCGCTTGAGCCGCTCCGGCGAGAGTCCCTTGGCGCGCTCCATAGGGTAAAGCCCGAGACTCGCTTGCGCGAGCACACGGGTGCTGATGTCCGAGCCCAGCACTTCCCACGGCGCCTCTCCAAGGGCCTCCGCGAGCACCATGGCTAAAGTGTAGGCTTCCTCCCCGGTCGAACAGGCCGCGCTCCAAGCCCGGAAGACACGTCCCCTGGAATGCTCGGCCAGCAAAAAACCGCGCAGCAACTCGAAATGGCGCGGCTCGCGGAAGAAATGGGTCTCGTTGGTGGTGAGCAGATCCAACGCGATCTGGCGCTCACCCGTCTCGCTGGAGATCAGGCTATAGTAGTCCGCGAAGCTCGTCAAGCCATGATGTTTGAGCCGCTTCCCCAGTCGTCCGGCGACTAGGGACTTCTTGGCCGGCGGCAGGTTGATCCCCGCCGCGTGGCGCATGAACTGGCTGAAGCGCAGGAACTCCTGATCGCTCAAAGACGCCTGTTGCATCATCGCTTCTCGCTTGGGAATCGGCTTGGACTCGGCACAGGAGGCGCGTGCCGCGATCGACACTCCCGCCGAAGCGCGGGCGACGCCGGGGTGCCCCGGCACCGGACCTCGCGAGGCGCCCGGCCGCTCATGACAGCAGACCATGCTCCATCGCGTAGCGCACTAGCGCGGCGGCGGAGTCGAGCTCGAGCTTGTGCAGGATGCGCATCTTGTGGGTGCTTACGGTCTTGGGCGAGAGATGCAGCGCCTCGGCGATAGCGCTGAGACGCTCGCCCTTGATGAGGTGCAGAAAGATCTCGTACTCGCGGTCGGAGAGGCGCTCCCAGGGCGCGGCGTCGCTCTCCGCGGTGCCCTCGAAGACCAGCTTTTCCGCCAGCTCGGGAGAGATGGCGTGCCCCCCGCGCGCCACCTTGTGCACCGCCTCGAGCAAGGCCGCGGGCTCGCAGTCCTTGGTGACGTAGCCGCTCGCCCCCGCCTTGAGCGCCCGCGCCGCAATCTGGGTCTCGCCGTGCATGCTCAGCACCAGCACCGGCAAGGCGGGCCAGGTCTCCTTCACCCGCTTGAGCAGGCTCAGGCCACCCAGACCCGGCATGCTCATGTCGGTGAGCAGAAGGTCGACGGGCTCGGCGCGCAGCCGCGCGATGACCTCCCAACCGTCCTTGGCCTCGCCCACAACACTGAAATCCGGCCCCAGGCTGAGCAGCTGGCGGATCCCCTGGCGTACCACGGCATGGTCGTCAGCAATGAGGATGCGAATCATGACGTCCCCTCCAGGGCACTCAGGGGCAAGCTGATCCGCAGGCGCGTCCCCGCACCGACCTGGCTGTCGATGCGCACGCTTCCGCCGTAGAGGAGCACGCGCTCGCGGATGCCCATCAGTCCGAAGGTCTTCTTCTCACGCACCTCGGCGGGATCGAAGCCGTGGCCGTCGTCGCTGACCTCCAGCGCCAGCATGTCGCCGTTCTGCCGGATGCGGATATCGACCCGCCGGGCCCGCGCATGGCGCGAGACATTGGTCAGCGACTCCTGCAGAATGCGGAACAGCGTGGTCGCGACCTCGGTGTCGAGCTCCAAGGCCTCCTCCGGCGGGGCCTCCAGGTCACAGGGAATGCCCGTCCGCGCCGCGAAATCCCCCGCCAGCCATTCCGCCGCCGAGATCAGCCCCAAATCCAGGGCGACCGGCCGGAGGCGCGAGATGACACGGCGTGTCTCGCCGATGGCATGATCGATCAGCTCGCGCATGGTGCTCAAGTGCTGTGCGATCTGCCCGTCCGGCTCAGGCAAGAGCATCGCCAGCATGCTCGCCTCCATGCGCAGCGCGGTCAGGTACTGGCCCATCTCGTCGTGCAGCTCGCGTGCGATATGGGTGCGCTCTTCTTCGCGGACCCGCTCGCGATGGGCGGTCAAGGCGCGCAGCTTGCCGCGCGAGCGAATCAGCTCTTGCTCCTGCTCCTCCAGGCCCCGCTTGGCCGCCTCGAGCTCGCGGATCTGGCGATAAGAGCGGATGGCGACCGACAGGCTGGTGAAGAGCCCGATCCGCGTCAGCTCCGACTTCGTCATGTAGTCATTGATGTCGTAGCCGCGGATGGTGTCGATCTGCGGCACCAAATCGGGCTGGCTCGTGCGCAGGATGATACGCACGGCACCGTTCTCGAGCTCGTTGCGGATCACCCCGACCAGACGCAGCCCCGCGTCCTCGCACTCCATGACGACATCGAGCAAGATGACAGCAACGTCGCGCTGTGCCACCAGGATCTCATGAGCTTCGCGTGCCGAGTAGGCGTGAAGAAGCTCCAAGCTGCCGCCTTCGATCGCCAGACCGCGCAGTGCCAACCGTGTCGCGTCGTGAACGTCGGTCTCATCGTCGACGATCAGCACGCGCCAAGACCCCTGGCCCCCGCAAGGCCCAGGGCCAGGTTCAGGACAGGTGGTCTCAGAATACGCCGAGCGGCTCATGGCGAAACGCCCTCTTCATTGGCCTCGGGAACAGATGCCGCAACGGAGGCCTTGCGCGAGCCCGCGTCCTCTCGCTGGCCGGGCACGAGGAAGCCCTTGCCCGCAACGCGGCGGATCGACTCAAGCGCTACAGAGGCCGGACGCGGCCAGGCTAGTGCAGCACCAATCTTGCTTTGGTGAATCGATCCACAGCAAAGGTGCTCGGATTCAGTGGATGACACACGCCGCGATCCGCCAATAGAAAATTGGTGCTGCACTAGTCTTGGGGAGTCGTGTCCTCGAAGAAGCTCAGCAGGTCGTCGTCACCAGGGGGTTGAGCGGCCCATTGAGCTACCAATCTCGTCACGCTTCAGCATCGACGTCAGTCTCGAGTCTAAACGAAGCAGAGCGGCGACGAGCGGACTCGACTCACAATCCGACGCCCAGGATCCGGCGAGTTTGCCCCAGCATGGCCGAATCTCGAGCACACGAGACCTCCGCGCGAGGCTGGACGCTCAGCCCGCCAACGCGGTTTCCGAGCGATCCCATCGTCACGCACTCGCGGTCCTCGAAGAGGCGCGCAAGGACCGCAGGGTACTAGGCCGCCGACGCCGCCAGATCCTGCGAGTGAAGGACCCGCTCTGGATCGAGAAGGATGACGAATCGGCCATCCACCTTGCCCATCCCGGCGATGAAGTCGTTCCTGATGCCGGTGCCAAAGGCCGGCGGCGACTCGATGTCGTTGGCGCTGATCTCCAGCACGGCGGAGACGCTGTCGACCAGGACGCCGATGTCCTGGTCCTGCTCGTCCTCGCTCAGCTCGACGACCACGACACAGCTGCGCCGCCCCAAGGTGGCCGGCGTCCCGTGAAAGCGGGCCGCCAGATCGAGCACCGGCACGACTGCACCCCGGAGATTGATCACGCCACGGATGAAGTCCGGCATCATGGGCACGGCGGAGACGTTTCCGTATTGTATGATCTCCTTGATGGCGAGGATGCCGATCCCGTACATCTGCCCCGCCACGCTGAAGGTCAGATATTGCCCACTGCCCTCGCCGCCGGGCGCTTCGGCGGCAGGCGGGTCCTGACTGAGGATTGCACTGTCCATGGTGCCCACCTCAGAAGCTCACGAACTCAGAGCTCAAGGCGACCTGCGACGGTGGCGCCGCCGGCTTGGCCGCCAGCCTGCGCACGACCTTGAGGTCTGCCGCCGGCTTCTCGACCGACACCTCGACGGCCTGGGCGCCCTCGCCGCCAATCTTGAAGAAGCTCATCATGCGCTGCAGCTGCTCGGCCTGCCCGGTCATCTCCTCGGCCGTCGCCGCCAGCTCTTCGGAGGCGGAGGCGTTCTGCTGCGTGGTCTGGTTGAGCTGCTCCATGGCGCTGTTGATCTGGCTCACGCCACCCGCCTGCTCGCTCGAGGCGGCCGCGATCTCCTGGACCAGGTCCGAGGTCTTGGCGATTGCCGGCACGATGGCGTCGAGCAGTCGGCCGGCCTTCTCCGCCAGCTCGACGCTTGAGCTGGCCACCTCGCCGATCTCCTGGGCCGCCTCTTGACTGCGCTCGGCGAGCTTGCGCACCTCTGCCGCGACCACCGCGAAGCCCTTGCCATGCTCACCGGCACGCGCCGCCTCGATCGCGGCGTTGAGCGCAAGCAGGTTGGTCTGGTAGGCGATATCGTCGATGATGCCGATCTTATCCGCGATCTGCTTCATCGCGGTCACCGTCTCGGCGACGGCCTCACCACCCTCGGCGGCCTCCTTGGACGCCGTGGCCGCCATCCCGTCGGTGACCGAGGCGTTCTCGGTGTTCTGTGCCACGGACGCGGCCATCTGCTCCATGGACGCCGAGGTCTCCTCGACGCTGGCGGCCTGCTCCGTCGCGCCTTGCGAGAGTGATTGGGCGGTCATACTGACCTGATCCGCCGCGGCGGTCAGATCGTCCGAGGTGGCACGCACGTCGCGCATGGTCTGGGCGAGCTTGGCGACGGTGTTGTTGACCGTGTTGCGCAGCTCCTGCAGACGCCCCTTGTACTCGGCCTCGATGACCTCCGAGAGCTGGCCCTCTTCCATCTGGCCGAGGATGCGCATGACCTCGTTGACCGGATCGATGACCGCATTCAGGGTCGCGTTGATGCCCTCGACGATACGGCGGAAGTCGCCGCGGTGTCGCGTGGCGTCGGCGCGCGCGTCGAGCTGGCCGTCCAGTGCCGCGTCGGAGAGGGCACGGGTATCGGCAATGAGGCTCTTGATCGCCTGGATGCAGGTATTCACCGCGCGCGCGATGGCGTCATAGGTCTCCTTCACGGCCTGGGTATCGGCGTCGGCGTCACCCGTCTCGATGGTGAAGTCCACGTCGCCCTCGGCCATTCGCGAGAGACCCGTCACCAGCTTCTCGGTCTCCGCCTTCTGGTAGTCGGCGACCTTGCTCGCGATGCGCGCACTGCGCTTGATCGCGGTCTGGTCGATAACGAACTCGAAGACCCCGACGATGGCACCGTCGCGATCGCGCAGCGGGGCGCCGGAGTAGGCAATCTCCAGCTCCTTGCCACCGGGGTGGGCGTCGGTCTCACTCGAGGCCATCTGTCCCCGGCTCATGGCACAGCTCGCGGCGCACCGCTCGCTGCGACAGTCCGAGGTCCGGAAATGGTCGTAGCACTTGGTCCCGCGCAGCTTGGCCGCGGTCTTGTCGCCCAGTGCGGCGCCAGATGCGTTCATGTACTGGATATTGAAGTCCGTGTCGACCACCATGGCCGGCGCGGGCATGAGGTCGATGAAGCCGACCAGGCGATCCAGGGTGGTGTTGATCCCCTCGACGATCTGGCGATACTCGCCCGCGTGCTTGTCCGCCTCGGCACGCTCGGACAGACGCCCCAGCTCGGCGGCGCGGATCAGTTCGCGCGTGTCTTGGGACATGGCTTTGAGGCTGTCCTGCACCTTGCGCATGGCCCGCAGCAGCTGCCCGGTCTCGTCCCGGCTGTCCGACTCGATCATGGTGCTGAGATCGCCGGCGGCGAGCTGGTTGGCGGCGGTCACGACCTGTCCGATGGGCCGCACGATGGAGCGCGTGATCAGCAGCGCGAGCCCCAGCAGGACGAGCATGGCGACGCCGACCATGGCGAGCAGGGTGATGGCAGCCTCCCAGAAGGTGGCCTGAAGATCGTCGATGTAGATTCCGGTTCCGATCACCCAGCCCCAGGGCGCGTAGAGGCGGGCGGTCGAGAGCTTGGCCACGGGCTCCACTACACCCTCCTTGGGCCAAAAGTACTTCAGGTATGCCCACTCCTGGCGCTGACCCAGATCGACGAGCTCGCGCATGACATAGACACCGTTGCTGTCCCTGGTCTCGGAGACGTCCTTGCCCTCGAGCTCGGGCTTCATCGGCTGGACCAGCGCGATGTGGTCGGTGCTGGTCACGAAGAGATAGTTGCTCCCCTCGTAGCGCAGCCCTGAGATGGCTTGCTTAGCGGCTTGCTGGGCCTCTGGCATCGTCAAGATGCCCTGCTCGGCCTGGCGGCCATAGTGCTCGACGGCTCCCATCCCCAGCTCGACCAGGCCCTTGAGCTTTTCCTCCTTCTCGTGCACGACCCCGGCGTGCAGAACCGAAAGGGCCACGGCAGTCACGGCGAACAAAACCGCAACGCTCAGCGCGGTGAGCAGATACAGCCGTGGGCCGATGCGGAGGTCAAGCTTGAATCGACGCGGATTGACGGTCTGTGCATTGGGTGCGAGCGCTTGTTGCTGGCTCATGGGTTTCACCTGTAGGCGGTCGTTGATGTCAGTTGATGTCATTGGATCGCGGCAGGCACTTGGGGGTGCCGATCTCCGGCGCCCGCGTCGCGTGCAACGGCCGTGCGGATGAGCTCCTGTACGTCGAGGATCATCGCCACGTCGCCGCTGCCGAGGATGGTCGAGCCGGCGAAGAAGCCACGCAGATGGCTCAGCAGCCGGCCCAATGGCTTGATCACGGTCTGGCACTCGCCGAGCAGGCGGTCGACCACCAGGCCGAGGCGCTGACCGGCGAACTGGATGACGACGATGTTCTGCCGTCGCGGCGGCGGGTCGCTGAGCCCGAAGAGCGAGCGCAGCCGCAGGAAAGGCAGGACCTGACCGCGCAGGTTGATGTAGTCCTGGTCCTGGGTCTCGGACGGGTCGCATCTCATGCACTCGACCACGCAGTCGAGCGGAATCACGAAGGCGCCCTCGCCCACCCCGACCAGGAAGCCGTCGATGATGGCGAGGGTGAGCGGCAGACGGATGCTGACGGTGGTCCCTTCTCCCGGTCGACTCTCCAGACCGATGGAGCCGCGCAGCGCATCGATATTGCGCCGGACGACGTCCATACCCACACCGCGGCCGGAGAGGTTGGTGACCTCTGATGCGGTGGAGAAGCCGGGCTCGAAGATGAGGTGGTCGATCTCCTGATCACTCAGGCTCTGGCCGGGCTGGATCAGGCCGCGCTCCTCCGCCTTGGCGCGGATCCGTGCGCGGTCCAGTCCGGCGCCGTCGTCGGCGATCTCGATGACGATGCTGCCGGACTCGTGATAGGCGTTGAGTCGCAGCGCCCCCTGCGCGGGCTTGCCCGCGGCGAGCCGCCGCTCCGGTGACTCCAGGCCGTGGTCCATGGCGTTGCGCACCAGGTGCATGAGCGGGTCGCCGATCCTCTCGACCACGGACTTGTCGAGCTCGGTCTCGGCCCCGGTGATCATCAGACCAATGTCCTTTCCGAGCTCCTGCGAGACGTCGCGCACCACGCGGCGAAAGCGGTTGAAGGTCTCGCCGATCTCCACCATGCGCAGCCGCAATGCACTGTCGCGGATGGCGCCGACCAGCTGAGAGATCCCGGCGTTCGCCTCGACCAGCGCGCGCTGCCGAGTGCGCTGAGCAAGCATCTCGGCGGCCGAGCCGGCGATCACCAGCTCGCCGACCAGGTTGATCAGATCGTCGAGCTTGGCCGCATCCACACGGATGGCACGCGCCTCGCGCGTCTTGGCGTCTCGCGTGCGACGCTGTTTCGCGAGCGCCGCGTCCACGACCTCAGGCTGGACCCGCCCCTGACTGACGAGGATCTCGCCGAGCGGCTGCGCACCGGCCTGGGTCTGCGCTGCGGACGCTACCGAGGCGGCCTGGAAATTCAGCCCCTCCTCCAGCTCGCGCTCGGTCAGACTACCGCAGGCGACCAGAATCTCGCCGAGTCGTCGCTCGCACTCTGGGAGGTCCTGAATGAGCTGGATGTAGGCCTCGACCTGGCTGTTCGGCGGCAGAATGGTGAGGGTGCAGTCGGCCTCCACGAACTCGAAGGCGGACTCGATGGTCGCCTTGTCCAGGTCGCCGGCAAGGCTGATCTCGAAGCCCAGATAGCAGGCCTCGGGGTCCATCGACTCGGGGGAAGGGAGGGCGTCGTCGATCAGCGCGACGTGCCTTAGCTCACCGAGGGTGGCCAGAAAGCGCACGAAGGCGAGCGGATCGAAGCCGTTGCGCAGCAGCCCCTGATCGAAGCGCACCGAGACGTGCCAGGCTTCGGTGCGTACGGCCGCGCCTGCCGGCGACCGCGCGGTCCGCATGCCCCCTCGCTCTCCGCCCTCCGCGGGCGCCGCCCCCGAGCGGTCCGTCGCGTTGCCGTCCAGATAGCCACGCAGGCCCTGAGTCAGGGTGTCGCCAGCCGTGACCAGGTCCGCGTCCAGCGCCTCCTCACCGCCGTCGACGCGATCGATGAGTGTCGCGATATGGTCCTGACAGAGGAGCAGCAGGGCGATCAGTCGGTCGTCGACCGCAAGCTCGCCGTCCCTTACACGGTCCATCACGCTCTCGGCGACATGCGTGAAGTCGACGATGACCTCGAAGCCGAAGATGCCTGCGGCGCCCTTGATGGTGTGCATGGCGCGGAAGACGGCGTTGGTGGCATCCGCGTCCTGCGGAGCCGACTCGAGGGTCAAGAGGGCATCCTCCATGGTTGCCAACAGATCGCGGCTCTCCTCGATGAAGGTTTGCTGGGCACTGTCGAGGTTCATGGACACCTCCTCAGGGATCAGACGCGGACGCGGCGTCGAGCCAGGAATCGAGATTGCAGAGCGCGAGGACCTCCATGACCGCCGGGCTCGCGCCGAGCAACTGCAGCGGCTTGGCGTCGGCCGCGGCCGCGCGCCGCGCCAGCAGCAGGAGCTGCAGCCCGGCCGTATCCATGTCCGTGACCTCGGCGAGGTCCAGACCGGGGGCCTCGGCCCGGGCGACGAATTCCATCAGGCGCCGCTTGAGCTCGGCGGCCTGATAGATGGTCAGATCACCTTCCAGACGCAGCGGAGCTTCGGTATCGTGCGTGGTCATCCGATCCTCCCGGCTCAGGGCCGCACCAGCTTGGAGACCGCGTCCAGCATCTGCTGTGGCTTGAACGGCTTCACCATCCAGGCCTTGGCACCTGCCTCCTTGCCGAGCTGCTTCTTCGCATCCGCCGATTCGGTCGTGAGCATGATCACCGGGGTGAACTTGTAGGCTGATCTGGCCTTCAGCTCCTTGACGAAGCTGATACCGTCCATGTTCGGCATATTGACGTCGCTGATGACCAGGTTGATCTTGCGCCCGTCGAGCTTGCTCAGGGCCTCCCGACCGTCGCAGGCACCCAGCACCTCGTAGCCCGCGCCCTTGAGTGCGATGGCGACCACTTGGCGGATACTCGCCGCGTCGTCCACGATCATGACCGTCTTGCTCATTTCGCTCTCCAGATCAGAAGAAGGTGATGTCCGAGACCGCTTCGAGCCTCTGGTGAATCCCGGAGAACCGCTCGGTCAGACTCGTGATGGCCTCCTCGGTCTGGCTGGAGGCGGTCTCCACTTGACGGCTCCAGATAGGCAGTACATCGATGCAGAGTCGATCCAAACCTTGGATGCCAGCCGCGGGCAGGGTTGGCTCGAGCACGACCGCGGCGCGGGCCTCGGCCGCCAGCCGCTCACGCATCAGCCAGGCGCTCGAAAGGCTGGCCAGCAGCCCCGTCAGACCCACCGCCGCCGGCCAGGCGGGCGATGTTGCGCCGGACGAGAGCACGAGCCCGAAAGCACCGACAATCCCGACGACTCCGGGCAGCGCGCTCAGGGCGACGAGCAGGCGACGGTCACTCAGCTTCGTCATCGGCATGGCCCCTGTTGTCGGCGGAGCGCCCGAGCCAATAGGCGCGATCGCTCATCAAGGCGAGCAGCGCGGAGAAGTCCAGCGATTTATCGAAGAACCAGTCGGCACCGAGCGCGAGCCCCTTGGCGCGCAGCTCGGTGCTGTTGGTGAAGAGCGCGACCCGCGTCTCCAGGCCGGCCTGCTGGACCTCTTGCAGCAGCGCCAAGCCGTTGCCGTCGGGCAGCGCCAGGTCGAGGATGAGCAGGTCGGGTACACACCCCTCCAGGTAATGGCGGGCCTCGGCGAGGGTGCGGGCGTAAACCAGCAGTGAAACGAACGACAGCTCACGAAGCATGTCGAACAGCCGGCGCCACACCAGCGGACTGTTGTCGACGATGAGAACGCGCATGCCAGGCTCGCGGTTGAATTCCACGTCCTGTAGCCTAAGCCGGGCGCGTCACGAGACATATCAGGTGCGGCTGTAAGGGGCTGTCAGAGTGCGCCTCATCGGCTGTCAGGTTTCCCTGACAGGTGGGATCGCCGACGTCAGGCGTCGACTCGACGGTAGCGCAACAGCCCGCCCCTGCCTCTGGACAGGCTCTTAGAGCAGCACCCGTTCGATGCCTCCTGCCTTCGCCTGCTCCAGGAAGGCTTGCTGCCAACCCTCGCCGAGTGTGCGCCTGGCGAGCTCGACGATGATGTAGTCTGTCCTGAGTCCGGTCTCGTCCCGGTATTTGGCCAACCCTTGCTGGCAAGCGGGACAGGATGTCAGCAATCGAACCTCGTCATTCTCGACCCGGTCCTCGCCGGTCAGCTCGAGGATCCCAGCGCTCAACTCCTCTCGCTTGCGAAAACGTACCTGGTTGGCGATGTCGGGACGTGTTACGCCGAGCGTGCCCGCCTCGCCGCAGCAGCGCTCCGACAACAAGACCCGCTGCCCCATCAGACTGGACGCGACCCTGACCGGCGCGTGGGTCTTCATGGGTGTGTGGCAAGGATCGTGGTAGAGATAACGGACGCCCTCGGCATCCTGCAGACCGACCCCTTTTTCCATGAGCCATTCATGGATATCCAGGAGACGACAACCCGGGAAGATGCGCTCGAACTCATAGCCCAGCAGCTGATCCATGCAGGTCCCGCAGGAGACGACGACCGTGCGGATATCCAGATAATTCAGGGTATGCGCAAGGCGGTGGAACAGCACCCGATTCTCCATGCTGATCTGCCGGCCCCGACCCTCCAGGCCCGCCGCCTTCTGTGGATAGCCGCAGCAGAGATAGCCGGGCGGCAGCACGGTCTGGGCGCCCTGACCCCAGAGCATGGCCAGCGTCGCCAAGCCGATGTCCGAGAGCAGCCGTTCCGACCCACATCCGGGGAAATAGAAGACGGCCTCCGCGTCCTCGGCCGCCACGCTGGGGTCGCGCAGGATGGGCACCTGGGTCCTGTCCTCCAAGGCGAGCAGGCGGCGGAAGCTGTGCTTGGGCAGCTCGACCCGAATGGGACGGCTGACCAACTCCAGCACCTGACTCGAAGGCCTGGGCTCACCGGTCGTCGCGCCCGGCCGCGCGTTGCGCCGATCGGTCAGCCCCAGCGCCGCGGCGACACCATGCGCCAGGTTCATCGACTTGAAGCCCCAAGTGCCAAGACCCTTGCGCAGTGCGCCGATCGCGCGAGGGTCCGTGGCATTCAGCAACTGCATGGCGGCCCAAGCCCCGGGACTGAAACGCCGATGGCCACGCTGCGCCAAGATCCGGCGCATCCGCATGGTGACATCGCCGAAGTCGATATCCACCGGGCAGGGCGGGAGGCACTGGTGACAGACGGTGCAGTGATCCGCAACGTCGTTCAGCGCGGTGAAGTGACGGCGCGACAGCCCACGCCGGGTCTGCTCCTCATAGAGGAAGGCCTCCACGATGAGACCCGTCCCCAGAATCTTGTTGCGGGGCGAATAGCTCAGATTGGCCCGCGGAACATGCGTCATACACTTGGGCTTGCACTTGCCACAGCGCAGACAGTGCTTCACCTCGTCGTTGAGTGCACCGAGCTCGGTCTCCTCCAGGATGATGGCCTCCTGCTGCACCAGACGCAGCGAGGGGGTATAGGCCTGCTCCAATCCTGAGCCCGGCATCAGCTTGCCAGGATTGAAACGCGCCTCGGGGTCGACGCGCTGCTTGTAGGCGACAAAGGCGTCCAACTTGTCCGGCTCCAGGAACTGGAGCTTGGTGAGACCGATTCCATGCTCACCCGAGATGACCCCACCAAGCGCACCGGCCAGCGACATGATCTTGGCGACGACCCGGTCGGCCTGCTGCAACATCTCATAGTCGGCCGAATGGACCGGGATGTTGGTGTGCACGTTCCCGTCCCCGGCGTGCATGTGGAGGGCGACGAAGAGCCGCGAGTCGCGCACCCGCCGATGAATGGCGGCCAGACGCTCGCGCACGCGAGCGAACTCCTGGCCGGAGAAGATCTCATTCAAGCGGTCCGCGACCTCGTGGCGGTAAGACTGGCGCAGTTCGCGGCGCAACATCATGGCGAGCAAGGTATCACCCGCCCGAGTGCGGCCCCTCTCCGACTCGGTCAGCAGACCTGGATGGTCCGCCGCTGCTTCATCCAAACGCGCGAGTATGTCCCGCCAGCGCGCTCGCGACCGCCCAACCGCCTCTCGGGCGGCGTCGCGCTTGGCATCCAAGATCGCCTGCGCCTCTTCAGACCGCTCATAGTCGCCCTCTCCCTGAGACTCCGCCAGGTCGCCCGCCAAATACTCCAATACGGCCTCCATGATGGCGTCCTTGTTGCGGATCGACTGCTCGATATTGATCCGCTCGATCCCGCGGCTGTAATCGGCCAGCCGATCGAGCGGGATGACCACATCCTCGTTGATCTTGAAGGCGTTGGTGTGGCGCGAGATGGCGGCAGTACGGGTGCGATCGAGCCAGAACCGCTTGCGCGCCTCGGGGCTCGAGGCGATGAAGCCCTCCCCATCGCGCGCGCGCGTCAGCCTCACCACCTGCTCGGCCGCGGCCTGGACCGAGGAGTCGTCATCGCTGACCAGATCCGCGATCAGGACCATCTTGGGCAACTCGCGTCGCGCCGCCTTGGTGGCGTAATCCACGGCGATCAAGTAACGCTCGTCCAAGTGCTCGAGCCCTGCCAGTTGGACCTCGGGCAGATCGGCGACGAGCCCCTTGATCTCGAGGATCGCGGGAACGGCGAGATCCAGATCGGTTCCGAAGAACTCCAGACAGACCGTCCGCACCTGCTCTGGCATCCGATGCAGGACGAACCGGGCCGAGGTGATGATGCCGTCGCAGCCTTCCTTCTGGACCCCCGGCAGACCGGAGAGAAACTTGTCGGTGACGTCCTTGCCCAGACCCAGCTTGCGGAAGGACTGGCCGGGCATCTCGAGGAGCTGCGGCTCGCCGTTCGGCGTCGTGCCGTCGGGGCCGAAACGCGAGACGCGAAACCGCACGATCGGCTGGTCGTGAATCTTGCCCAGATTGTGGTCCAACCGCTCGACCTCGAGCCAATCCGCATCCGCGGTCACCATGCGCCACCAGGCGAGATTGTCGAGCGCCGTGCCCCAGAGCAAGGCCTTCTTTCCGCCCGCGTTCATGGCGATGTTGCCACCGATGCAGGAGGCATCCTGCGAGGTGGGATCGACCGCGAAGGCCAAACCGTGGCGCTCGGCCAGATCGGACACCCGCCGGGTCACCACACCCGCGCCGCAACGCACGGTCGGCACGCGACCCTCCACCCCCGGCAAATGGATCTGTTCCACGCCACTGAGGTCTTCGAGCTTCTCGGTATTGATGACGACCGTCATGGGGTGCAGAGGCACCGCCGAGCCCGTGTAGCCCGTCCCCCCACCGCGCGGAATCAGGGTCAGACCGACATCGAGACAGGCCCGAACGATGGGCGCCACCTCGGATTCGGTATCCGGTGAGATGACCGCGAAGGGCAGCTCGACGCGCCAGTCGGTGGCATCCGTGGCATGGACGACCCGCGCCAAGCCCCCAAAGTCCAGGTTGTCCTTGCGGGTGACCCCGACCAGCGCCTTGCGCAGACGCGCCCGTTGGCGCCGCTCGGTCTCGAACCAGTCATCGAACCGACGAACCGCGGCCCGTGCCGCGGCCAGGAGCTCCGCGGCCAACCGATTGTCGTTCAATCGCAGCTCGAACTGATCCAGTCGGTGCGCGAGCGATTGGAGCAACAGCCGCCGGCGACCCAGGTTCTCCAGCAGGTCATCCTGCAGATAAGGATTGCGAGTGACCACCCACATGTCGCCCAACACCTCGAACAGCATCCGCGCTGAGCGCCCGGTGCGACGGCTGCCGCGCAGCTCCCCGATCAGCCGCCACATGGGCTCGCCGAGGAAGCGAATGACGATCTCGCGATCGGAGAAGGAGGTGTAGTTGTAAGGGATCTCGCGGATGCGCGGGGGGGATTCGGACATCATGGAAGAAGAAGGAGGCGACCTTATTGCACTGCACAATAAGGCGATTGCCGGAAATGTTTATACCAGATGGCGCCGGATTGAGGCTCGCCTTCAAGGAGCGCCACCAGGAGCATCGCCGGGCGATGTGACTGGTGG
>JANQGF010000400.1 GCA_028277465.1 Chromatiaceae bacterium
TCGTGACATAGAACCCACTATGCGCCTCGAAACCGGAACGAAATGGCCTCGCTCTCCCACTCCCTCGCGTCGATCCCCCTAAGTCGGACAGGCTCCTAGGAGCCTGAGTCTCAGGCGGTCTCCGTCAAGTCTCGATCCATCTGGTTTCTCGCGGCGTTCGCATCCTGTGTCATAGGGTCAGTCACTTGGCCCGGCACCGTTTGATGTGTGGCCTTTCACCCATCGCCTCCTGCCTGATCTGCACGAGTTGCGGGCGGCCGAACGCGATAGCCCGGCTTCACTGCTCGCCGTCCGCCATTTCCCCGATTCCTTGCACGCCGCGCTCCGGGTACCGATCCGGGGTCCCGAGTGGCCGGTCCTCATGGTTTTGACCCGCGCCATCGGGCCATCCTGACGTCTGTCCATTGTGCCAGAGATCTGCCGGCAGGTACCCGGAAGATGTCTCACCGCTGCCTCGACACTCGATCATTGGCGGGAAGCGATCGGCGTGTTCGTCGACCTGCTGTCTGGGATTGGCAGCCGTCCTCATTCGTCACTTCATATTGCCTGAGTCTGCTTCTCAATAGGAAATCAGGCAGAGCCAAATCAAGAAACTCAGGGATAAATCAGTAATTACTTAGTTTCTTATAAGACGAATTAATGAATTTCAAGTATATAGGAGGCGAGGGTCTCTGGCTGAGAGTAATGAATTGAATCAATCCAGGTTCTGTCGGTGCTCGGCAATACCTTGGTCTGGAGTCAAGACGACCGGTATGGAATGCCTATTCTTGATTTGGATCAAATGACTTCTTGTGCTCTACATGCCTATACTTCTAGATATTCCGAATACTTACGTGCATTGAGCGAGTCCTGTATTCATTGATTGAAAACAGTTTTCTGCAGAGTTGCTGCAACTGTGGGTGGCAAGAGAAGAAGGAGCAAGCCATGAAGTGAACGCGAGGAACGGTCGGGATTGCAGGCTGCCAGGTTGCGGGATGGTCGGACCGCTTCGAGCTCATAACTCATGTCGCCCGCATCGCGTCGACGGAACTGGTGAGGGCTTCGATCGACTCGGTGGCGTTCGCGCAGAACGTACGGGCTCAATTGAATGCAGCGGTGGCGGTGGCGATGGGTGGAGTGAGGCTGGATTCGATATGCATGACGGAGGGGATGGCGGGTCCCTTGTTCGTCTTCTTTCAACCAGGGCAGCAGACCAGCCCGGCTCGGCTGATCACGGCAAGAACGAAATCACCGACAATCAAGCTGGAGGAATCAATGGCCAACGAAGTGACCTTGGGCGATCTCTTGCGCAGTCAAGGTGTCAGTCGGCGCTCCTTTCTCAAGTTCTGCTCGGCCACGGCGTCCATGCTGGCCTTGCCGGCTGGGATGGTTCCGGCCATGGCTGCGTCGCTCGAACGGGCGAAGCGGCCGTCCGTCATCTGGCTCTCTTTTCAGGAGTGCACGGGCTGTACCGAGGCGTTGCTACGCTCGCATGCCCCTAGCATCGAGGCTCTGATCTTCGATTTCATCTCGCTCGATTACCACCATACCCTGCAGGCGGCGTCGGGAGCGGCCGCGGAGGAGGCGCGCGAGCGGGCCATGCACCAGCAGAATGGACGCTATCTGGTCTTGGTCGACGGCTCCATTCCCACGGTCAGGGCCTATTCGACCATCGCCGGCATCAGCAATCTCGATATGTTGACCGAGACGGCGGCAGGTGCTGCCGCCGTCATCGCCGTTGGTACCTGTGCCGCTTATGGCGGACTGCCCAAGGCGGCGCCCAATCCGACTCGGGCCGTCTCGGTTGCGGAGCTGATCAACGACAAACCGATTGTCAATATCCCGGGTTGTCCGCCCATGCCGTTGGCGATCACCGGCGTGTTAGCACACTACCTCACGCTGGGGACCCTACCTGAGCTCGATCATCTGGGGCGCCCACTCGCCTTCTTCGGCGAGAATCTCCACGACCGCTGTTATCGGCGTCCCTTCTACGACCGTGGCCTCTTCGCCGAGACCTTCGATGACGAGGGCGCGCGCAAGGGTTGGTGTCTCTACAAGCTGGGCTGCAAGGCGCCCGAGACCTACAACGCCTGTGCCCATGTCAAGTGGAATCAAGGCGTCAGCTTCCCCATCCAGTCGGGCCATGGCTGCATCGGTTGCTCAGAGCCGAATTTCTGGGACAAGACGGGCATCTATGACTCGGTCCCGATGGGACAGTTCGGTACCGGTCCCAAGATCGCGGCGGCCGCGACGGTCGGCGCCCTGGCCGGTGCCGGGGCGGCCATGCTCGCGCGGCGCAAGAAGCATAAGACAGAGACAGAGCTTCACTCAGGCGACTGATCCGCCCGGTTGGCGACTCCGTTCACTTCAGCACGGCCATCGGAGGAAAACATCGACATGACGTTACTCGATTTCGCACGCGGTCCGGCGATCCACTGGTCGCTGATCATTCTGGTCACAGGTATCATCTGGCGCCTGTTGGGTGTGCTGGTCTTGACCCGCGCCGCCGATCTTTCGCGTCCACGGGATGCCTTCGGTAACTTCAAGGGTTATCGAACCGTCTTCAGTCGGGCCTGGCCGAGCGGTGAGTTCACCACGGCGACTCGCTATCAGACCGTGATGGCCTATGTGTTTCATGTGGCCACACTGGTCGTGGTGCTCGGCATCGTTCCTCACATCGAGTTCATCGCCAGTCTGACCGGTGCCTCCTGGCTTGGTCTGCCCAACGCGGTGGGTGTCGCCGTTGGTATCCTCGCCCTGGCCTCCCTCTTGGCCCTGATCGCGCGGCGGGTCACCAAGCCGGCCGTCTATGGCTCGACCTGGGGCGATTACTTCTCCTGGTTCGTTGTCGCCGCGCCTCTGGTCACAGGACTCATGGCCTTCGCCCATCTGGGCCCCCGCTATGAAACCATGTTGGCCATCCATATCCTCAGCGCCGCTCTCCTGTTCGTCTGGTTCCCCTTCGGCAAGCTGATGCACGCCTTCTGGTTCGTCTTCTCGCGCGCCCAGAGTGGCGTTGCCTATGCGCACAAGGGGGTCCGGATATGAGCACCACTGCAAGGGATTTCTTCGCGGGTTTTCCGACCTTCGAGCAGGTCTTTCAAGGGTTCGCCGCGCAGATCGGCCAGCTCCGCGAGAGGGCCCCTCAGCCTACCTTGTCCGACGAGTTGCGGGTCCAGCGCGCGATCGACACCCTGATCGCCGAGACCAATGCAGATGAGGCGGTGTGGTTGGAGAGCTGCATCCGCTGCGGTCAATGCACCACCGCCTGCCATTACTTCCAGGCGACCGGCGATACCAAGTATGCGCCGATGCGCAAGATGAACCTGTATCGGCGTGTCTACCAGCGCGAGATCGGGCCTTTCCGGTGGTGGTATCGTCTGGTCTCCAGCCCAGTGAAGCTCAGCGATCTCGAGGAGCTACAGGAGTTGGTCTACGACTCCTGCTCGGAATGTGGCCGCTGTGCCATGGTCTGTCCCATGGGTATCGACACCGCCTCGCTCGTTCACCATCAACGCAGCGCGCTGGTGGCCGCAGAGCTGGTCCCGCCGGAGCTCGATGCGTTACGGATGGAGCAGAAGCATCGGGGAACCGTATTCGGGTCTTCACCCGAGGCGCTCAGACAGCAGGTGAAGACCATCCGCGAGCAGGAGGGTGTCGAGATTCCGCTCGATAAGCCGCGTGCCGAGATCATGGTCCTGAGCTCCGCGGTCGACTTGGTGGCCAACGGAAACGGTCTGCTCGCGACGGCTCGTGTCATGAATCATCTGGGCGCTGATTGGACGATCTGCAGCGATGGCTTCGAGAGCGCGAACTTCGGCCTCTTGTCTGGCGATATGGCGCTTTGGAAGAGACAGGTCGACTCCATCGTGGCGGCCGCTCAACGCATCGGCGCCAAGACACTGGTCATCGCCGAATGCGGTCACGCCTATCCGGCACTGCGCTGGAATCCCATGCTGAAGGGCGATGCGCTCCCGTTCGAGATGATCTACATGTCCGAGTTTCTCGGGCGCCAGGCCATGGCGGGCAAGCTCAAGCTCTCTCGGTTGGAAGGCAAGGTCACCTATCACGACCCCTGTAAGACCGGACGTCGAGGGGGTGCCTTCGACGAGCCGCGCGCCCTGTTCAAGGCGATGGACGCCGATTTCGTCGAGATGCCAGCGAATCGGGAGTTCAATTGGTGCTGCGGCGGCGGGGCGGGCATCTTCCTGCTGGAGCGGGCGACACGACTGCGCGATGAGTCGTTCAAGATCAAGATGCAGCAGGTCAATGCCAGTGGGGCCGAGGCGGTCGTGGTCAGTTGCGCGAGCTGTCGGCTGAATTTCGAGGCCGGTCGCTTCAAGAACCATTGGGACAAGCGGGTCGACAGCCTGGTCGAGTTGGTGGCCGATCATCTGATCGAGGAGCGGGGTTCAACCCCGGATCGTCGCGTCCAAGGAGCTAGCGCATGAGCACACGAGTCGTCATTGATCCCATCACCCGGATCGAAGGCCATCTGCGCATCGAGGCGCAGATGGATGGTGGGACCGTCCAGAAGGCCTACTCGTCGGGGACCATGGTGCGTGGCGTCGAGACAATCGTGCAGGGTCGCGACCCGCGCGATGCCTGGGCCTTCGTGCAGCGGATCTGTGGTGTCTGCACCCTGGTCCATGGTCTGGCCGGCGTGCGCGCCGTCGAGGATGCGCTGCGATATCCGATTCCGCCCAATGCCGAGCTGATCCGCAACCTCATGGTCGCTGCCCAATACGTGCACGACCACGTGATGCATTTCTATCACCTGCATGCGTTGGACTGGGTGGATATCCTGTCCGCCCTCAACGCCGATCCCAAGGCGACCTCCGAGCTGGCGCAGTCGATCAGTTCTTATCCGAGATCCTCGCCTGGCTATTTCAAGGATGTTCAGACGAGGCTCAAGGGGTTCGTCGAGGCCGGCCAGTTGGGGATCTTCGCGCAGGGATACTGGGGTCATCCGGCCTATCGGTTGCCAGCCGAGGCCAATCTGATGGCGGTCGCACACTACCTGGATGCGCTCGCCTGGCAGCGAGATGTCGCGCAGCTGCATGCCATCTTCGGGGGCAAGAACCCGCACCCGAACCTGGTCGTGGGTGGCATGCCCTGCGCCATCAGCATCGAATCGGGGAGCCAAGCTGGCACCGCGCTGGACGTTCTTGGGCTGGAACGGGTCCGCTCGCTCATCGGCCAGATGCGTGAATTCGTCGAGCAAGTCTATGTGCCAGACACCCTGGCCATCGCCGGTTTCTATAAGGATTGGTTCGAGCGGGGTGAGGGGATCGGCAATTTCATGTGCTATGGCGACTTTCCCGCAAAGGGCTTCGGCGATCGGGAGTCTTATCTGGTGCCTGGCGGCGTGATCCTGAATCGGGACCTGTCGCGGATCCGGGAGTTGGATCTCAATGCCGAGGATGAGATCCAGGAGTTCGTCGCCCGTGCCTGGTACGACTATGGGGCGGGCAAGGAAGGAGGTCTGCACCCCTACCAGGGGGAGACCCGGTTCGCCTACACTGGGCCCGAGCCGCCCTATCAGCAACTGGATGTGGAGACGCAGTACTCCTGGCTCAAGTCGCCGCGCTGGCGCGGTCAACCCGTGGAGGTTGGTCCCTTGGCCCGAGTCCTGATGCTCTATGCCTCGGGCGACGTGCGGATCGGAGAACTGGTGGACGGGGCGCTGCGTTCGCTGGAGCTGCCTCTGGAGGCGCTCTACTCGACGATGGGTCGGACCGCGGCGCGCACGCTGGAGACCCAGTTCATGGTGGAGGCCATGGATGGATGGTACGGGCAACTGCTGGCCAATATCCGGGGAGGCGACGTCAGGACCTTCAACGAGGAGCTCTGGAGCCCCGACACCTGGCCCAAGCGGGCCCAGGGCGTCGGTTATATGGAGGCCCCGCGTGGTGCACTGGGCCATTGGATCGTCATCGAGGAGGGTAAGACGGCCAATTACCAGGCTGTCGTTCCCAGCACCTGGAACGCCGGACCGCGCGACGCGCAAGACCAGCGCGGGCCCTACGAGGCAGCCCTCGAGGGTCATGTCCTCTCGAATCCGGAGCAACCCATCGAGATCCTGCGCACCCTGCACAGCTTCGATCCCTGTATTGCCTGCGCGGTACACTTGACTGATCCCCGCGGCGAGGAGTTGTTGCGTATCCAGGTTCGCTGACCCGAGACGGCGTTTGGGCGTGTGCGGGGGGCGCTGAAGGTGGATGGCTTCGGCGATGAATGATCGCGTCGCTCGCGGCTCCGGTCGCGCCTGATCCTCTATGTTCTCGCCGCGCTGAGAACGCGAAAACAGGGTGGAACGAGGCACGAGGATGAAATGGGGTGGTAGCATGCTCCCTTTTTCCACCGGAGAGAAGACTTCACATGGCCGACGACAAGATTGGGGTCCCAAGCGATGGCGAGAAGATCCAGGTGAGGGATGATGGGTCTTTGGAGGTGCCAGACAGGCCAATCATCCCCTTTATCGAGGGCGACGGCACGGGTGTGGATATCACGCCAGTGATGCGGGCCGTGGTCGATGCCGCGGTCGAGCGGGCCTACGCGGGTGCGCGCCGGATCCGATGGATGGAGGTCTATGCGGGTGAGAAGGCGACCCGAGTCTATGGCGAGGATGTCTGGCTGCCGGAGGAGACCCTGGCCGCGGTCGAGGAGTTCGTGGTGTCGATCAAGGGGCCGCTCACCACCCCCGTTGGCGGCGGCATCCGCTCGCTCAATGTGACCCTGCGCCAGGAACTCGACCTTTACGTTTGTCTGCGCCCCGTCCGTTATTTTGGTGGCACGCCGAGCCCCCTGAAGGAACCTGAGCATACCGACATGGTGATCTTCCGCGAGAACTCGGAGGATATCTACGCGGGCATCGAGTGGCCGGAGGGCTCGCCGGACGCCAAGAAGGTCATCGAGTTTCTCCAGACCGAGATGGGAGTGACCAAGATCCGTTTCCCCGATACCTCCGGGATCGGCGTCAAGCCGGTGTCGAGGGAAGGAACGCAGCGTCTGGTCCACAAGGCGATCCAGTACGCCATCGACAACGACCGTCGCTCGGTGACGCTGGTCCACAAGGGCAACATCATGAAGTTCACGGAAGGCGCCTTCAAGGAGTGGGGGTATGAGCTGGCCAAGTCCGAGTTTGGTGCCGTCGAGACCGGTGGTGGACCTTGGTGCAGCTTCAAGAGCCCGACGACGGGCAGGGAGATCGTCGTCAAGGACGTGATCGCCGACGCCTTCCTGCAGCAGATCCTCCTGAGACCAAAGGAGTATGATGTCATCGCGACGCTCAACCTGAACGGCGACTATATCTCCGACGCATTGGCTGCCCAGGTCGGTGGGATCGGTATGGCGCCGGGCGCCAATCTCTCCGACTCGGTCGCGATGTTCGAGGCGACGCATGGTACGGCGCCGAAGTATGCCGGCAAGGATCAGGTGAATCCGAGCTCCTTGATCCTCTCTGGTGAGATGATGCTGCGCCACATGGGTTGGACCGAGGCAGCGGATCTCGTCATCCGGGGCGTCGAGGGTGCGATCGCGGCCAAGACGGTGACCTACGACTTGGATCGACTCATGGTGGGTGCGACGAAAATGAGCTGTTCGGGCTTTGGTCAAGCCGTCATCAGCAAGATGTAGGTGAAGATGAGATGAGAAAACTGTGCCAGAGGAGGAGACCTCTGGCACACACTTGACGCAGGAAAGGCCTTGGTCTCTAGGAGCCTGTCCGACTTAGGCTGAATCGGCTGCGGAAGCGGGAGAACGGTCCCTTTCGCCCCGGTTTCTCGTTACATAGAGCCCACTATGCGCCTCG
>JANQGF010000102.1 GCA_028277465.1 Chromatiaceae bacterium
ACCAGTCACATCGCCCGGCGATGCTCCTGGTGGCGCTCCTTGAAGGCGAGCCTCAATCCGGCGCCATCTGGTATGAACATTTCCGGCAATCGCCTAAGTCGGACAGGCTCCTAGCCCGCCGTTGCCCGTACCGCCTGATTCAGAGAACTCGCATCGGCATGCGGCAATGGCAGATAGACGGCCCCCATCTCGGCCGCCAGCTCGCGCCCCTGCGGCTGCGGACGCGGCGAGGTATCGATCACCAGTGCGGTGATCTCCAACGCACGCACCGCCCGCGCCGCGGCCAAGGCCTCCTCCGCCGCGCGGGCGCGCCCACCCGTCCCGTCGCGCGCGACATTGGCCCGCCCATCGGTCATGAGGATCAGCACCGGCGTGCCCCCGCGCCGCTGGACCGAGTCGGCCATCAGCATCCCGAGATCGATACCGGACGCCAGCGGCGTCCCGCCTCCACCCGGCAGACCGGCGAGCGTGCGTTTGGCGCGTACCAGCGAGCGGGTCGGCGACAACAGCACCTCGGCGACCTTGCCCCGAAAGGCCACCAGGGCGACCTGATCGCGGCGCACATAGCAATCGGCCAGCAACAACTCGACGGCACCCTTGGCCTCCGCGAGACGGTGCAGGGCCGAGGAGCCCGAGGCATCCACGATGAAGATCGAGGTGGTCTCGGAGCGGTGCTTGAAGCGAGTGATCCGAAAGTCGTCCTGGCGTACCTCGATGCGGGTCGAGTGTCTGCCGCGCTCAGCGCGACGCAGACGCTGCCAGGGCGCCGCCGCACGGAGCGTTTCGACTACGTTCAGACGGAGACCGGCACGCGGCTCACCGCGCAGGACACCCGCCGGACGACCCCGCGAGGGGGCGTTCTGGATCGCACCCGCCTTACCGCTCGCGCGCGCGCGCGAGCGACGAAGCTTGCCCATCTGCAGTTGCGCCAACAGACCGGCCGGGATGGCTGCCTGGGTCGCCTCCAACACAAGGTCTTCGAGCTCCTGCGGCTCCTGCTGCTCGTTGGACTGGTCTTGATCCTGGTCTGGCTCTTCGGGCTCGGGAGGCGGCGGCTCGGCGTCCGGCGGCGGTTCCAACGGCGGCAGCATGGTCGCGCGTGGCGCCAGCACCAACCGGCCAGCGACGGCCAGATCCTCCTCCGCAACCTGGGTCCGACCCTCCATGGCCGCGGCGGCACAGGCCACCCGGCAGGCGAAGATGGATGCCCGCAGCGAGGGAATGCCCAGCGCCAGGGCCGTGCTGCAAAGTGCCTCGACCTGCTCGTCGGCGATGGTGACAGAAGGAAGCAGACCCCTGGCCTCCAGGACATCCTCCTGGTCATAGGGACAGGCGATCGCCTCGTGCACACGGATCTGGGTCAGCTCCAAATGAAAGGCCAGCCGGTCGAGCAGCGCATTGAGGAGACCCTCGTCCTCGCCGATCCCCTCGTCCAAGGCGACCAATGCAAACTTGGAGGGGGTGCGCATCGCCAACCCGTCGCGCTCCAGCACCACCTCGCCCGAATCATAGGCCAGGGTCAGACGAGCCGCGGTGCTGGGCGCAATCCGCTCGGCCATCGCCAGCTCCAGGATCCCACCATCCGCCTCGACGAGCAGACCAAGCTCGGCGACCGGGCGACCCGCGTTGAGGGTCGCAGCCAGATCCAGACCGCCAAGCAACCGGCCATCCGAGACATGCAGCGGGACCCGCCGCATCGGCGTCCCAGGGGGTTGGAGATCGCGCATCACGACGAGCCACTGGTCACGGACCGGACCGGCCAGGGCACGCAGCGAGACGCCGCCCGTGCCGGCCGGATCCACCGTCATCAGGGCTGCGGCCAGCACCGCGTCGTCCCAGGGCGAGGCGACAGACAGGGTGGCGGGTGGATCCGCTACCTGACCCGGTTCGACCGCGGGATTGGGACCCGACTCGTTCATTCCCCGAAGAGCTCCTGGACCGCGCGCTCCACACGGCTGGTCGAACCGGACTCGTCGAGCGGGTCGCGCCGCAGCCGGTGACGCAAGGCCGAGGTGGCGACCTGCTTCAGATGAGACTGGAGCACCTCCACCTCCTCCTGCAAGGCTGCCAATGCGCGCGCCGCACGGATCAAGGTCAGCTCGCCCCGCAGACCGTCCGTGCCCAGCTTCATGCAGAGATGGCCCGCCTGCTCCAGGGTGGCATCAGGCACGGTCACGTTGGGAAGCAGCTCGCGGGCCTTCTCGATCTGGCGACGCACCTTGCCGTCCTTGCGCTTCCACCGGGCCACGAAGGCGGTCGGGTCGCGCTCGAATTCATCGCGCAGCCGGACCACCTTCATGCGGGTGGGCAGGTCCTCCGGGGTCTTGACCTCCACCGACAGACCGAAGCGGTCCTGGAGTTGAGGCCTCAGCTCCCCCTCCTCCGGATTCCCGCTCCCGACCAGGACGAAGCGCGCCGGATGACGAATGCTCAGACCCTCGCGCTCGACCAGGTTCTCACCGGAGGCAGCCACATCCAGCAGCGAATCGACCAGATGATCCTCCAGCAGATTGACCTCGTCGATATAGAGAAACCCCCGATTGGCACGCGCGAGCAGGCCCGGCTCGAAGGCCTTCTCGCCCTTGGTCAGCGCCCGCTCCAGATCCAGAGCGCCGATGACACGGTCCTCGGTGGCGCCAAGCGGGAGATCGACGACCGGCACCGGGACCTTGCGGCTCTTCAGCGGCGCCTTGGCACGATTGTCCCGGCACTCGCTACAGAGCGCCTCGTCCCCCGCCTCCGGGTCGCAGCTGTAGGTGCAGTTGACCGCTTGCATCTTGGGCAGAAGGGCCGCAAGCCCGCGAATGGCCGTGGACTTGCCGGTACCCCGGTCGCCGAACACAAGAACCCCGCCGATCGACGGGTCGATGGCCGCAATCAACAGGGAGCGCTTCATCTCCTCCTGGGCGACGACGGCAGAAAACGGAAACGGGATGGGCATACGCGGCGAACCTGATTGCTGTTATCTGAATGGTTGCGGTCAATGAACTGGCCCAGACGGCCTCTCGGTCGGTGGCGCCCGAGCCAGAAGGCACTGGGGCCCGAGTCGACGCCAGTCAATGGATCGCGAATCCGCCGTGTATGGCGCGACGAGCCCGGGGTTATTCGATCAGGCCCGCGACCCTAGCGCCCATGACTCTCTGTGGTCAAGCGGATTGGATCAATCCGGTGCCGAATCCTGCATCCAATGCCGGCGCAACGCGGTGCCCGAAAGGATCTCTGAGTGGATACGAGAAGCCGATCTCCAATCAGGACCGGCCGTCGGTTCCATGGTCGAGCCGCTGACCCGGCATTGGACGCGGCCGGCGCGTTTCGGCAGACTGACGGCGACTCGCGAATGTTAAACCGCGCTCGCTCCGGCAGTCGTCGAGTTCGCCAAGACCGATCTAAACCAGAAACATCCCATACCGCGCTGGGCGCGGTTTAGAACCATCCGCCACCCATTTAAGGAGTCGAGCAATCATGCAGGCCCAGGCCGAACAAGAGCGCGCCGCCGCCCACCCCGGGCGCGGACCCGAGGGAAGGGTCGCATGACGGACGCGGCGATCGTACCCATGGAAGAAGGCCCCTCGAAGGGACTCGACCAGATCTCTTTGCTCAGCCGGGACGATCGGCTCAAGGGCCGGCCTCGGCTCTGCAGCGACTGCGGGCTCTGCGACACCAGCTTCAGCCCATTGATGCCCCAATCCTGCGTCTTCGTTCGGAACCAGACCGCCTCGATCGAACAACGCCTGCATGGGCGCAACCGCCGAGCCGGCGACGAGCTGCACTTCGGGATCCATCGCGCCCAGTACGCTGCGCGCATGCGCCGCCCGCACCCCAAGGCCCAGTGGACTGGAATGGTCACGGCGCTCGGCGCGCGGCTGCTCGAACGGGGCCGGGTCGACGCCGTCGTGACCACGGGTGCCGCACCTGGGACGCGCTTTCAGGCCGTGCCTGTGCTGGCGCGTACGCCGCAAGCGGTCCTGAAAACCGCGGGTAACAAGCCCTGTCTCTCGCCGAACCTGAACTTGATCGATCTGGTCCGCGAGCAGGGGATCAAGCGGCTTGCCTTCATCGGCACCGGCTGCCAGGTTCACGCGCTGCGGGCTGTCGAGTCCGAGCTCGCACTGGACCGGCTCGCGGTCATCGGGATTCCTTGCAGCGATAATGTCACCTATCCGGACCTCATGTACTTCCTGAACCAGATCTCGCGCTCACCCGAGACCGTGGTTCACCACGAGTTCATGCAGGACTTCCGGCTCTGGCTGCGACATGAGAACGGCAAGGTCGAACATGTCAACTTCATCGACTTCCCGATGGACAAGCTCCACGGCATCTTCCCCTCCGCCTGTCTCTCCTGTTTCGACTATCCCAACGGGCTCAGCGACCTGACCATCGGCTTCATGGGCGCGGAGCTCGGTTGGCAATGGGTGCTGGCACGCACCGAAACCGGTGAGGAGCTGTTCGATCTGCTGCGACCTGAGTTGGAGCTCGGTGAGCTGACTGAGGGGGGCGACCGCACTCGCGGTATGCCGAGATTCATCGAGCGCCTGACCCATCCACCGGGGGAGAAGCGACCGCCATTCCTCGTCCGGCGACTGATTGCCATGCTGCAACGCCGCAGAGGCGCCCGCGGGCTGGAGTTCGCGCGCGCCGTCATCGAGATGAAGCTGTTGCGCAATCTCAATTATGTCCGCAGCAAGTTCGAGCGGTTCGAACCGCGCGTGGTGCCCTACCACGTCTACGAGGCACTCGATCCCTACGCAGACATCTACCGCGAGACCTTCGAACGGCCACTGCGACCGGAGAACCAAGACCCATAGACGGGACCCGAGCCGAAGGGTCGAACCCCGAATTCGGTTGCGCTAGGCGCCGTCCAGACGAGCCAGGATCGCACTCGAGGCGGCGAGGAAGGCGGCATTCTCTTCCGGCCGCCCGACCGTCACCCGCAGACAGTCTCGCAGCAGCGGGTGCGTCCCGTTCAGGTTCTTCACCAAGACGCCACGCTCCTTGAGGCCCGCAAAAACGGCGTCGCCCTGCCCCTCGGGCATCCGGACCAGGATGAAGTTGGCCTCGCTCGGAAACGGCCGGATCCCGTCGATGCGGGTCAGGGCCTCGAAGAGTTGGGCGCGCTCGGCACGGATGGACTGGGTTTGCTCGTCCAACACGGACTTATGCCGCAAGGCGAAGGCGGCCGAGGATTGGGTCAGGACGTTGATATTGTAGGGCAGCCGAACCTTGTCGATCTGCTCGAGCCACGCCGGGGGCCCGACCAAGTAACCGAGCCGAAGCCCCGCGAGGCCCATCTTCGAGAGCGTCCGCATCACCAGCAGGTTTGGCCAATCGCCGAGCAGCCCCATGAAGCTGCAATCGGTGAAGGGGGCGTAGGCCTCATCGACCACCACCAGGCCAGGCGAGGTCTCGATGATCCGCACCAGGTCATCGGCGTCGAACCGGTTGCCAGTCGGGTTATTCGGATAGGCGAGATAGACCAGGGCGGGCTGTCCACGCTCGATGGCCTCGAGTACCGCGGGGAGGTCGATCGAGAAGTCATCGGGCTGTAGCGGCACGCCCACATAGTCCATGCCGACGAAGCGCCCGATCATCCGATACATGACGAAGCCCGGGTCGACCGACAGGAGCTTGCGCCCCGGCTGAGCGACCGTCAGGGCCAACATCTGGATCAGCTCGTCGGAGCCGTTGCCGAGCAGCAGACCCATGTCGGCGGGGATCTCCATGACCTCCCGCAGGGTCTCCGCGAGCGCGCGTGCCCGCGGATCCGGATACCGATTCAGCTCGGCCCCGCTAAGCTCCTCGATCCATTCGGACTTGAGAGAATCCGGCCACCCATAGGGGTTCTCCATGGCGTCGAGCTTGATCAGCCGCGCGGCATCCGGGACATGATAGGCCTGGAGCGCAAGGACCTCGGGACGCACCAAGCCAGCGATCGGGTCATTCATCCGGCCCCTCCATCCGATACTCGGCCGATCGCGCATGGGCCGTCAACCCCTCACCCCGCGCCAGGACGGATGCGGTCCTGGACAGCTCGGCCGCTCCGGTCCGGGAGGCCATGATGAGACTGGAGCGCTTCTGGAAGTCGTAGACACCCAAGGGCGAGGAGAAGCGTGCCGTGCGAGAGGTGGGCAGCACATGGTTGGGCCCGGCGCAATAGTCCCCGAGTGCCTCGGCGGTATAGCGACCCATGAAGATGGCGCCGGCGTGACGGATGCGCCCGACGATGGACTCGGGATCCGCCACCGAGAGCTCCAGATGCTCCGGGGCGATCTCGTTGGCCACCTCGATGGCATCATCCAGGTCGCGCGCCTGGATGAGGGCGCCTCGCCCACGCAGAGCGGCCGCGATGATGCCCTCGCGCTCCATGGTCGGCAGCAGCCGGTCGATACTCGCGGCGACGCGGTCCAGGAAATCGCCGTGCCAGCTGACCAGGATGGACTGGGCATCCTCGTCATGCTCGGCCTGCGAGAAGAGGTCCATGGCGATCCAATCCGGATCCGTCTCACCGTCGCAGACCACCAGGATCTCGGACGGGCCGGCGACCATATCGATCCCCACCTGGCCGAAGACGGCACGCTTGGCGGTCGCGACATAGATGTTGCCGGGCCCGACGATCTTGTCGACACGCGGAATGGTCGAGGTCCCATAGGCGAGGGCCGCGACCGCCTGCGCCCCGCCGACGGCGAAGGCACGATCGACCCCGGCGACCCGGGCCGCGGCCAGGACCAGCTCATTGGATTCCCCGTCCGGCGTCGGTACCACCATGATGAGCTCGCCCACACCTGCGACCTTGGCCGGGACGGCGTTCATCAGCACCGAGGAGGGATAGGCCGCCTT
Source organism: Chromatiaceae bacterium (assembly GCA_028277465.1). Taxonomy (GTDB): domain Bacteria; phylum Pseudomonadota; class Gammaproteobacteria; order Chromatiales; family Chromatiaceae; genus JANQGF01. The sequence continues at coordinate 6,835 of JANQGF010000102.1, forward strand.
GCCGCCGGGCACATAGAGACCCACGCGATCCAACGGCCGGACCTGCTGGCCGAGCAGGGTTCCATTCGGTTCGCGATAGGCCCAGTCCACCAGCCTCTGATGCTCGGCATAGGCCCGAATCCGTTCTGCGGCCTGTTCCAGCGCCTCGCGTTGGGCGGCTGGAATCAGACGCCAGGCCTGCTCCAAGCGCTCGCGCGGGATCTCGAGCGATGCCGCGGAAGACGGTGTCCACCGGTCAAGACGGGCGGTGCAGTCCAACAGGGCCGCATCGCCACCTGCCCGTACCTCCCGGATGATCTCGGCGACGGTTCGTTGGACCCCTGCGTCGGACACCGACTCCCAGGCCAGCAGGGCAGCCAGCCGCGTCGGAAAATCGTCGTCGGAGGTCGCAAGACGTTTGATCTCGTTCACGGCTGTCTCACTGGGTTCGGGTGAATCCTATCCCTTTGTTCGTCGGTCGGTTGCGCAAGCCGACGAGCATGGCGTCGCACCTCGGAGCGACTCGGAAACGCCGACTGATCAGCGATTCACTGGCCCAGGCATCGATCGGCCACGGCCTCGCGCAGCAGTCCCAGCAATGTGGTCAGGTCCTCATGCTTCATCTTCCACGAGGCCTTGTTGACCACCAGGCGCGAACTGATCTCCACGATCTGCTCCAAGGGGACCAAACCGTTGGCCTTGAGGGTGTTTCCGGTCTCGACCAGATCCACGATCAGATCGGCCAACCCGACCAGAGGCGCCAACTCCATCGAGCCATAGAGCTTGATGATCTCGACCTGCTGCCCCTTGGCGGCAAAATGACGCTCCGCGGTCCTGACATACTTGGTCGCGATTCGCAGCCGCCTGGAGGCTGGCACCCGAGCGTCGGGAAGCCCCGCGACCATGAGCCGGCACCGCGCAATGCCCAGATCGAGCGGCTCATAGAGACCCTCGCCACCATGCTCCAATAACACATCCTTGCCAGAGACGCCAAGATCCGCTGCGCCATATTGCACGTAGGTCGGGACGTCGCTGGCACGGATGATGACGAACTTGACCAGCGGATTGGTCGTCTCGAGGATCAACTTGCGGCTGGTCCCCAGGTCCTCCAACGGCGCGATTCCGGCGTGGGCCAGCAAAGGCAACGCCTGCTGGATGATCCGGCCCTTGGACAAGGCGATCGTGAGTGGCGCGCTCAGATTCATGACATGACCATCCCGCTCCCCCCGGCGATGCGGCGGATGTTTGCCCCGAGGGCAAGGAGCTTCTGCTCGATGTTCTCATAGCCGCGATCCAGGTGATAGATGCGGTCGATCAGTGTCTCGCCGGTCGCCACCAGCGCGGCCAGCACCAGTCCGGCCGAGGCCCGCAGGTCGGTTGCCATCAGGGGTGCGGCGGTCAGCCGCTCGACACCGCGGCAAATGGAGACATTGCCCTCGATCTGGATATCGGCGCCCATACGCAGCAGCTCCGGCACATGCATGAAGCGATTCTCGAAGATGGTCTCGGTCACGGTCCCGACACCTTGGGCGATGCTGTTGAGGGCGCAGAACTGGGCCTGCATGTCGGTGGGAAAGGCCGGGTGCGGCGCGGTATGAATATCCACGGCGCTGGGGCGCCGACCCTCCATATCCAGCTCGATCCAGTCCGGCCCGGTCGCGATCTTGGCACCGGCCTCGCGCAGCTTCTGCAGGACGGCGTCCAGACAGTCCGGGCGCGTATTCACGACTCGGATCCTGCCACCCGTCATCGCCGCGGCCACCAGGAAGGTGCCCGTCTCGATCCGATCCGGCATCACGCGATAAGCCGCGCCACCAAGCCGATCCACTCCCTGGACATGAATCCTGTCCGTGCCGGCACCCTCGATGCGCCCGCCCAGGGCGTTCAGGAAGTTGGCTAGATCGATGACCTCGGGCTCTCGCGCGGCATTCTCGATCAGCGTCTCGCCCCGGGCCAGGGTCGCGGCCATCATGAGGTTCTCGGTGCCGGTCACAGACACCATCTCCATCACCAGCCTGGCACCGTGCAACTGCTTCGCCCGTGCCTGGATATAGCCACCCTCGACGCCCACCTCCGCGCCCATGGCGCGGAGTCCGTCGAGATGGAGATTGACCGGACGGGCACCGATGGCACAGCCTCCGGGCAGGGAGACGTCTGCCTGGCCATAACGGGCGACCAGCGGCCCGAGCACCAGGATCGAGGCGCGCATGGTCTTCACCAGGTCGTAAGGTGCCACGAAGCTCGCCAGGGTGTGTGGCGTCACCTCGATTCGCCCCTCTTCGACCGCTGCCAAGCGGGCACCCATCCGCCCCAAGAGCCTCAGCGTCGTCGAGATGTCACGCAGGGAGGGTACATTGGTCAGCGTCACGGGCGCATCGGCCAGCAGGCTGGCGGCCAGGATGGGAAGCGCGGCGTTCTTGGCCCCTGAGGCGCGGACATCGCCACGCAACACCGAGCCACCGGTGATCAGAAGCTTATCCATGGGATGCAGGCCGAGACCGCATGAGGGTACCCTGCAGAATCCAAGCAGTGACCACCGCCGGTAGGACCTCCTCCTAGACCGCCTCGCCGGCAACCGGCAAGAGGCCCTGAAGATTCGAGAAGGCCGCAATCCGATTCAATGCGTCTGGGAGATGCCGATAAGTCAATTGGACATCCCGCGCGCCTGCCATCTCCATCCACTCGAGCAGGAGCGCCAGTCCCGCGCTGTTGGCGGAAGTGACGGCCGACAGGTCGATCTCCAAGCGCCGCTCACTCGGCAAGGCGCCACCCAACTGCCGAAAGAGGTCATCGCCGACAGCGAGGAGATGGGTCACGGTGCTGAAGTCCAACGTCCCCTCGAGACGCCAACGGCCGTCGCCCAGGTTGGTCACCAGGTTGGTCGAGCGAGGCGCCTTCATTCACGCCCCTTGCGGTTCATGTCGGTCAGTTTCGCGATCAAGGCATCGACCCCGCTCTGGCGAATCTCGCTAGCAAAACTGGCGCGATAGTTGCCGACGAGGCTGGCGTTGTTGATGAGGACGTCGTAGACCTTCCAACCGCGGCCACTGTGATACATTCGATAGTCGACCGGGATGGGTGCCGCGCCTGCCTCACGCACCTCGGTAGAGACCGTGACCGTGGACGGACGGCTTCCGGGCTTGACCGGCAAGTAACGCACCTCCTGGCCGGAATAGCTCAAGAGCGAACGCGCATAGGTACGAATGAGCACCTGCTTGAAGCCCTCGACCAAGCGTCGCTTCTGCTCGGAAGTGGCCTGCCGCCAGTACTGCCCCAAGGCACCCTGAGTGATGCGTTCGAAATCGAAATGGGGCGCGACGATACTCTCGATCATCCCGTAGATGAGCGAGGGGTTGCGCTCGACCTCGTTGCGGCGCGCCTCGAGGGTATCGAGCATGCGTTCCGCCGTTCGCTTGACCAGTGCGGTGGCCTCGTCCTGGGCCGCCAGTAGCTGCCCCCCCCAGGCAAGCGCGGCGAGCATGAGGGAGAGGAGAAGAAAACGACGTTGCAACATCATCCGCTTTCACCTGCCTTACTGAAGAGAAACTGTCCGATCATCTGTTCGAGGACCAGCGCCGATTGGGTGTTGGCGATCACATCGCCGTCGCCCAGATAATACTGACTACCCCCTGGGTCGAGCCCGATATACTGCTCGCCCAACAGACCGGAGGTGAAGATATTCGCGAAGGTATCCTCGGGGATGGTGTCGATCACGGCGTCGACGCGCAGCGTGACGACGGCCTCGTAGGTTGCCTTGTCGAACCGAATGGACTCGACCCGCCCGATGCGCACCCCCGCCATGGTCACGGGCGCCCGCACCTTGAGGCTCCCGACGTTGGCGAAACGCGCCGTCAAGCGGTATCCCTCAGCCCCCCTGTCCAGGGTCAGATTGCTGACCTCCATGGCCAGAAAGAAAAGGGCGACCAATCCCAGCACCATGAAGGCACCGACGAGGACCTCGATATTGCGCCTCTTTCCCATGCACTTACTCTCCGAACATCAGTGCCGTCAACACGAAATCGAGCCCCAACACGACCAACGCGGAATGGACGACCGAACGGGTCGTCGAACGGCTGACACCCTCGGACGTGGGGACGGTATCGTATCCCTGGAAGAGTGCAATCCAGGTGACGACCGCACCAAAGACGAGGCTCTTGACGGCGCCGTTCACGACGTCCTTGGCGAAATCGATCTTCGCCTGCATCTGACTCCAGTAGGCGCCTTCATCGACCCCCAAAAGGCCCACCCCCACGAAGTAACCGCCCAGCACCCCGACCGCACTGAAAATGGCCGCCAACATGGGCATCGCGAGCACACCACCGAAGAACCGCGGCGTCAGGATACGCCGGACGGGATCGACCGCCATCATCTCCAGGCCGGAGAGCTGCTCGGTGGCCTTCATGAGACCGATCTCGGCCGTCAGGGCCGAGCCGGCGCGACCGGCGACCAGCAAGGCGGTGACGACCGGTCCCAGCTCGCGGACCAGCGAGGCCGCGACCATCACACCGAGACTCTCCTCGGCACCGAACTGACTCAGGACATAATAGCCTTGAAGCCCCAGGACCATGCCAACGAAGAGGCCGGAGACGCCCACGATCAAGAGCGAGAGCACGCCGACATTGAAGACCTGCTCCCACAGCAGACGTGGCCGGCGCAAAACCTCCCCGCTACCAATCAGGATGGCGGCCAGCAGCAGATGGGCCCGCCCCGTTCGCTCCAACACCCCCAGGCCACCGCGCCCGAGCCGAGCCAGCCCATTCAACAACATCACGCGGCACCTCGCGTCCGGAGATCCGCTTCCAAGGGTGGAGCCGGGTAATGGAAGTGAACCGGCCCGTCCGGCAGCCCATCCATGAATTGGCGCACCCATTCGGAGCGGTCCGCGGCGATGTCGGCCGGGGTCCCGCGCGCCACGACCCGGCCCTGTGAGATCAAATAGAGATCGTCGGCAATGCTCGCGGTCTCATGCACGTCATGTGAGACCAGGACACTGGTCAAACCGGCCGCATCATTCAATTGCCGGATGAGCTTGACCAGTATCCCCATCGAGATGGGATCCTGGCCCGTGAAGGGCTCGTCGTAAAGCACCATCCCGGGGTCGAGCGCAATGGCCCGCGCGAGCGCCACACGCCGAGCCATGCCGCCCGACAACTGGCTCGGCATCAGGTCGCGCGCGCCACGCAAGCCCACCGCCTCCAGCTTGATCAGGACCAGCTTGCGGAGCATCGAGGGGCCGAGGTCCGTGTGCTCGCGCAGAGGATAGGCGACATTGTCGAAGACGCTGAGGTCGGTCAAGAGCGCCCCGCTCTGAAACAGCATCCCCATGCGTCGGCGCAAACGGTAGAGTCCAGCCCGGTCGAGTCGCTGCACCGCAATGCCGTCGACCTCGATGTGCCCGCGATCGGGACGCAGCTGGCCGGTGATCAGCTTGAGGAGGGTCGTCTTGCCGCTACCGCTCGGCCCCATGACGGCGGTCACCGAACCCCGCCGAATGTCGAGATCCAGGTTGTCGAAGATCACCCGCTGGCCATGCTTGAACGAGAGACCACGGATCTTCACCAGCGCATCCTGACTGGGCGCCGAGGTCACGGCCCGATCCTCGGTCTAGCAGATCGGATGAAAATCATCGACGAGAGGCCCTCGTGGCAAGGAAACAACAGAATCGCACAACGTCCGCGCCATGAACCGGACCTCGCCCTGCCTTGATCGTGTACGCCATCGACGCACTGGAACGCGGCAGGCCGAGATTCTCGCGGCCAGCGATGGGTGCGTCAAGTCTGCTGCGGTTCTGCGGATGCGACAGGGTAGCGCACCTTGGTGTATTTTTGCGTCCTCCACTCCTCAGCTCGAAGGCTCGAAGACGGCCGGATGCAAGACGAGCATGACAGAAAGACGACAACTCGGCGCTCAGCCGGCCAGCCTCGCCCGTGGGGAGGCGGACAAGATCAAGGCACTGGGCCGCGCAGTGCTCGAGACCGAGGCCGACTCGGTCGCCGCGCTCGCGCGACGCATCGGCGCGGCCTTCGTGGACGCCTGCCGTTACATGCTCGCCTGCGAAGGCCGGATCGTCGTGCTGGGAATGGGCAAATCGGGTCACATCGGGGGCAAGCTCGCGGCGACCCTCGCCAGCACTGGTAGTCCGGCCTTCTTCGTTCACCCTGGTGAGGCGAGCCACGGCGATCTGGGGATGATCACACCACGCGACGTGGTCCTGGCCATCTCGAATTCCGGCGAGACGGAGGAGTTATTGACCATTCTCCCGATCATCAAACGGCTCGGGGTCCCACTCATCAGCATGACGGGCAAGCCCGCCTCCACTCTGGCCCAGGAGGCCGACGTGAACCTCGATATCAGCGTGCCGAGCGAGGCCTGCCCACTGGGTCTCGCACCCACCTCGAGCACGACCGCCGCCTTGGCCATGGGCGACGCGCTCGCGATCGCTTTGCTCGAGAGCCGTGGCTTCACGGCCGAGGACTTCGCACGCTCCCACCCTGCCGGTAGCCTGGGACGTCGGCTGCTATTGCATGTCAGCGACATCATGCACCAGGGCAACCAACTCCCGAAGGTCACGCTCGGTACCCCACTCTTGGCGACCCTGGACGAGATGTCCGAAAAAGGGCTTGGGATGAGTGCCGTGGTCGACGAAGATGGCATCTTGGCTGGGATCTTCACCGACGGCGACCTGAGGCGTGCGCTCGATCGCGGCATCGACGTCCACCACACGGTGATCGACACGGTCATGACACCCAATTGCACCACGGTGGCGGCCGACGCCCTGGCGGCCGAGGCGGTACAGATCATGGAGTCCATGTCGATCAATGGCCTGCTGGTCCTCGACGCGGCTCGACGCCCAATCGGCGCACTCAACATGCACGATCTGCTCAGGGCAGGAGTGGTTTGATGATGCAAGACATTCGCGAGCACGCGGCCCGAATCCGTCTGGTCATCTTCGACGTCGATGGCGTCCTGACCGACGGCAGCCTCTTTCTCGGTGACGATGGCCAGGAATACAAGGCCTTCAACTCGCGCGATGGGCATGGCATGGTCATGCTTCAGGAAAGCGGGGTCCGGCTGGCCGTGATCACTGGGCGCACCTCCGAAGTCGTGCGCATCCGCATGGAAAGCCTCGGCATCGCCGATGTCTTTCAGGGCTACCGGGACAAACTGCCCGCTTACGAGGAGCTGAAACGCAGCCGATCGATCGAGGACGAGGCAATCGCCTATGTCGGCGACGACGTCGTCGATCTACCCATCATGCGTCGCGTCGGACTGGCGATCGCCGTCGGTGATGCCCACCCCATGGTCCAGCAACACGCCCACTGGCACACCCGGGCCCGCGGCGGACGCGGGGCCGCGCGCGAGGTCTGCGAGCTCATCCTCGACGCCCAAGGGAACCTGCAAAGGATCATGGCGCGGTATCGATGAACCCCTTCGACTCACCCGCGGAGCGATTGCCTTGGACGGGTCGGCAATTGTTGCTCGGGCTGTGCTTTGCCGCCGCCGGGCTGATCGCCTGGTGGCAGTACAGGCTGCATCCCGGTGAGGTCCCGTCGAGAGAGGCCCGGGGTCGTCTACCCGATTACATCGTCTCGGACTTCACCGCCGTGCAGACCGATGCCCGCGGTCACCCGAGCAGACAGTTGTTTGCCGATCAGTTGCGTCATTATGTCGCCGATGACCTGTCGGAGCTCGATCGCCCGCGGATGGTCTTTTTTCAGGACGAAGATCTGCCCTGGCATGCGCGTGCCCGCCAGGGACTGGTGCTCGCCGATGGCAATCAGGTCCGTCTTCTCGGGGAGGTGCGTGTGACGCGCGAGGGAGACCGACGGCGTCGCTCCGCGCGCCTCGAAACCGAGCGGCTGGATGTCTGGCCGGATCAGGCCTTCGCCCAGACCAACCTACCGGTCCACATCCAAAGCGATGGGGATTCGCTGACTGCCACTGGCATGCGGCTTTGGTATGCCGAGCCACTCCGTGCCCGCTTTCAAGGGCGCGCCCATCTGAGCTTGACGCCGGAGCCGGAGGCCGAACCATGAAGGGGCTCGAATCCCCGCGGCGGTCACGGCGCTCGAGCCGCCCCTCGCGATATCCGCTCCTGTGCGCTGGACTCCTGCTGACGCTTGGGTGGTGCCCTGCTCGGGCACTCGAGGAGGATGCCAAACAACCCATCTATATCGAGGCCGACGACGTGGAGGTGCGCGAGGGCGACAGGACCAGTGTCTATGTCGGAAACGTCCAGGTCGACCAGGGCAGCATGCGGCTGCTCGCCAATCATGTGACCGTCTACCATCGCGAGGATCGCCGGCCCAGGTTCGTCATCGCCCTGGGGGCGCCCGCCAAGTATAGACAAGCGCTCGAGAATGAAGACGGCGAGGTCCAGGCCTTCGCCAAACGCATGGAATACGACGCCGACAAGGACGAGCTGACCCTGATCGGTGATGCCCTGCTCATCCAGGGCACGGACCGTCTCGCCAGCGACCGCATTATCTACGACCGCGGGAAGGCACACTTTCGCGCTGGTGGATCCGGCCGCGTCAAGATCACCATTACGCCGCAAGAGCAATGAAGACTACGCCGACGAGGACGCCCGGGTGACCGCTCTGCGCGCCGAGCACCTGAAGAAGGCCTACCATCGCCGCCAGGTCTTGCAGGGCGTCAGCGTTGAAGTCAATCCCGGGGAGGTGGTCGGACTGCTCGGACCGAACGGGGCGGGCAAGACGACCTGCTTCTACCTGATCGTCGGTCTGATCGCGGCGGATCACGGCCGGATCCTTCTCAATGGCCGCGATATCACGCGTCTCCCGATGCATACGCGCGCGCGCGCCGGGCTCAGCTATCTGGCGCAGGAGCCCTCGGTCTTTCGCAAGCTCAGCGCGCGGGACAATATCCTCGCGATCTTGGAGACCCGACGGGACCTGAAGCGCCCCGAACGGGAGCGCCGCTGTGACCAGTTGCTCGAAGAGCTGGGTATCGCCCATGTGGCCGGCTCGCTCGCCCTGAGCCTCTCGGGCGGAGAGCGCCGTCGTCTGGAGATCGCCCGCGCCCTCGCGGTCGACCCGGCGGTCATGCTCTTGGACGAGCCCTTCGCCGGCATCGACCCCATTGCCGTGGGTGACATCAAGGCCATCGTCTCGCATTTGCGCGACCGCCGCATCGGGGTGCTGATCACGGACCACAATGTCCGTGAGACCCTCGACATCTGCGACCGCGGCTACATCATCAGTCGCGGGACCGTGATCGCCGCCGGTGTGCCGGCCGACCTGCTCGCCGACCAGCAGGTGCGGGACGTCTATCTGGGCGCCGACTTCTCCATGTAGCCTTCCGGGTCGCGACCCGCCGAACAGGAGGAAGGATGCAAGATGATGCTAGAATTGACTTAGGCACCCTTATTGCTTTCCCGTTACCTGGATCATCCTGATTTCTAAAGGCGCATGCGGTCCATGAAGCAATCCATCCAGCTTCGCCTCAGCCAGCATCTCACCATGACACCTCAGTTGCAGCAGGCGATCAAGCTGCTGCAGCTCTCCACGCTCGATCTCCAGAAAGAGATCCAAGAGGCACTCGAGACCAACCTGATGCTCGAGGAAGGAGACGAGAACGAGCGCTTCGCGTCCCACGCGAGCGGCGAGACCGAGGCCGCACCGATCGAAGAGAGCGAAGGGGCAAGTGAGCAAGTGGAGTCGAAGATCGATCGGGAGATTCAAGCCGAATCCAGTGAGATGCCCGCCGAGCTGCCGGTCGACACGCAATGGACGGACGTCTACGACAGTTATCTCCCCACGACCGCGCATGGCGCGGACGACGGCTCGGACTTCGACCCCTTCGCCCAGCAAAGCCGACCACAAACCCTGCAAGACCATCTGATCTGGCAGCTGAATCTCAGTCGGCTGAACGAGCGCGACCTCATGATCGCCCAAGCGGTCATCGATTCGATCGACAGCGATGGTTATCTACGCAGCGACATCGACGAGCTCCTGGCGACGCTCGATCAGGCCGACATCAGTCCCGAGGAAGCGGAAACCATGGTCCACTGGATCCAGTCGCTCGACCCCCCGGGGGTCGGCGCCCGGAGCCTGCAGGAGTGTCTCCTGATCCAGCTGCGCCAACTGCCATCCGACACCCCCTTTCGCGCGGCGGCCATCGCGGTCTGCGGCGACGGCTTCGACCACCTCCCGCGGAAGGACCTGGCTGCGCTCGCGCGTCAGTTCAAGCGCTCGGAAGAGGACCTCACGGGCGCACTCGAGCTGATTCGTCGGCTCAATCCGAAACCGGGCGGCTTGATCGAAGAGGCGCCCTCGGAGTACGTTGTGCCCGATATCTTCGTTCGCAAACGGGAGGACCGCTGGCACGTCGAGCTGAACCCCGACTCCACACCCAAGCTGCGAGTGAACGCGGACTATGCGAGCCTGATTCGCCGTGCAGACCAGAGTGCGGACGCCACCACGCTCAAGAGCCATCTGCAGGAGGCCCGCTGGTTCATCAAGAGTTTGGCGAGTCGTAATGATACGGTGCTGCGGGTGGGCGCCAAGATCGTGGAGATGCAGCAGGAATTCTTCGAGTATGGTGATGAGAAGATGCGACCCATGGTCCTGCGCGACATTGCCGAGGCACTACAATTACATGAATCCACCGTGTCCCGGGTCACGACACAGAAATTCATGCACACACCGAGAGGGACCTTCGAGTTCAAATACTTCTTCTCGTCTCACGTGAATACAGCTTCTGGCGGTGAATGCTCCTCGACGGCAATCCGCGCACTGATCCGCAAGCTGATTGCGGGAGAATCCGCCAGGAAACCCTTGAGCGACAGTCGAATCGCCGGCGAGCTCGCGGATCAGGGCATCAATGTCGCGCGCCGAACCGTCGCCAAGTACCGCGAGGCCATGGGGATACCACCCTCGAACGAGCGCAAGCGCCTGGCATGAAAGGCCGTTTGAACCTTACAGGAGTCAATTAGCGATGCAGATCAACCTGACCGGCCACCATATCGACGTGACCGATGCACTCAAGGGTTATGTCGACAGCAAATTCGAACGCCTCGCGCGACATTTCGACCATGTCACCAAGGCCCATGTCGTCCTGAGCGTCGAGAAGCTCGCTCAGAAGGCGGAGGCGACGCTGCACATCAATGGGGCCAAGGTATTTGCCGACTCTGTCCACGAGGATATGTATGCGGCCATCGATGGGCTGATCGACAAGCTCGATCGACAAGTGATTCGCTTCAAGGAGAAGCGGAGCAGCCACCGCGGCGGGACCGTCAAGATCGCCGAGGCGGACTAGTGCAGCACCAATTTTCCATTGACGGATCGCGGAGTGCGTAACCGACCGAAAGCGTCGTGAACTTGGACCAGGAGTCGGCACCTCGAGCGGATTCATGGTGGCCGTTCGAGGTGTTCTTCATCCCGACCCAGTCGGGTGAACGCGATCCTGGACTCGAGACCTGTCGTCAGGACGACCCGAGGATAACCAGAAGCATGACCAGATCCACCGAACCACGACGCCCCCAGCGGCATTCGCGACCAGATCAGGGCGCCACCAAGCGCGCCTGCGCCTAGCAGGAGTTGGCACCATGTTCAGCCCCGACCTGATCAGCGAGGCCCGCATCGGATGCGGTCTTGGGATCATGAGCAAGAAACGCCTGCTCGAGACGCTTGCCGAGCTGCTGGCGAGCGACCATCCGCGCCTGCACACCGAGGTCGTTTTCGAGCGGCTGCTGGAACGCGAGCGACTGGGCAGCACCGGACTCGGCCATGGGATCGCCCTGCCGCACGCCCGCGTCAAAGAGGTAACCAATGTCCTGGGCGCCTTCGTGCAGCTGACCTGCGGCGTGGATTACGATGCGGCGGACGGCGAGCCCGTGGATCTCGCCTTCGCCCTGCTGGTCCCGGAGGCCGCGAACGAGGAACACCTGCGTTTGCTGGCTCACTTGGCAAGCCTCTTCAGTGACCCCTCGATCCGCACCGGATTGCGCGAGGCCGATTCGGCTGCCGCGATCCTGCGTCTGTTGAATACCTGAGACGCCATCGGATCAGAACCCCAGCGATGATCGACGATCTCCAGTCACTGATCGCCCAGACGGGCCCTCAGCTCAAGCTGCATTGGCTGACACCCGAGCCCGAGACCCCGCGGCCGTTGCGCGGAGAAGAGCCGGAGCATTCCCGACAATCGCTCATCGGCTCCTTGAACTGTATTCATCCGAATCGCCTTCAGGTCATCGGTCACCCGGAACAGGCCTACCTGGCGACCCTGGGCAGTACGGCCTTCAACGAGACGATCGACAAGCTGTTCGCCGACCAGCCGGCGGCGGTCATCTTCTCGGACGATATCCCCCCCGACACCGCCTTCCGCGATTATGCTGAACGCACGCGGACGCCCTTGCTGGGCTCTTCCATCGGCGACCAGGAATTGATCAACCATCTGCGTTACTTCCTGACCCACGCCCTGGCCGAGCGCAAGACAGTGCATGGCGTCTTCATCGAGGTCTTGGGAATGGGAGTGCTGTTGGTGGGCAGCCCGGCAGTCGGCAAGAGCGAGCTGGCGCTCGACCTGATTGCACGGGGACACCGCATCATCGCCGACGACGCACCCAGATTCGCACGCATCGCCCCGGAGGTCCTCGAAGGAACCTGCCCGGAGACGCTGAGAGACTTTCTCGAAGTCCGCGGCCTGGGTATTCTCAACATTCGCGCCATGTTCGGCGAGGGCGCCGTCCTGCGCAACAAGACACTCAACCTGATCATCGACCTGCAACCCCTGGATCAACGGCAGCTCGAATGCATCGACCGGCTCTCCGGAAGTCTGACGGCGGCCAATATCCTGGGTGTCGTGGTCCCGAAGGTCATCATGCCGGTCGCTCCCGGCAGAAACCTGGCCATCTTGGTCGAGGCCGCGGTCAGGCACCAGATCCTGCGCATTCGCGGCTACGACGCGGGTGTGGATTTCGTCGACCGGCAGGCCCGCGCGATCAGCCTCGATCGGCCCGACCCACCCAAGCCCCGGCGTTGAGCCGGTCGCCGATTCGTCCGATTGGAATCTTGAGTCCCTTTCGAAGCGCGCCCCGATGAAACTGGTCATCCTCAGCGGCCTTTCCGGTTCCGGCAAGAGCGTGGCACTCCATACCTTGGAGGACCTGGGCTATTACTGCATCGACAATCTGCCGCTCTTTCTGCTCAAGGACCTGGTTCTCCGCCTCAATGACAGCCTCAATCAGGCATTCACCCAGACCGCGGTCGGGATCGACGCCCGCACCAGTCCGGACGAGCTCCGCTACCTGCCAGAGCTGGTCCAATCTGCCCAGGAGAAAGGCATCGAATGTCGGGTCATCTTCTTGGACACCCAGACCGACACCCTGATCAGACGCTTCAGTGAAACCCGACGCAAGCATCCGCTGACCCGCGGAGACCGTCCGCTGCGCGAGGCGATCCATCTCGAGCGCCGTCTCCTGGAGCCCATCCGACGCACCGCCGACATCCGCTTCGATACCACCCAGACCAATATCCACGAGTTGCGCAGTCGCGTGCGCGGCTGGCTGGTCGGCAGCCAGTCACCCAACGCCTTGATCCTGCTCCAATCCTTCGGTTTCAAGCATGGCGTCCCCCAGGATGTCGACTTCGTCTTCGATGTCCGCTGTCTGCCGAACCCGCACTGGCAACCGGCGCTCAAGGCGCTAACCGGCCTCGACCCCATGGTGGTAGAGTTCCTGGAGTCCAGCCCCGAGGTGCGCCGGATGCGCGATGACATCCTGGCCTTCTTCGAGCGCTGGATCCCATCGTTCGAGACCGATGGCCGAAGCTACCTGACGATCGCCATCGGCTGTACCGGCGGCCAACACCGGTCAGTCTACATGGCTGAAACGCTCCGTCAGCATTTCGAAGGCATCGGACACAAGGTCATGGTGAGACATCGGGAGCTGCCATGAGCATTGGAATCCTCATCATTACCCACCGACCGCTCGCCGGAGACCTGCTGGGTATCGCGACCGATGTCTTGGGTGGACGCCCGCCGGGCATCGAGTCACTCGAGGTCATCAACGACACGCCGCGCGAGGCGCTGATCGAGGAAGGACTGCAGCATGCCGACCGGCTGGACCAAGGGACGGGGGTATTGATCCTGACTGATCTCTATGGGTCCACGCCGGCCAACATCGCCCTGGCACTGGCGGACCAGCGTCCGCGATTGCGCGTCCTGACGGGGGTGAACCTGCCCATGGTGCTGCGAGCCTTGAACTATGCGACCCTGGATCTGGATGCGGTTGCCGAGAAGGCATTGGAGGGTGGACGCACGGGGGTTCGTCTGTGTGCACGACCTCAGGGCGGGGACAAGACCTAGGCTAGAAGGATCCAACGAGGATGATTCGCAAAGAGCTCGAGATCTGTAACAAGCTGGGGCTGCATGCGAGAGCGGCAGCCAAGCTGGTGCAATGCGCGGGCCGTTTCGAAAGCCGCATCGAGATCGAACGGCGCGGCCAAAGCGTCAACTGCAAGAGCATCATGGGAGTCATGATGCTGGCTGCAAGCCAAGGGACGCGAGTCACGGTCGAGGCCGCCGGCGACGACGAGGAGGCCGCGATGATGGCGATCGAGAGCCTGATTCGCGATCGCTTCGGGGAGGGCGAGTGACGATTGCGTTTCAAGGCATCGGGATCCCATCTTCGTGCCCGATCGCCCTTGGACCGGCCTTCATCGACGTCCGCGGACGCACCCGGGCGTCCCAGATCCCGATCGCGGCCGATCAGGTCGACCAGGAGATCGCGCGTCTCGATCTGGCCGTCGACGCGGCGCGCGCGTCACTCGAGGCGGTGCGCAACCAGATTCCGCACAGCACGCCGATCAAGATCGCCGAGTTCATCGATGCTCATCTCTTGATGCTCGAAGACGCTGCACTCCTCGAGGAGGTGCGGCGCATCGTCACCGATCGCCTGTGCTCGGCGGAGTGGGCACTGCAGCTGCATCGCGATACCCTGGTTCGGGTCTTCGACGAGATGGACGACCCCTACCTTCGCACCCGGCGCGACGACGTCGAGCATGTGGTGCACCAGATCCAGAGCTTCCTGCAGCCCGATACGCCAGGATCCGACCTGGGATCTCGGGATCTCAATGGCTTCGTGGCGGTGTCCAGGGATCTCACACCGGCGGACGCCATCTTGCTGAATCATCGTGGTGCCGTGGCCTTCGTCACCGAATACGGCGGCCCCCTGTCCCATACGGCGATCCTGGCGCGGAGTCTCGGCGTACCCGCGGTCATGGGCATTCAGGATGTGACCTCCTATTTGCATCCGCATGAGCTTCTGGTGGTCGATGGAGAGACCGGCACCCTGCTGGCGGATGCAGACGACCGGACCCTGGGCTATTTCCGCCAACGGTTGCGCGCGATCGAGGCACGCCAGCGCCGACTGCGGGAGTTGATCAACCGCCCCTCGCAGACCCGCGACGCGGTTCCCATCAGTCTCTTGGCCAACCTGGAGCTGCCGGAAGACGTGGAGACAGCCAAGTCCAACGGCGCCGCCGGGGTGGGTCTCTACCGCACCGAATTCCTCTACCTGAACCGCAGCGACCTCCCGGACGAGGAGGAGCACCTGGCCACCTATGCCGAGATGGTCGCGGATCTCGAGGGGATCCCCATCACCATCCGCACCCTGGACCTGGGTGTCGACAAAGGCGCCACGCCGGTCGGGGACTGTGGCTCCAGTGTCTGCAACCCGGCACTCGGTCTACGCGCGATTCGACTCTGCTTGAAAGAGCCCGAGCTCTTCCGCCCACAACTGAGGGCCATCCTGAGGGCCTCCGCGCTGGGGCCAGTCCGCCTGATGCTGCCGCTCGTCACCAATATTCAGGAAGTGGACCGGGTGCTTGCTCTGATCGCGCAGCTCAAGCGCCAGCTCGACCGAGATGGGTTGGAGTATGACGACGCCATGCCGGTCGGCGTCATGATCGAGGTGCCGGCAGCGGCGCTGGCGGCCCGGGCCTTCGCGCGTCGGATGGACTTTCTCTCCATCGGCACCAACGACCTGATCCAATACACGCTCGCGGTCGACCGCTTGGACGGCGCTGTCAACTATCTGTTCGATCCCATCCATCCAGCCATCCTGCGACTGGTGCGCATGATCATCGAGGCCGGACGTGCATTGGATATCCCGGTCAGCATGTGCGGTGAAATGGCGGGTGATCCGCGCTTCACGCGTCTTCTCCTGGGGCTCGGATTGCGGGAATTCAGCATGCAGCCGGGCGCGATCCTCGATATCAAGGAGGTGGTGCTCGCGGTCGACACCCGTGAGCTGGAGCGGCGCACCGACGCGCTCTATGCCAATCTCGACGACGCCGACCCGAGCGAGCTCCTGGACGCACTGAATCAGGGCTGAGTGCGGAAAGGGGCGCCCGCACTTGCTAAACCGCGTCCAGAGCGAGATGCGTCGTTTTCATTTTGTGCTTGGCCTTGGGGGTTTCATCGAAATCGCTGGAGACGCGGTTTAAATTTCATATTTTGTAATAGCTTAAACCGCGACAGCTCCGATGCTCGTCGTGGCTGCCAAGGCCGATCCAATCAAAAGACTTCGCAGACCGCGCTAGGCGCGGTTTAGGCCGGTCCGTGCGCCTCGCATCGGCGCCGCACGGCGGACCTCGAGGGCTCACCCGAGCCATCCCGCCAGGATCGTCATGCAGATTCGATTCATGTCGACAGCCCTATCCTGAGTGTCCGCTTCGGTATAGGCACGCAGCTCAGGTGCATTTCCAGATGGGCGCAGGTGCGCGATTTCTCCGCTGGCAAAGGTGATCCTGAGACCGTCCGTGACATCAAGGCGCACGACCTCGCCGAAATGCTCGGCAAAGATCGCCTCAACGGCCGCCTTGTCGCGCCCGAAATCCCCGCTCGAGAGTGCCTGGATACGCGACTGGCCGATGTGGGTGGGAAAGGCCTGGAGACGATCGCTATGGGTAAAGCGACGCGGCAGATCGTCGGCCAAGGCCGAGACCGGCTTGCCCTGCTCGACCGAAGCGACCAGGGTGGCCAGGGCCACCAGAACCGCATCGCGCGTCGGCAGGGCCGCGAGGACACGCCCGTCCCGTTCGATGTCCGTGCCCAAGAGGAAACCGCCGTTCGCCTCATAACCCACCACGGGGGCCAAACCCGCGGCGACCAAGTCCTGCATGCCTTCGATGACGAAGGGCGAACCGATCCGCGTCCGTCTGACCGACTCGAAACAGCCGCACCTCTCCACCACCGTATTGCTGCTCACGGGGGTGACCACGCCGCGCGCACCGAGTTGGCGGGCACAGAGGACACCGGTCAGGTCGCCGCGGAGCCAGGACCCCGTCTCGTCAGAGACGAGCGGGCGGTCACCGTCACCATCCGCCGAGACCAGTGCGTCGAATCCGCCCTGGGCGGCCCAGTCGCGCGCCAAGTCTCGATCCTCGACGCGGATCGCCTCGGTATCGACCGGGATGAAGACATCCGAGTAGCCGAGTCGCGTCACCCGCGCGCCGAGTCCAGCCAGAACATCGGCGTAGACCTCGCGCGCGACGCTGGAATGACCGTAGATGCCAACACTCAACCCATGGAGAGAAGCGGCGGGGAAGAACGCCAGATAGCGGTCGACATACTCCTGGTAGGCCGCCGGATCCGTCCGCCAGCCGTCGCCGCAGGTCACGAAGCCACCCTCGGCGTCGAAGAGGCCCGCTGGACGCACAAGGGGCTGGGCCCGGATACCCTCCTCGTCAGGCTTCAGGATCTCTCCCGTGGGCAGATTGAACTTGATCCCATTGCGATCGTCCGGGATATGGCTGCCGGTCACCATGAGGGTCGGGATGCCCCGAGCGATTCCATAGGCCGCGACCGCCGGACTTGGGATCAGACCGAGGTTGACCGGCCGGCAAGCCTGATCGGCCACCGCGCGGGCACAGGCGTTCATGATACGCGGCGAGCTCGCACGCAGATCACCCCCGATTCCGACCGCCTGGCCCGAGACCAGGACACCGCTTGCCTGGAGATAGCTGAGAAAGCCCGTGGTATAGGCATAACAGACCCAATCCGTCATCGCGGCGGCCAAGCCACGCGCACCACTGGTCCCGAACTTCACACCAGTCTCGGCCATCAGATCGCCAACATGCATCATGACCTCCTCATCGCGGACGCCGCGCCCGCGGGATCCGGGGTAATCGCCTGAATCGCGCTCGATAGCCGGATCTTAAGCGATTGCCGGAAACTCTTATAGATGACGCCGGATCGAGGTCTGTCTTTAAAGCGCTCCTTGAAGGCGAGCCTCAATCCGGCGCCATCTGGTATAAACATTTCCGGCAATCGCCTAAGCTCGCGTCAGTCCGTGCCCTTTTCACCTTCATCAAGGAGCCTCCATGTCTCACAAACGACCCTTCCATCTCGCCTCGGCTGCCGTCCTGGCGCTGGTCTCGAGCCAAGCGGTGACCCTCGAGAGTGCCCTTGCCACTGAATCCCAGCCCGCGGTCCCACCGGCACCCACTGCCGTCACACCAGAACCGATGACCAGCCCAAAGAAGGCCTCCGAGGAGGCGCGAGCCCAGTCTCCCGCCGAGTTGGCGCGTACCCGGGCCGAGGAG
>JANQGF010000117.1 GCA_028277465.1 Chromatiaceae bacterium
TGATTCAGAAACAACCTACACACCGTAGGTTGGGCAAAGCGGAGCGTGCCCAACAAGGGCGGCTCAAGTTGCACCACTTGTTTCTGAATCGTTCCTTAAACCGCGACAGCCCCGAGGCTTATCGTGGCTGCCAAGGCCGACCCAATCAAGAAACTTCGCATACCGCGCTAAGCGCGGTTTGGACACCCAGCTAATCGAGACAGCCGGATGACCTATATCAACGTGCCCGATTTTCGACACGACTCACCCGAGTGTCTCGGGGTTCTGCTCATCAACCTGGGCACCCCGGACACCCCGAGCGTACCGGACGTGCGGCGTTACCTGGCCGAGTTCTTGTCCGATCCTCGGGTCGTCGAGATGGCGCGTCTTCCCTGGTGGCTCATCTTGCATGGGGTGATCCTGAGGACACGCCCGGCCCGCTCCGCCCGTGTCTATCAATCGATCTGGACCCAGGAGGGCTCTCCCCTGTTGGCGATCGCGCGGCGGCAGACCGAGGCCCTCCAGAATCTGCTCGGCGATCGCTTCAGGGGACCAGTGCACGTGGCTCTGGCGATGCGTTACGGTCGACCCTCGGTCAGCTCGGCGCTCGCCGAGCTCAGACGGTCCAACGCCCGTCGGCTGCTCGTGTTCCCCCTCTATCCGCAGTATTCCGCTTCCACGACCGGCTCGGCATTCGATGCAGTCACGTGCGAGCTCAGACGTTGGCGCTGGCTGCCAGAAGTACGCTTCATCAACCAGTATCACGATGAACCCGGCTATATCGACGCCCTGGTCGCGAGTATTCGGGCCCATTGGGCCGAGTGGAACGAACCGGAGCGGCTGCTGTTCTCCTTCCACGGCATTCCCAAGGAGTATTTCGAGAAGGGTGATCCCTATCACTGTCTTTGTCACAAGACCGCTCGTCTGGTGAGCGAGCACCTGGGACTCCCTCCCGAGCGTTGGTGGGTTTCCTTTCAATCCCGACTCGGCAAGAACGAGTGGCTGACACCCTATACGGATGTCACCCTCAAGGAGTGGGCGGCTGCCGGCGTGACATCGGTCCAGGTGCTTTCACCTGGGTTTTCCGCGGATTGTCTGGAGACCATCGAGGAGATCGACGCAGAGAATCGCCAGATCTTCATGGATGCCGGCGGCAAGACCTACAGCTATATCCCATGTCTCAATGACAGCCCGGCCCATATGGAGACCTTGGCCGATCTGATCATGCGTCACGCCAGCGGTTGGCCGGAGGTGACCGGCGAGGCGGCGGATTCCAGCACACGCGCACGCCGCTCAGAGCTTGCACGCCGCGCTGGCGCTGTCCTCTAAACCGCGCCCAGCGCGGTATGCAATGTTTCTGGTTTGGATCGGTCTTGGCAAACTCGACGACTGCCGGAGCGAGCGCGGTTTAAGCGATGAAGAAAGATGAAATTTTAAACCGCGTCCCGACCAAGGCCAGTGAAGTCCTCAAAGCCAGACACAAAGTGAAAACGATGCATTTCGCTCTGGACGCGGTTTAAACAGGGAGGATTCTGCCGTCTGCAGCACCACCCGTTCATCTTCCCGGGTGCCGTCGACCGCCATGATCGTCGACAGGTCTGCGCTTGGGGTTTGACCGCGCACCCCAATCTCCGGGAAAGGTGAAAGACCGAGTATCGATCCCAGGGTCGAGATCATGAACCAGCAGCGACTGCCAATCGAGATCAAACTGCATCAAGAATCGCGGGTGCTGGAGATCAGCTTCGACGATGGCGCCCACTACCGTCTGCCTTGCGAGTATCTCCGGGTCTACTCTCCGTCTGCCGCGGTCCGCGGTCATTCGCCGGCAACGGCCAAGCTCCAGCTCGGCAAGGAGCGGGTGAACATCAAGGAATTGCAGCAGATTGGCCACTACGCGGTGAAGATCTTCTTCGACGACGGCCACAACTCGGGGCTCTATGATTGGCAATATCTCTACAAGCTCGGCCGTGCTTGGCAGCCGCTCTGGCTGGATTATCTGAAAAGGATCGAGGAGACCGGTTACTCGCGGCAGGGACCGGATCCATTCGAGGAGCTCGAGGCACGCGGCGAAGCGCCGTCCGAGCTGCCGGCGAGCGTCGCACCGATCGCCGGACTCGAGCCGAAGGGAGAGCATTGATCCGGATCGGGGAAGGTGTGATGAGAGCCACGGCTTGGGTTCTAGTTGCGGCCTTGCTCTGGGTGCCATTCGCCACCTGCTCGCCCTTGGCCGGCCCGATGAAGCCAACGGCAGATGTGCCTGAGGCGGTCGGATGGCGCACCGAGCTGGTGGCAGACGGTCTCAGCCATCCCTGGTCGCTCGCCTGGTTGCCAGACGGCACCGCGCTGATCACCGAGCGTCCAGGGCGACTGCGGATCGTCCGCGATGGCCGGCTGGCTCCAGACCCCGTCCCCGGGACGCCCGAGGTCCTGGCCTACGGGCAGGGTGGTCTGCTGGATGTCTCCCCGCATCCGGACTTCGCCATCAATCGGCTCATCTATCTGACCTACGCCACAGGCACCAAGGATGCCAATCGCACGGCACTGGCCCGCGCGCGCTTCGACGGAGACAGACTCGACGACCTGGAGGTCATCTTTCGGAATGCGCACACCAAGCGCGGAGGCCAACACTTCGGCTCCCGGATCCTCTGGTTGCCCGACGGAGGCCTCTTGATGAGTGTCGGCGACGGCGGCAACCCCCCGCTCGCCTTCGACGGCGCCAATATTCGTGACCAAGCGCAGCAGCTCGGGACCCATTTCGGCAAGATCCTGCGACTGCGCGATGACGGGCACCCCCACCCGGACAACCCCTTCATCCATCGTCTCGGCGCCCGTCCTGAGATCTACAGCTATGGCCACCGCAACATCCAGGGCATGACGCTGGATCCATTCAGCGGTCAGGTCTGGGCGAACGAACATGGATCGCGGGGCGGTGACGAGCTGAATCTGATCGAGGCGGGGAAGAACTACGGCTGGCCCGCGGTGACCTATAGTCGGGAATACTGGGGACCACGGATCTCGGATGAGACCAGCCGACCCGGTGTCCCTGAGCCGAAGGTGGTCTGGACGCCCTCGAAGGCGCCCAGTGGTCTCGCGCTCTATACGGGCGACCGATACCCGGAATGGAAAGGCGACCTCTTCAGCGGTGCGCTCAAGTTCGGCCAAGTGCGCCGGGTCCAGCTCGAAGGGACGCGAGCCGTCGACAAGGAGAAGCTGACCATCGGCAAACGGGTCAGGGATGTGCGCCAGGGGCCGGACGGCTATCTCTATCTGCTGACCGATGAGCCCAATGGCGCCCTGTTGCGGATCCTCCGGTCGGGCGGCCGATCCTGACGAGGTCGAGCTGAACCGCGACCTGGCGCGCGGTCAGTCCGACTCCGGATCCACGCCCAGCGCGCGCAGCCGCTCGGCCAATCGCTCGGCCCGGATCCGCTCCTGATCGGCCCGGATCCGCTCCTGATCGGCTCGGCTGCGCTCCTGCTCGGCGCGCCTGCGTTCCCCCTCGGCGCGTTCGCGTTCCCGCTCGACCAATGCCTGTTCTCGGGCCACTGCCTCGGGCAGCGAGGGAATCAGCTCACCCTGGTCATCGAAGAGGCGCAGCAGGCCTTCGGAGACGCCGAGATCCAAACCCAGAACCCGGCTCGATAACCGCCCTCGACTGTTCGTGACAATGGGTTCGTAACGTCCGTCGACGAGATGAAAACCTGCCAGCTCGGCCGTGTCGGGCGAGAACCAGTAATATTCCGGGGTGCGGAAGACATCCTGATAGAGCGCCTTTTTTGCCGTGCGATCGACCCGCGCAGTGGTCTCGGAGAGCAACTCGATAATCAGATCCGGATAGCGTCCACCCTCCAGCCAGACGGTCCATGAGCGCCGGGGCCGGCGCTCAACGCCCTGGACGAGGAAGAAATCCGGGCCACGCAGCTCGCGCTGAGCCAGTTGCTCTCGACGGAAATAGACGCTCAGATTGGCACCGATGAAGAAGTCCTCCCGCGCGCGCCAGTGCCACTCCAGCATACTGACCAGGAGCGCAAGCTGGTCATAGTGTTGCGAGCTCTCCATTTCCGGCTCGTCGCTCTCAGGCTCCAATCCCAGGGCGAACGCCTGGCTCAGGTCCTCTGCGGTCTGGGACATGGCGGACAACACCTCCCACGTTGATATCCACGCGGCGGAAACCGAGTCAAGAGACGCGCGGTCGAGTCGATCAGCACCGGTGGCGCCTCGCGACCCGCAACCGAAGGGCGTTCAAACGGATGAATCCGGTCGCGTCCTTCTGATCATAGGCCCCGGCGTCCTCCTCGAAAGTGGCGATCGAGGCATCGAATAGGCTGTCGGTCTCGGACTTGCGGCCGACCAGCATCACATTGCCCTTGTAGAGCTTCAGTCGCACCACGCCATTGACGCGGGTCTGCGTCTGGTCGATGGCGGACTGCAGCATGCTGCGCTCCGGAGTGAACCAATAGCCATTGTAGATCAGGCTCGCATAGCGCGGCATGAGTTCGTCCTTGAGGTGGGCGGCCTCACGGTCAAGCGTCAAAGATTCGATGGCCCGGTGCGCCTTCAGCAGGATGGTGCCGCCGGGGGTCTCATAGCAGCCGCGCGATTTCATGCCGACATAGCGGTTCTCGACGATGTCGGACCGACCGATCCCGTTGGCACCACCGATGCGGTTCAATTCTGCCAGTATCTCGGCCGGAGTCATTGCCTTCCCGTCGATGGCAACGGCATCTCCCTGCTCGAAGGTCAGCTCGATACTGGTCGGCCGGTCGGGCGCCTGCTCCGGAGCGACTGTCCAGCGCCACATGTCGGGGCCCGGCTCGATCCAGGGGTCCTCGAGATCATAGCCCTCGTAGGAGATGTGAAGCAGGTTCGCATCCATGGAATAAGGGGACTTGGTGCCGTCGCGTTTCATCTCGACCGCGATACCGTGCTCGGCCGCGTATGCCATGAGCCTCTCGCGCGAGAGCAGATCCCATTCGCGCCAAGGGGCGATCACACGGATGTCCGGATTCAGGGCATAGGCGCTGAGCTCGAAACGGACCTGATCGTTGCCCTTGCCGGTCGCACCATGCGCAATCGCGTCGGCGCCGGTCTCGGCGGCAATCGCGATCAGACGCTTGGCGATCAGGGGGCGGGCAATCGAGGTGCCCAGCAGATACTCGCCCTCATAGAGCGCATTGGCACGGAACATGGGGAAGACGAAATCGCGGACGAACTCCTCGCGCAGGTCATCGATATAGATCTCCTCGACCCCAGCCGCTTGCGCCTTGGCGCGGGCTGGCTCGACCTCTTCACCCTGCCCGATATCGGCCGTGAAGGTCACCACCTCGCAGCCGTAGGCCTCCTGCAACCATTTCAAGATCACCGAGGTATCCAGTCCACCCGAATAGGCCAGGACCACCTTTCTGACTGCGCTCTGCGCCATCGTCTCACTCCAGGTTCAACATCCGTCTGCAGGATTATAGATCGGGCATACCGAGCAAGGGGAGCCGACACACTTGGCCGAGCGTCTCGAAAACGCCATCGACTCGCCGCCAATCCGTCAGCAAGACTTCAGAAAAACGTATGCGATTCTTCATCGCATCTTCACCCGACCTCAATTGGGGAGCAACAAAACTCGGACACCATAAGCAGAATCTTTATCCAGCGTCCGGTAATGCGATGTCCGAGATCAAGCGCATGAACCCCCTGAAGTATCGCAGTATCTTCCTATCCGATGTGCATCTGGGCTTCCGCGGCTGTCAGGCCCAGTTCGTCCTGGATTTCCTGCAGTCCACCCATTGCAAACAACTCTATCTGGTCGGCGACATCGTCGACCTCTGGGCCATGAAGAACGGCCTCTACTGGCCGGAATCGCACAACCAGGTGGTGCGGGAGATCATGGACAAGGCCAGAGCGGGTACCCGGGTCATCTATCTACCCGGCAACCACGATGAGATCTTCCGGGGGCATCTGGGCGCCAACTTCGGTCATGTGCAGGTGCGTGACGAGGTGATCCACACCACGGCCGACGGTCGACGCTTCTTGGTGCTGCATGGCGACAGGTTCGATGCGGTGGTCCAGAACGGCAAATGGCTGGCCAGACTCGGGTCGCGTGCCTACGATGGGTTGCTGGCGCTCAATGGTCTCACCAGCCGGCTGCGGTCGTCCTTCGGACTCAAGTATTGGTCGTTGGCGGCTTACCTGAAGCACAAGGTCAAGAACGCCGTCAACTACATCGGCAATTTCGAGCGCGAAGTGGCCAACGAGGCCGAACGGCGTCAGTTGGACGGCATGATCTGCGGCCATATCCACCACGCCGAGATGCGCGACATCGCCGGCGTGTCCTATTGCAATTGCGGCGACTGGGTCGAGAGCTGCACCGCGCTGGTGGAACACCATGACGGGCGTCTGGAGCTCTTGCGCTGGACGGATGAATACCCAGTCTCCTTGACGACTCCCGCGCCCGCGATGGCCCTGGCGCAGGCGAGCTGAGTCTCGACCCAGGTTCGCAGCGACAAACCGCCCGCTGCCCCTTATCATTCGGAGGCACCACACTCGACCAAGCCACTCGCCCCCATGCCCACACTCAGGCTACTGACCAATGTCCAAGTCCCGGCCGAGGAACGCACCGGCTTTCTTGCCCGCATCTCCCGCACCCTGGCCGAGCTGCTCGGAAAACCCGAGTCCTATGTGATGGTCGTCCTGGAGGACCGACGCGACATGGTCTTCGCGGGGACACCGGAGCCTGCCGCCTACCTGGAGCTCAAGAGCCTGGGCCTACCTGAGTCCGAGACGGCTGGCTATTCTCGTGCGCTCTGCGACCTTCTCGCGGAGGCCTTGGGTATCCCGGCCGAGCGCGTCTACATCGAGTTCACGGCACCGCAACGACACCTCTTCGGCTGGAACCGCGGGACCTTCTGATGCGACTCGCGGTTTGAGCAGCCTCGCACGCTTGCGGGCGATCGCCGGCCGATTCGCGGTCGACCCACCGATCGGGGCCGTTCGACCACTCGGCCGCGGCTTGATCAACGAGACCTACGACCTTGAGGCGGGCGGCCAACACTACGTACTCCAGCGGATCAACGGGCTGGTCTTCCCGCGACCCGAGCAGATCATGGCCAACCTGCAGGTGCTCGGCGCGCACCTTGCCGAACAGTCGGCCATCGGACTACGCATACCGGCCCTCATCGCGACCCGCGAGGGCGGCAACTTCGTCCGCGACGCCGACGAGTGCGTCTGGCGTTTGCTCGAACTGATCCAGGATGCCACGACCTTGGCACGGATCGAGCGCAAGGCCCAAGCTCTTGCGGTGGGTACAGCACTCGGCCGTTTCCACCACTTGGTGGAGTCACTGCCCAACGAGCGACTCGGCCTCACCTTGCCTGGTTTTCATGCAACCCCGATCTATCTGGATCGGCTCCTGGACCTGGTCGGCCGAACCGCGAGTGCCGACCGCACCCCGGAGGTTCAGCGCTGCATCGATTTCGTCCTTCACCGTCGACCATTGGCGGCGGCACTGGAGGACGCACAGCGGGACGGCCGCATCCCGCTCAGGGTCACCCATGGTGACCCCAAGCTCGACAACATGCTCTTCTCCCGTGATGGCGACCGGGTCTTGGCCATCATCGATCTGGATACGGTCCAGCCCGGGCTCCTTCAGCACGACATCGGCGACTGTCTGCGCTCCTGTTGCAACAGCGGCGGTGAGTTGACCGGAGAGGGTGATCGGATCGGCTTCGACTTGGCCATCTGCGAGGCCATTCTGGTGGGTTATGCGCAGGCGGCCGGACAGCTGCTGGGACGAGCAGAGATCGAGCTGCTTTATGATGCCATCCGTCTCATGCCATTCGAGCTGGGTTTGCGCTTCCTGCACGACCATTTGGATGGCGACCGCTATTTCCGTGTCGCTGTGCGCGGCGACAACCTTCGCAAGGCACAGATCCAGTTCGCCCTGGTGACAGACATCGAGCGCCAAGCGCCCCAGATCCGAGCATCGATCGCGACCTGTTTCAGCCGAGGTGATCTCCGGAAAAGATCCTACCCCTAGGTTACCGTGGAACAGCACCCCAGCCGCTCGATTTGGTGGGAGCGGCGCCTCGCCGCGACGAGCCTGCAAACTGCTGCGGCTCTTGTTCCATGCTCC
>JANQGF010000119.1 GCA_028277465.1 Chromatiaceae bacterium
TGCTGGAGCATGAAGAGATTCGCCTCGCGTTCCACACCCTTGGCGACACAACGGGCAACGAATCCCTCGATGGACGCGACCTGCATCGGGATTCCGAAACACATGGACCGGGTCTCCGTATCGACTTGCCATTGATGAGCGAGGCTAAACGGCAGTGCCGCCTGCCGCAAGGCGCCAGATCAATTGCCGGGCCAAGCTGCTCACGCCGGCGCTGGACCCACGGCATATGACCCAAGACACCCTGATCCTCGGTCTCGGCAATGTCCTCATGACCGACGAGGCCGTCGGCGCCGAGGTCATCCGCCGCCTCGAGACCGAGACGGACCCCGAAGGTCCACTGAGGTTCATCGACGGCGGTACCCTGAGCTTCACGCTGGCCGCACCCATCGCCGACTGCCGCCGGCTGATCGTGGTCGATGCCGCCGCCATGGACACAACCCCTGGCACCATCCGTGTCTTCGAGGGCGACGCCATGGATCGCCAGCTCCGACGCCCCGCCAGAAGCGTCCACGAGGTCAGCCTGGCCGACCTGATGGACATGGCGCGCCTCACCGACAGCCTCCCCGCCCGGCGCGCCCTGATCGGCATCGAGCCCCAGGTCATCGACTGGGGCGATCGCTTGACGCCCGCGGTCGAGGCAGCAGTGCCTCTCGCCCTCGAAGAGATCCGGGCACTGCTCCGGCGTTGGGATGGCGAATAGTGCATAACCGGCTGAATCGGAGTGTTTCTACCGTGGATCGGTCTACCAAGGTGATCTCCGGAAAAGATCCTACCCGTAGGTTGGGGTGAGGAACGAACCCCAACGCGGCGCTCCTCAAGGTCAATCGATCGGTGGGGACGGGGACGTCCGCGAGATCACCGGAAAAACCTGGCAGTGGACGCCGATATCGCCTCCAGGATGTTGACGGACCTGCTGCTGCAGCGTCTGGCCCTGAACTCCTATTCGAGGACCCGCGAGGCCGGGGATACCGAGGGATTCAGGCACGCAACATCGGCAGCGTCAGCGACCAAACCGCCCGCGTGGCCAGCGCGACGGAGGAGCTGGCGCGATTGGCGAGCGCTCTGCAAACCCAGGTCGGTCGCTCCAAGGTGGGTGGGCCGGTAGGCACGGTCGAGCGGCAGGTCCGATGGTTGGACGTCAGTGGCAACTGAGCGGCCTTCTGTCCAGTCCGCACGAGGGCCGACGAATGGCTCACAGACCGTCGGTCGCCTCAGCGGTGCATCATGTTGAACATGTAGTCCATCGGACTGCTGAATGAATTGACGCCCCGGTTCATGTCCAGACCCATGCGCGACATCACTGGACCCATGGTCGACACCGAGGGGGCCATCAGAGAGACCGACTTGGCGAGCACGTCCAGGTCTTCCGACATCAGACCGTACATCTCAGAGACATGGGCATCGATCTGAGCGACCTCGATCGCCAGGGTCTTGATACTGGAAGTCATTTCGCCCATACGCGACATGGTTGCATCCATATGGCCCATGTCATGACGCATCGCCACCACATTGTCCGACATGGTGGCCGTGCTATCGCGCATCGCGAGCATCGATTGATTCATCTCCAGCATGGCCCCGCGCATGGCGCGCATGGAGAGCATCATGTCATACATGATGGCCATCATCGCGGCACCACCCAGAACACCACCCAGAATCAGTAAGGACTTCGCCAGGCCACGCACCTCTGATCGCCCCCGCTCAGGTCCGCCGCGACATGCGGCTCATGATCTCGTCGCCACTCCTATCAGAAAGGCCCACCGAAAGTCAACAAGCGCGTCCCCCACCGAACTCATGACCTCAGCCAGCCCCTCACCCGACCGAAGAACGAGGTCGCCCGCTCTGGACGCGCTTCAATATTGGCTCTTGCTAATTTTCTTAAAAAACTGCGCTGCATCAAGTTCATGACGCCCGAAAGGACATAGAATTTCCTCGCTGACGATGGTCGAGGTCTGCGCATGTCGGAATTGGATCGCATCCCGGTGGTTGCCGAACAGGCTCGCGACGACACCCAGTGCAGTCCCTTGGGGCTGCCGGCAAGCGTCAACCCCATCCTGCAGGAGATCCGTTACGCACTGGAGCGCCTGATCGCCAACGGCGAGGAGCACCGTATCGACCTCAGCGCGCTCCCATGCGGTCCAGCCGACCTGGAGCGCCTGACCGAGCTGCTCGGCACCGGCGAGGTTCAAGCGAGGGTCGAGGCCCTAGGACCAACGCTGATCCAGGAGACCGCCGTCCCCGGTGTCTGGTTCGTCGATTACCAGGATGCGCCGGCCCGGCGCCTTGTCCGCCATATCGAGATCGCCCTGGTTCCCCAGATGCTGCGGCCACAGCCGCAGGATCTCGAAGCGGCGATCACCCTGCTCGACGCCCGCTGCGAGCAAGAGACGAGCGGTTCGCCGCCCCAGTCACGAGAAGCCTAAGGAGCAACCATGGCTGCCCCAACCACCCTCGGCGAAAACCTCCGGGCCCAAGGTGTTTCACGGCGCGGATTCCTGAAGCTCTGCGCCGCGACCGCGTCCATGCTGGCGCTCCCTCCCAGCATGGTTCCCAGGATCGCTCACGCGCTGGAGGCGACCCGCCGACCGTCGGTGATCTGGCTTTCATTTCAGGAATGTACCGGCTGCACCGAGTCGCTGACCCGCAGTCAGGCACCGACGCTGGATGAGCTCATCCTCGATCTGATTTCACTGGATTATCACCATACCCTGCAGGCCGCCGCCGGCGAGGCGGCCGAGCTGGCACGCCACCAAGCGATGGAGGCCAACCCGGGCCAGTACCTGGTGATCGTCGACGGCTCCATTCCGGGCCCGGATGCCAATCCCGGTTTCTCCACCATCGCCGGACACAGCAACTACGACATCCTGATGGAGACGGTGGCAAATGCCGCCGCCGTGATCGCGGTCGGCTCCTGCGCCGCCTTCGGCGGACTGCCCGCCGCCGACCCCAACCCGACCGGCGCCCGGTCGGTCATGGATCTGGTCGCGGACAAGCCGGTGGTCAATATCTCCGGCTGCCCGCCGATCCCCATGGTGATCACCGGCGTGCTGGTCCATTTTCTGACCTTCGGCCGTCTACCCGAGCTGGACGAGTACAGACGGCCGATGGCCTTCTACGGCCAGTCGATTCACGACCGTTGCTATCGCCGCCCCTTCTACGACAGGGGCCTCTTCGCCAACACCTTCGAGGATGAGGGTGCCCGCAAGGGCTGGTGTCTCTTTCGACTGGGCTGTAAAGGCCCGACCACCTACAACGCCTGTGCAACGGCCCACTGGAACGCCGGCACCAGCTGGCCGATTCAGTCCGGCCACCCTTGTCTGGGCTGCTCCGAGCCGAGCTTCTGGGACGGGGGCGGCTTCTATGAGCCGCTATCCGTTCCCACCACCGCCACCGCCACCACCCTCCTGGCGGCCGCAGCCGCCGGCGCAGTGGTCGGCGGCGCGACCACGGCCCGGGCGAAGAAGCAGACCCGCAACCTCGTCGCCGAGCGCCAACCCGTCACGGTCGAGGAATTGGAGAAGAAGCTATGAACGGTTCCATGGAGTTCCTGCTGTGGACCAAGGGCCCCATGTTCGACATCGCCTTGATCGTCTTCGCCCTGGGTCTAATGGCGCGGCTCGCCGAGATCTTCCTTCTGGGTCGCGCGCCCAATTACGCCGCGCCACGCGGCAAGGAGTGGCACCGAGGTCTGCGGACCCTGTTTACGCGGAACTTTCCGGATCCGGGTACCTTCCAAAGGGCGCCCTTCAACGTCCTGGTGGGCTGGATCTGGCATCTCGGGTTCCTCGTCATCCTGTTGTTCTTCGTCCCTCATGTCGAGCTGGCCAAGGGGGTCTTGGGGATCGGCTGGCCGACGCTCCCGAATCCGGTCATCGACCTCATCACCGGCGTGACCCTCGTCGCACTGATCGCCACCCTGGTCCACCGACTCACACATCCGGTGAAAAGACGCATCAGCACCAGTGAGGACTACCTCGTCTGGACGCTCGTCTTTCTGGTGGTCTTGACCGGCTATCTGGCCTATCACCGACTGGTCGAGCCCTATCCACTGGTGCTTGGGATGCACATCCTCTCGGCCGAGCTCTTCCTCATCGCCCTGCCCTTCACCAAGCTGACGCACATCTTCACCGCCTTCATCGCACGCTGGTACAACGGTGCGACCTTTGGTCGCAAAGGGGTGCAGTCATGAGCGAGCTGACACTCGAACGGGGCCTGGCGGCCTTTCGCGCCGAGATCGACGGGCCGGTGGCGGCCTTCTTCTCCAGCTGCGTGCACTGCGGCCTCTGCGCGCAGGCCTGTCCCTTCTATCTGGAGACCGGCGATCCCAAATACACGCCGATCCTCAAGCTCGAGCCCTTGCGCCTGGTCTGGGAATCGCAGTTCACCC
Source organism: Chromatiaceae bacterium (assembly GCA_028277465.1). Lineage (GTDB taxonomy): Bacteria > Pseudomonadota > Gammaproteobacteria > Chromatiales > Chromatiaceae > JANQGF01. Next base: position 4,385 of record JANQGF010000119.1, read on the forward strand.
TCTGGGGCCGGCTCAAGCGTCTCCTCGGCCTGACCCCGAAGGTCACCGACGCGATGCTCGCCGAGTGGGAAGGGCTTCTCTACGACTCCTGCACCATGTGCGGACGCTGTTCCATGGTCTGCCCGGTCGGCAACGACATCTACGCCATGATCCGCAAGGCCCGCGAAGGCATGGTCCAGTCAGGGCACGCGCCGGAAGGGCTGATCGCCGCCGCCGTGCGCGCGATCAACACCGGCAGTCCCATGGGCCTGAAATGGAAGACGCTCGCGGTTCAGATCAAGCATGTCGAGGAGTCGACCGGCCTCCAGGTCCCGGTCGACAAGGAGGGGGTGGAGTATCTGGTCTTGCTGTCCTCGATGGAGGTCATCAACTTCCCCGAATACCTCGAGGCCATTACCCGGATCTTCGACCATGCGGGCGTCACCTGGACGCTCTCCACCGAGTGCTTCGAGGCCACCAACGCGGGCATCCAGATCGGCAACAAGGACATCGCCGCGCGCCTGGTCGAGCGGGTCGTGGCCGCCGCCGAGCGGCTCGCGGTCTCCAACGTCATCAGCCCCGAGTGTGGTCACGCCTATACGGCGATCCGCTGGGAAGGCCCGAATCTCATCGGCCGGCCTTACCCCTTCCAGGTCTACCACATCATCGAGGTCCTGGATGCACTGCGCTCCGCCGGCCGGATCCACACCGAGGGCAAAGAGAGCGATCGTCTCTCGATGCACGACCCCTGCAACCTGGCGCGCAAGAGCGGTGTCATCGCCGAGCAGCGCCGGCTCATGGATCTGGTCGCCGACAACTTCGTGGACCTGAAGGAGCACGGACGCTTCCAGTGGTGCTGCGGCGCCGGCGGGGGTGTGAGCTCCAACGAGCGCGCCGAGCCGCTGCGAATGGCCGCCTTCAGGCGCAAGAAGGCCCAGATCGAAGAGGTCGCTCCCGAGCGCATGGTGACCATGTGTGCGACCTGCCGGACCCAACTCGAAGAGGGATTGGAGGAGTTCAACATGGACATCCCCGTGGTGGGTCTGACCGAGATGCTCGCCGAGCACCTGGTCGAGCAACCGCGCACCCCGACCGAGGCGCAGCCCGAGGCCTGACTCGGTCGCCATCACCCGATTGACGCAGGGCCGGGGCGCCGGCCCCACGCAGGAGAAACGAGAAGATGAGTGAGCGCCTAGTCGTCGACCCCATTACCCGGATCGAGGGGCATCTGCGCATCGAGGCCCAGATGAACGGCGCTGCAATCGCCCAGGCCTACAGTTCGGGCACCATGGTCCGCGGTATCGAGACCATCCTGCGCGGACGCGATCCGCGCGACGCCTGGGCCTTCGTCCAGCGCATCTGCGGCGTCTGCACCCTGGTCCACGGCATCGCCTCGGTGCGCGCCGTGGAGGACGCGCTCGGCATCGAGCTGCCACCCAACGCCCAGTTGATCCGCAACCTCATGATCGGCGCCCAATACGTGCACGATCATGTGATGCACTTCTATCATCTGCATGCCCTGGACTGGGTGGACCTGGTGAGTGCCCTGAGTGCCGACCCCAAGGCGACCGCCGAGCTGGCCCAGTCGATCAGCCACTGGCCCAAGTCTTCACCCGGCTATTTCGCCGACACCCGCAAACGTCTCCAGACCCTCGTCGAGTCTGGCCAGCTCGGTATCTTCGCCAACGGCTATTGGGGTCACCCGGCCTACCGCCTGCCGCCCGAGGCCAATCTGATGGCCGTCGCCCACTATCTGGAGGCGCTCGCCTGGCAGCGCGACGCCGCCCGACTGCATGCCGTGTTCGGCGGCAAGAACCCGCATCCGAACTTCGTCGTCGGCGGTGTGCCCTCCCCGATCGATCTCGACTCCGACTCGGCCCTCAATGCCAAACGGCTGGCCGAGGTCCAGGGGATCATCCGCTCGATGCAGAGGTTCGTCGATCAGGTCTATGTCCCTGATACCCTGGCGATCGCCGGTTTCTACAAGGATTGGGGCGAGCGCGGCGAGGGGCTCGGCAACTTCCTCTGCTATGGCGACCTGCCCGACGGCGGGCTCATGGACCCCGCGACCTTCCTCTTCCCCCGCGGCGCCATTCTCGACCGCGACCTCACGCGGGTCCAGGAGGTCGACCTGCACGACCCAGAGCAGATCCAGGAGTACATCGCCCACTCCTGGTACGACTACAAGACGGGAAAGGAGCGCGGCCTGCACCCCTACGACGGCGAGACCAAGCTCGATTACGACGGGCGCGGCGGCGTCAAACCGCCCTACCGGCACCTGGACCTGGAAGACGGCTATTCCTGGCTGAAGGCCCCGCGCTGGAAGGGCCACGCGATGGAGGTGGGACCTCTGGCCCGCGTCCTGCTGCTTTATGCCACCGGGCACGAGCCAACCAGGGAACTGGTCGGGATGACACTCTCGCGGCTCGGGGTGCCGGTGGCGGCGCTCTACTCGACGCTGGGCCGGACCGCGGCGCGCACCCTCGAGACCAAGATCCTGGTCGATGCCATGCAGGGTTGGTACGACGCACTCATCGCCAACATCAAGGCCGGCGAGACCCGGACCTTCGACGACAGCCGCTGGGACCCCGCGACCTGGCCCGCCGAGACACGCGGCGCCGGCTACATGGAGGCGCCTCGGGGCGCATTGGGCCACTGGATCCGCATCAAGAACGGCAGAATCGACAACTACCAGGCCGTGGTGCCCTCGACCTGGAATGCCGGGCCGCGTGATGCCGAAGGCCAAGCCGGTGCCTACGAGGCCGCTCTGGAGGACAACCATCAATTGGCCGATGTCCAACAGCCGCTGGAGATCCTGCGCACCATTCATTCCTTCGATCCCTGTATCGCCTGCGCGGTCCACCTCACCCATCCGGAGACCGGCGAACGGCTGCAAGTCAGGGTGAGCTGATGCGGCTGGCCCGGGAGCCATCCCAGCCAGGTCCGTGATATCGATCCGGGCATGGGTTCCTGCAGGCTCACGGGCACCAGCCCTTACTCGGAGCCCGCCGCGTCTCGATCCATCAGGACCTCTGTCTTTCCTGCGGACGCGACCCGCGAGACCGGAAGGTCGACACCCCGGCGCCAATCCGCGAGTGCCCGCCGCTTGCCGCGGCCAGTGACCAGGATCACAATGGCGCGCGTCGCAGCCAAGGCACGGGGCGTCAAGGAGACACGATCCGGCGGTGGCTTGGGCGCCGCATGGACAGCGGTCACCAGCCCATCCGGGTGAGGCGGATGACCAGGAAAGAGGCTCGCCGTATGTCCGTCCTCGCCCATTCCGAGCAGGACCAGATCGAAGGGAAGCAGGGGGCGAATCCGTGCTTCATAGCGGGCCGCAGCGATCTCGGCACCCTGCTCTGCCGCGATGGGATGACGATTCGACGCGGGGATCGGCACCCGATCGAGAAAGGCGCGCGACGCGGCGAGGCTGTTGCGATCGGGGTGGTCCGCGGGGACACAACGCTCGTCGCCGAAGAAGATGTGCCACCTGTCCCAGTCTGCGACCTGATCGACGAGTAGAGTATAGGCGACAACGGGGGTCCGCCCCCCGGCCAGGACCAGCAGGAACCGCCCGCGGGCGTCGATCGCGTCCCGGGCCGCGGTAAGAATGCGACCTGCAGCGGCCGCCGCCACCTGCTCGACGGATTCATATAGAAGAAAGGCGATGCTCTCATCGGACATGACAGAAGTCACCCGCAATTCACCGATCACATAGCGTCCGGCGGACCGCCTTACGGCAACCATTCCACTCAATCATTGGAACTCGTACTCCCGATGAAGATACTCCTGGTCGACGATTCCAAATCCGCACGGTATGCACTGCGGCTCCAGCTTCAACGCCATGGCGTCGAGGTCGAAATGGCGGACTCCGCCGAATCCGCGCTGGAGTTGCTCAAGGGACAACTGCCGGACGGCATCCTCATGGACCATATGATGCCAGGGATGAACGGCTTCGAGGCGTTGGAGGTCATTCGCGAGGACCCGCGTACGGCTCACATACCGATCATCATGTGCACATCGCACGAAGACGCCGATTTCGTTGCGACGGCAAGAAAGAAGGGTGTCTTCGGGATCCTGCCGAAATCCACCGCACCCGAGCTGCTCCCTGAGATCATGGATCGACTGCGCACCAGCGTCGCGGGCGCGGCCGAGCGGGCACCGGCAGCGGCGGGCGCGCCCTCCGTGGAGGCGATTGCGGAAGCCGTCGAGGCACAGTTGAAGGCGAAGCTCTCCAAGATGCTGGCACCCACCATCGAGGCGCTTCATCGGGATCTGAAGGAGACCCTGTTGAAAGAGTCCCAGCAGTTCATCGAGGACCGTTTCGCCTCCGAACAAGCGGCGCGCCGTAAGGCGCCACCGACACCCACGATGGCGGATCTGCAGGCCGTCTCGACACGCCTCGCGACCGAGACCCTGCCCGATCTGATCAAGCGTGCCATCGAGAGCGAGCGTGGCCACTTGATGGAATCGCTGGAGAAACGACTCCAGGGGGCCCGCGCCAGCGCCTCGAACGCGACCCCGCCTCAGGATGGACACCCGGATGCGAGCGAAGAGTCTTTCAGCAAGGTGGTGGCAATGGCACGCCGGGAGGCCCAGCAAAGGGTCGCTTCCGCGCTTGCGGCGACTCAGGAGGCAATACAGGCCGTCGAGCGATCCTCACGCTCGGCCTTGACCCCGGTCTATCTGCTGATCCTGGGTTCGGCAGTCCTCGGCGTTGGTGCCGCCGGTCTGGTGTACTTCCTCTTGCAGTCCGGATAGTGGGGCGACCGGGTCGGGGTCGGGCAAGTAACCCCGCCTCGGCCCGAGTCGGGCTCAGGGGGACCTTGGACCCTCCAAGGTCCCCTCGGGAGACGCCGCACTCGCCGTTCGCGCTCATTTCATCCCCCCCTCGACTGGTCAACGATTGGACAACGGGAGGCTTGACGCAACCGCCGCCAGCATCGACACTCGGTGGCGCCGCAACCGCGGTCCAAGCGCCGCTCGAGCCTGTCTCTCCAGCAGCGGGGATGTACCCCGCGGCAATACCTGGAAGAAGCTGACGATTGGCCGTCCTGGTCAAGAGCAGCGGGGGAAAGGCGGATGAATCAGGGTTTCCCCAAGTCGATCATTATGAAAAGCGAGGAGGTGTGCATCATGGCCACGACGATGAGCGAGATCATGAATCCAGGTGCGGCGACGCATGACGCGGATTTTCCCCATGCGCCACCCGAGTGGACCCGAGAAGATGCAGAGCGCGCCGCCGAGGCCGACGGCATTCGTCTCGGAGAAGATCATTGGCAGACGATTCGGGCGCTCCAGGGCTATTTCGAGCGCCAACTCAAGCCGAATGTACGCGAGCTGCACGATGCACTCGAAGAGGCATTCCACAGTCGTGGCGGTATCAAGTACCTCTATGAGATCTTCCCTGGCGGTCCAGTCGCGCAGGGATGCAGGTTTGCCGGGTTGCGGCCACCCTCCGGCGCGGTCGACAAGTCCTTCGGCAGCGTTCAATAATGGAGTCGAGGTGAGCGGGCATGCACGAGACCAGCGGACTCATTGAGCGGACGAACAGTCGCGATGACGAGTTTCTTTCCGATCGGCGCCGCTTTCTCGAGACCTTGGCGGCCGCGTCGGCTGGTCTCTTGCTCGGCTCACCCAGTTTCGCCTTGGCGGCGTCCCGCGGGACTCCGCTACAACGCCAGGTCAACGATCTCGTCAAAGGCATGCGCCGGCAAGGACTCGTCCTTTCCAGTGAAAGGACCTCCTGGTCCGTATACGATTTCACCAGCCGCAAGAAGTTGGTCTCGATCAACGAGGGCGTACCGCGACAGGCGGCGAGCATGATCAAGCCCTTCGTGGCTCAAGCCTTCTTCATCCAGGCCCAGCGCTCGAGGAAGGTGCGTTACACCGACGAAGTGCGCCGCATCATGGAACGCATGATTCAACGCAGCAGCAATCGCGCGACCAACCAGCTCATCGACATCGTCAGCCGTCAGCGTTCGGGGCGGGGCCCCAGGGATGTCGAGGCCGTACTCAAGGAGCACGCGCCGGGGGTCTTCAAGCAGACCCGTATCGTCGAACGCATACCAGCCGGCGGCGGCACCTATGCCAACCTAGCCTCAGCGCACGACTACAGCCGGTTTCTCTATGCCATCTATCATGACCGCCTGCCTTACAGCCGCGAGCTCCGCCGGCTCATGTACATGCCAAACCACGACCGCATCGCACGCGGGGTCGCTGCCATGCCTGCATCGGCTCGAGTCTGCGACAAGACGGGCTCGACGGCCAAGCTCTGCGGCAACATGGGGATCATCGAGGTACTGGATCGGCGTGGGCGCCGCCACGCCTACACCATGATCGGCATCATCGAGCGTCCGACCCGGGCCAAGAACTACGGCAGCTGGATCACGCGGCGGAGCAATGTGATCCGCAAGGTCTCCAATCTGGTCTATCTGGAGATGAAGGAGCGGCACGGATTGGCTTGAGCTGCTTTGGGGGGCTCCCCGTGGGCGCGGCGAGAAGCGGCCAGCTGCGGCGTAGCGCGCGCCTGAAATAGGGACCGCTATTCCTGCGCCCGCGCGCCTTGCATCTGGCCGCTTCTCGCCGCGCTGAGAACGCAAAAATAAGGCAAAGGAACGATTCAGAAACAAGTGGTGCAACTTGAGCCGCCCTTGTTGGGCACGCTCCGCTTTGCCCAACCTACGGTGTATAGGTTGTTTCTGAATCATTTTATCTAAACTACT
>JANQGF010000294.1 GCA_028277465.1 Chromatiaceae bacterium
TCTCCTGCCCCTCTCGATAGCGCTTGCGGATCTCGCCTCGTTGGCCGTGGCAGATATTGCGCGCCACGGCATGCCGACCCTCGCCACGGTTGAGCTGGATACGGTGCTGGTGCTGATCGCCTCCTTGGCGGCGATCCTACTGTGGCTGATCGGGACGGCCGCGGAGCGCTGCGGCGTGCATGAGCGCATGCGACCGGGCAGCCGCAAGCGCCGCGCCGACTCGCGGCCGTTCCTGGCCCGGCTGCTGCTAACGTTGGAGGATTGCCGCACGACCATCGTCGAGCTGGTCGATGCGATCGGGCCACCCGATCGATGGGTTGCGAGTGACCATGATGCACTGCTCGACAGGTAATCCCCGGAGGCCGAAATTGTGGGGATACCTCAGGGTCCGTCCCCGATTTCGCAGTCCCCGATTTCGCGCTCGGCGGCCCGATCGCTCCAGGCCAGCCCCTGTTGCCTTCGCGTCCCCACGGTCCGATCTTCTCGGGCAGATTGACACACAGGATCGGAGGACACCGGCAATGTTGAGCATCCGTCATGCAGACGAACGGGGCGCGACGAGGCGCGACTGGCTGAGCAGCCTGCACAGCTTCTCGTTCGGGGAATACCACGAGCCGCGGCACATGGGATTCGGCCCGCTGCGCGTCATCAACGAGGACCGGGTGGAGCCGGCGCGCGGCTTCGGGACACACGGCCACCGCGACATGGAGATCCTGTCCTATGTGCTCGAAGGGGCCCTCGAGCACCGCGACAGCATGGGCAATGGATCGACCATCCATCCCGGCGACCTGCAGCGGATGACAGCCGGGACCGGCGTGCAGCACAGCGAACGAAATCCCTCGCCCGACCAACCGGTGCACTTCCTGCAGATCTGGATTCGGCCCGGGCGCGAGGGGTTGGAGCCCGGCTACGAGCAGCGGACCTTCTCGGCGAGCGAGAAGCGCGGTGCCCTGCGGCTGGTGGGCTCTCGCGACGGCCGCCAGGACTCGGTCAGGATCCACCAGGACGTCGACCTCTACGCGACCTGCCTCGACACCGGGGAGACCGTCGACCACCGGCTCGGCGCGGACCGCAAGGCCTGGGTTCAGATCGCCCGAGGCAGGGCCGAGCTCAACGGGCGGGCCCTCGCCGCCGGCGACGGCGCGGCAATCGCCGAGGAGCCCTTGATCAGACTGCGCGCTGTGTCCGACGCGGAGATCCTGCTATTCGACATGCGGCCCTGATCGAGCGACGGCGCATGCGACCGAGGCGCAACCCCGAACAGGATTCGCACCGCGCCGGCCCGCCGCGGCCGGTGCATCAGCCCCCCGCCCGTTGCGCCTCGATCCGGCGCGGACGTCGGGGCGCGTCGAAAAGAAACCCCTGGGCGTGGTCGAACCCGCTTTCGATGACGCGACTCAGCATCGCCTCGGTCTCGACCCCCTCCGCCACCACATGGTAGCCGGCCGACCGCACCATGGCGGCGATGCCCTGGGTGATGCCCCGGTGCTGGGCCGAAGGGTGTTCGAGCAGACGGATCATGCTGAGATCGAACTTCACGATGTCGACCGGCATCGAGGCCAGGTAGCGCAGCGACGAATACCCGCTCCCGAAGTCGTCGAGTGCAACCAGGATGCCGGCCTGTCGGAGCTGCCGGAGGTGCTCCGATGCCGTCTCCATCTGGGTAATCAGTGCCGTCTCCGTGATCTCGACCACCAAGGTCCGTCCGTGCTCACGCCGGCGCAGCTCGAGCAGTGCGGATACCACCTTCGCGTGCACGATGCCGGCGGCCGAGACGTTGATCGAGACCCCCTGCCCCGGCTCGAGGACGACACGCTGTAGATCGATGGCCACGGCCTGGACGATCGCCAGGTCGAGCTCCGCGTCGAGCCGGCGGGCCTGGACGATCGGGAAGATATCGGCGGGCGTGAACAGCCGCCCGTCGGAGCGGATGCGGGCCAGCGCTTCGAAGTAGTCGTATCGCCGCTCGGGGAGCTGGACCACCGGCTGGTAGTGCAGCTCGAACAGAGACGGGCTGGCGATGGCCTCGAACACCGCGTTGATGCAGTGGCTCGCCACCAGCGATGCGGCCTCGGCCATCTTGTCGTCATAGCAGACGATCCTCTGCCCGCCCGGTCGCTTGGCCGCGTACATCGCCAGATCCGCATGCTTCTGCATGGTGCTCAGGCTGCAGTCGGGCAGCGCGGGATCGGCGACCGCAAGCCCGATGCTGATACTCACCGGCTCCGGGAGGCCATACTGCTTGAAATCGTGCTGCGCGACCTGCTCCAGGCAGCGCTCGGCGACCGCCCAGGCGACCCGAGCGTCTGCCCCGCGAAGATAGGTGACGAGCTCGTCGCCGCCCAGCCGATAGAGTCGATCGCCCGCCCGCAGACACTCCTGCAGCGAGGCCGCGACTGCCTTGATGACGGCGTCGCCGACGGCGTGGCCATAGGTGTCATTGATCGCCTTGAAGTGATCGCAATCGAAGAGGATCAGCACGCACGGGGCCTCGGCCGATTTGGCCTCGGACGCCGTCCAGTCCTCCTCGAGCGCCCGCCTGTTGAAGGCGCCGGTGAGCGAATCGCGGCGCGATTGCTCGTAGAAATCGCGGCTGCTGCGCTCCAGCGTCCGGTTCAGCTCGGCGAGACGACTCTGGTAGTTGCCGACGGAGCGCCGGACCTGCTCGAGCTCCTGCACCGGCATCGGCCCCTCGTTCGCGAACGCCTGCGGCTCACCCTGGGAGTCGTCGATCTCACGTGCGATCGCCAGCAGCGGTCGCACCATGAAGCGATGCAGTAGAAAGGAGGCCAGCGACAGGACGGCCACCACGAAGATCAGCAGATGCAGCAGCTCGCGTTTGAACACCTCGCGAACGAGATCGAGCAGCGGGTTGGGGCGCGACTCGAGCTCGAGCCGGTCGGCCAAGTCCTGCAACGCGGCGACCTCCGTCCGTCCCTCGCCCAGATGGATCGCATTGACGTCGGCGAAGCGAAAGCGGCGCGTGTGCTCGAGCGCGCTGAGCAGATCGAGCCTGAGACCGACGTAGCCGAGCGGCGTTTCCGCGGCAGCATCGATGTAGACGGGTCTGAAATGGAACACCTGGGCATGCCCGGCGGCCGCGTCCTCGCCGGCAATGACCACGAAGCTCGGACCCTGGATCCCGGCGACGCGCTCGGGCATCAGCGCACGCTCGGGCGGGCTCATCAAGATCCCGCCCTCGGCATCGTAGAGCGCCACCGCCTCGACGTCGGCGCCGAGCACGCCGGCGTCCGGGACGCGCTCGTCGCGCCACAGGACATAGTAGACGTCATGGACGAGCTGTTGGCGCGTCTCGTCCCAGTTGGCCAGACGCTCGCCCATCGCCAAGACCTGCGCGTTCAGGTCGCTCATGGCCGCGCGAATCTCATCGCGCGCCGCCTGCCGCTCGCGCTCCTGCACCGCGCGGGTGATGCCCTCGAGCTCGTGCAACATGTAGGCCCCGAGCACCAGGGCCAGACCGCCGACCATCGCGACGAAGCCCTGGCTCAGATGCGAGATCTTGAAGGCCCTCACGGCAGCGCGTTCACGACCCGGTCCAGCAGCTCGAACTCGAACTCACCGTCCATGAAGTGATTGGCGCCCTCGATGACGTCGAGCGGCCGCCCGATCTCGCGGAGGTCTCGCAGCCAATCGGGACCGAGGCGCTTATCACGGCTGCCAAGGATCAAGACCAGCTCGGTCGGAACCCGATCGATGGCGTTGAGGATGCGATCGGGTGTCCATTCGACATAGGACAGCAGGCTCCGCGCCGTCGCTCGCAACGGCTTGCAAAACGAGAAATCATGGCTGATCAGCGGATTATCACCCGCGGCGATCTGTGCGCGCAGACTCGCCTGCAGCCGCTCGTGCTCGGCCCGATCGAGTTCCCAGCGCCCCTCCATGAGGCTGATCGCGACCAGCTTGATCACCGGGGACCCGGCATGGGCATACAGGTAGGACAGCAGCACCATGCTACCGCTGCTGTGTCCGACGAGCACCACCGACTGGTGGCCGCGGGCCCGCAGCCACGAGACCCAGGCGCCGATCTCGCGGTGCGCGTCGTCCAGGGTATGAGTGTGGATCGCCTCGCAGGCCAGGCTCTGTTTGCGCATCGGGATGCCGAGCGACAGCGTCGGGGACAAGACCGTGTAGCCTTCGTCGCGCAGACCCTCCGCCAGGCGTCTGATGGTGCGGAACTCATGCGTCTGGAGAAAGCCGTGCAGCATCAAGAGTGCCGGCTTACCTGGGTCGCCCTCGACATAGTCGGCACGTGCAGGCAGCCCCTCCGCCACCTCGAGCGTCACGATCGCCCCCGCAGCGCGCTGGGCGGCCAGCAGCAAGGCCGCGCCCAGGAGCGCGATCCTTTCCCATCCCATATGGTCTCCTCCAGATGATCGGGCCGCCGCGGCCACCGATCGGCACGAGCGCTCGCGGTGCACGCGGTTGCGACCAGGTCGGTCGTTCAAGCCACCGCCCCACCATTCACCGACACGCATGGAGAGGCCCGCGCATCGGTCTCAGGGAACGAGCGGCTGTCCATCACCAACTAGCTGGGCGTGCGCGAGCGGCGGCGACCAGAAAGTGGGAGCCTACCATGCCCACACTCGATCGACCCCCACTGCGCGCCCTTGCCGCCCCGTTTCTTGCGTTCTGGCTCCTCCTGGACCCCGCGGTGACGGGCGCCCAGGCCCGAGGGGAGACCTCGATGGGGTCCGCCTACGGCGTCTTCAGCTCCCACGGGTTGGAGCCCGAATTCTAACGCCGCAATGGCCTCGGCGACACGCGCGCCGACTTCGACTACGTCGATCGGGAGATGGAGACCTTGGGCGTGCACTGGACCCGGCTCAATCTCGTCTTCCAATGGACCCTGATCGAGCCGACAATCGCCGCTGGGTACGATTGGGACGCGCCCGAGGCGCTCACCGACACCTTGATCGAGGCCGTCTATCGCGACGGCGGCAGTTTGAGGCGCAACACTATCAAACCCTGATCCTGTACCGCCAGGCGCATCGCGCCTTCTTTAACGTGAGCAAGAACCTGGTCTCGGACTGGGAGCACGGCGTCAAACGCCCCGGCGCCTCGGCTCCTGACCTTCATCGAGAAGAAAGGGATTCAAGCGATCGCTTGAATTTCGCAATTGAGGTCCGGCTTTTCCGGGCTCCGCCGAGTTGGACATCGACAGGAGCACGGCAGCATCTTGTGCTGCCCGCTGGTCAGAACCAGTGGATCGCGTCGGACGCCGGGCATGGCGGCCATGGCGTTCATCCTGCTTGGTGACGGTGCGCACGCGCCAGCTCGACGAAGGCGCGCAGATATCGGATATCGGCGTCGGCCGTACGCGTGCCTAGAAAGATCTGCTTGTCGATGCCCTGCGGGCCGAGCCGCACCGCGGTGACCTCGAGCTTGCCCGCGTACTCGTCGACCAGCCAGCGCGGCAGGGCCGCCACACCGCGCCCGCTGGCGACCATCTGCAGCATGATATCGGTGGTCTCGATCGGCTTGTGACGCTTCGGTCGGATGCCAACCGGCAGCAGAAACTGAGTGTAGATATCGAGTCGGTCGATGGCGACCGGATAGGTGATCAGGGTCTCCTCCGCGAGTTGCTCCGGGCGCACGAATCGGGCGCCGCGCAGTCGATGCCCGGGACCGACGACCAGGATCTGCTCGTAGTCGAACACGGGCGCGAACTCCAGGCCGTCCTTGTAGAGCGGGTCCGGCGTCACCAGCAGGTCGATCTCGTGGCCGAACAGTGCACCGATGCCGCCGAACTGGAACTCCTGCTTCACATCCACGTCGACGTCCGGCCAAGCGGCCAGGTAGGGCGACACCACCTTCAGCAGCCACTGGTAGCAGGGATGGCATTCCATGCCGATGCGTAGCACCCCGCGCTCGCCTCGGGCGAACTGCCTGAGGCGTTCTTCGGCATGGGTGAGCTGCGGCAGTAGGCGATTTGCGACGCCGAGCAGATACTCCCCGGCCTGCGTCGGGCGCAGGGTGCGGCCTTCGCGGGTCCAGAGGGCCACGCCGAGCTGATCTTCCAGCTTGCGCACGGCGTGGCTCAGCGCCGATTGGGTGACATGCAGCTGTTCGGCGGCCGCGGTCAGGGAGCCGTGCTGGTCGACGGCACGAATGATCGCCAGATGCGTGCGTTCGAGGTGCGCCATCGCGGTTACATCCCATGAGATCTTTTCATTATTTGATGAAGAAATACCATTTTTCTTCATGCATTGCACTGACGAGAATGGCGCCAGGTTTCATCGAACGAGGCGTATCAGATGGCGGTCACACACAACCTCGGCTTTCCCCGCATCGGCGCGCGGCGGGAGCTCAAGCTCGCACTGGAGTCCTATTGGAAGGGTCAGTCCTCGATCGAGGCGCTCAAGGCACTGGGTGCCGAGCTGCGCCAACGCCACTGGCAGGACCAGGCCGCGCTGGATCTGGTGCCGGTCGGCGATTTCGCCTTCTACGACCAGATGCTGGACATGAGCGTCACGCTGGGCAACCTGCCCGAGCGCGTGCGCGGTCTGCAGGGGGATGCGTTGGACAACTACTTCCGCATCGCACGCGGCCGATCGGCCCCCTCGGCGGATGACCGCGCCCGCTGCGGCGGTGTCGCGGCCGGCGAGATGACCAAGTGGTTCGACACCAACTACCACTACATCGTCCCCGAGTTCACTGCATCCACGCGCTTCGAGCTCGACGCCTCACGGCTGCTGGAGCAGCTGGCCGAGGCCGAGGCCCAGGGCGTCGCGGCCAAGCCGGTCATCATCGGCCCGGTGACCTATCTCGCGCTCGGCAAGGCCAAGGACGGCTCCGACCGTCTCGCGTTGCTCGAGCGCCTGGTTCCGGTCTACGCCGAGCTGCTGCATACGCTGGCCGCGAACGGCGCGGAGTGGGTGCAGATCGACGAGCCGATCCTGGTCACCGAGCTGGATGAGCACTGGCGCCATGCCTTCACGACGGCCTATCAGGCGCTGAAGGGCGAGCCGGTCAAGCTGTTGCTGGCGACCTATTTCGGAGCACTGCAGGATCAGCAGTACCTCGTCGCCAACCTGCCCGTGGCCGGCCTGCACATCGATGCGGTCCGGGGGCGCAACGACGTCATCCCCTTGCTGAACCTGCTGCCGTCCAACAAGGTGCTGTCGCTGGGCGTGATCGATGGCCGCAACATCTGGAAGACCGACCTGAGCGCGGTGCTCGACTGGCTGGAGCCGATCCAGGAGCAGCTCGGCGACCGCCTGTGGATCGCTCCGTCCTGCTCGCTGCTGCACGTGCCGGTGGACCTGGAGAGCGAGCGGCAGCTCGATGGTGAGATCAAATCCTGGCTCGCCTTCGCCAGGCAGAAGCTGGCAGAGCTGCGCCTGTTGGCGACCGCGCTGAACCAGGGCCGCGAGGCGGTCCGGGCCGAGCTGGAGGCGAACCGCGCGGCCATCGACACGCGCCGCCAGTCGCCGCGTGTCAACAACCCCGAGGTGAAGACCGCAATCGCGCGGATCGACGTCCGGCTCGGCCAGCGCAAGGGCCCCTACGCGCAGCGTGCCGCCGTGCAGGCCGAGCGGCTCAGGCTGCCCAGGTTCCCCACCACGACGATCGGCTCCTTCCCGCAGACGGCCGAGATCCGTCAGGCGCGCCGGCGGTTCAAGGCCGGCGAGCTCGACGAGGCGGCCTACCGGCAGGTCATGCGCACCGAGATCGCGTGCTGCGTGCGTGAGCAGGAGGCACTCGGTCTGGACGTCTTGGTGCACGGCGAGGCCGAGCGCAACGACATGGTGGAGTACTTCGGTGAGCAGCTCGACGGCTACGCCTTCAGCCAGTTCGGGTGGGTACAGTCCTACGGCTCGCGCTGCGTCAAGCCGCCGATCCTCTTCGGCGACATCAGCCGCCCGCGGGCGATGACCCTGGAGTGGATCCGCTACGCCCAGTCGCTGACCGACAAGCCGATGAAGGGCATGCTCACCGGGCCGGTCACCATCCTGAACTGGTCCTTCGTGCGCGACGACCAGCCGCGCTCGGTCTCCTGCCGGCAGCTGGCCCTGGCGATCCGCCAGGAGGTGCTGGACCTGGAGCGGGCCGGCGTGCGGATCATCCAGATCGACGAGGCGGCGCTACGCGAGGGCCTGCCGCTGCGCCGGTCGCAATGGCAGGACTATCTCGACTGGGCGGTCGAGTGCTTCCGCATCACCGCCAACGGCGTGGCCGACGAGACCCAGATCCACACCCACATGTGCTACTCGGAGTTCAACGACATCATCGCCGCGATCGCCGACATGGACGCCGACGTCATCACCATCGAGACCTCGCGCTCGGACATGGAGCTGCTCGATGTCTTCGACGACTTCCAGTACCCGAACGAGATCGGACCGGGCGTCTACGACATCCATTCGCCGAACGTCCCGAGCGAGCAGCAGGTCGTGCAGCTGATGTGCAAGGCCGCCGAGCGCATCCCGGCCGAGCGTCTGTGGGTCAACCCGGACTGCGGTCTGAAGACCCGCCAATGGGACGAGGTCATCCCGGCGCTGACCAACATGGTCGCGGCCGCGAAGACGCTGCGCGCCACGCTGTCCTGACCGCGCCGCTCGGGTGGCCGCGCGCCACCCGACCCGATCCCGCATCCAGAGCCTGGTCGGCGCCTCCCCCGAGGCGCACGCCGGGTCGGGTCCAGCACCCCGCCAAGGCCCGCTCATCCCCGCCGACGGCGGTGGCCCCCTCCCGTCCCGATGCCATCGAAGAGCGTTCGTGCGACCAGATCGGCCGCCTCCTTGGGGCTGTAGCCGTTCACATCGACCAGCTTCCAGGCAACGGACAACAGGCCGTCGATCAGGTCCAGGACCCAGCGGCTCGGAAGGCCCGCATCGATGCTGCCCTCCTGTTTGGCCCCCTCGATCAAGGCCCCGAGCCGGCTCGTCTGCCGGGCATCGAGTGCCGCGACCTCGCGACTCTGCTCCGCCACACCCCAGAACAGGGCCAGGAACCGCAGCCGATCGCTCAGTGGCATGAGCAAGGCGAAACAGAGCTCGATCGCCTCGGTGTGGGATCGGGCTCGAGACTCGATCGGGGCCGTGGCGGTCTCCAGCTCCTCCAGGCAGCGTGCGGCGATCGCCTGGATCAGCTGCTCGCGCGTCTTGAACTGGCGATACAGCGTGGTCCGCCCGACGCCCGCCCGGGTAGCGATCTCGCTCAGCGAGGCATTCGGCCGCTCGATCAGCAATGCCATCCCGGTACCCATCAGCGCGATTCGGGAGCGCTCGACGCGCGCATCCATCGACTCCGACATCGATCTCCTCCGCGTTTTTAAGAAACATGATGTTTCATAT
>JANQGF010000401.1 GCA_028277465.1 Chromatiaceae bacterium
CGATTCAGAAACAAGTGGTGCAACTTGAGCCGCCCTTGTTGGGCACGCTCCGCTTTGCCCAACCTACGGTGTGTAGGTTGTTTCTGAATCATTACTAAGAGATTAAAAAAACATAATATTTAAACCGCGTCTCCAGCGATGTCGATGAACCCCCCAAAGCCAAGCACAAAATGAAAACGACGCATCTCGCTCTGGACGCGGTTTAGTCGGAGCGATGCGCCTGATCGGAAAGCGAGCGGTAGAGCGCCCGGAAACGCACGGGCTCCGGGGTGCCGAAGAGGGGATCCTCGCCCATTGGGGCGATCGCTTCCAGCGCGGCCCAATCCGCTTCGGAGAGGTACTCCAAGGCGATCGGAAAGGCCTCCTCGTCCTCCAGCCTCATATGGGCACGCATGGTCGCGACCAACTCGCGGCCGTGTCCTTCCACGTCCTCGCGCAACAAAACCTCTTCGTGGAGGATGCCGTCCAGGGCCTGACGGAACCGCTTGCTGATCTCGGCGAGCCCCTTGTGTTGGCGCATCAGCACCTCGAAGACCTCATGATGTCCGGCACCCCGGTCGAGCGCACGCTGGAAGATGAGATCTTCGGTCGGGTGATGGACGATGTCGGCATAGCTGTCCATATACTCCAGCATCTCGTTCATCAGATCGTAGTCGGGCTCCTCACCCTCATGAAAACGGTCGAGCAGCTCATCGAACAGATCGATCAGCTTCGTGAGGCGACGATGGTCCTGAGCGAGTCGGGTCATCAAGGGTTGCATGGGTCTTCTCCTCTTGGCTGGCGAGCACGACAGACCACCCGGCCTCCAGTGGCTTCTTGGAACGCCGGCCGTGACCTGCGGCGAAGCCTCTTTTATCAAGGTTAACAGGATGATAGACCTGCTGTTCGAGTCAGCTCAAGCGCACCTTCGCGAAGCGGCGCTTGCCGACTTGGTAGACGCCGACGCTGCCCGCAGAGCATTGCAGTTGCCTGTCCTCGACACGCTCGCCATCGATGCGGACCGCCCCTTGGCCGATCAGGCGGATCGCCTCTGAAGTGCTCTTGACGAGACCCGCTTCCTTCAGCAGGTTGGCGATCGCGAGCCTGCCATCCGCGCCGGTCGTCAGGTGGACCTCCGCGAGGTCCTCCGGGAGCGCGCCATGCTGAAAGCGGGCGATGAAGTCGTCGCGCGCCCGCGCGGCTTGGTCGCGCCCGTGGAAACGGTTCACCAGCTCCAGACCAAGCTCCATCTTGATGTCGCGCGGGTTGGTCCCCTCCTCGACGGCCTTCTGCCAGCCCTCGATCTCCGATATCGCGCGGTGGCTCAGCAGCTCGAAATAGCGCCACATGAGCTCATCCGAGACCGACATGATCTTGCCGAACATCTCCTCGGGCGGATCCGTGATCCCGATATAATTGCCGAGCGACTTGGACATCTTCTGCACGCCGTCCAGCCCTTCGAGGATGGGCAGGGTGATGACGACCTGGGGTTCCTGGCCGTAGGCCTCCTGGAGCTGGCGCCCGACCAGCAGATTGAACTTTTGGTCTGTGCCCCCGAGCTCGACATCGGCGCGAAGGGCGACCGAGTCGTAGCCCTGGATGAGCGGGTAAAGAAACTCGTGAATCGCGATCGGCTGACCCGCCTTGAAACGCGCCGAGAAGTCATCGCGCTCCAGCATCCGCGCAACCGTATGACGCGCCGCCAGCTGGACCAAGCCGGCGGTGCCCAGTTGATCCATCCACTCTGAATTGAAGACGACTCGCGTCTTATCGGGATCGAGGATGTGGGAGACCTGGTCGCGATAGGTCCTGGCGTTTCCCTGAATCTCCTCGCGCGAGAGGGGCTTGCGGGTCGCGCTCTTGCCCGTTGGATCGCCGATCATCCCGGTGAAATCACCGATCAGGAACAGGATCTCATGCCCGAGTTCCTGGAATTGGCGCAGCTTGTTGATCAGGACCGTGTGTCCGAGATGGAGGTCGGGGGCCGTGGGGTCGAATCCGGCCTTGATCCGCAAGGGGCGCCCGAGCGCCAGCTTCTTGCGCAGTGCATCCTCCAGCAGGATCTCCTGGGTGCCGCGCTGAATGAGGGCGAATGATCGCTCGAGTGGCTCCATAGTCGTGGCTTCTAAATCGAGGTGTAGTCGGCAGCGCTGGTGACCGCAGCGCAAGATGCGCGAGCCTATGATGACCGAAGGGAAGACACAAGGGGCGATGGTGGTGAGACCCGGTTATCGACCGAAATCTTGTTCGGTCACCGCATTTCCGTCTAGACTAACGAATCGCGTAAGACTCTTTAATTTCTTGATATTTCGCTTTTTTGATGATGCGTGATTACAAATTTCAGCACAGCGAATGGACGGGTCGCAGGAAGCGAAGCAGGGGTCTCCGGCTCTACGTGAAGGTGTTGGGGGTCTTGCTCGTGGCGGCCACTGGTTATGCGGCGGTGCATTGGGGCGCTTTTTCGGTCGGTGAAACGACGACTCAGCCAGACCGTGACTCTCGCATCATCCCGCTTCCACTCCCACCGCACCATGCCACGTCGGAGTCGAGTCCCACCGGGGGCGACTAGTGCAGCATCTGTTCTATCGCGACGGGCCGCATCAGATCGGGCGATCGATCATGCAAGCCCGCCGGCAGCCTCTCGATCCATCGAGGTGCGATGAGCGCTGCGCCCGCCGCTTCGCCGCAGAACCGGTTTCGGTGCGAACGCCTCAGGCCGAGAAAGACGAGCCACAACCACAGGTCGTGGTCGCATTTGGGTTGCGGATCACGAACTGAGCGCCTTGTAGGCCTTCCGTATAATCGATCTCCGCACCCATCAGATACTGCATGCTCATGGGGTCGACGAGCAATTTGACCCCGTCGGTTACCACCTCGGTGTCACCTTCCTGGATCGCTTCATCGAAGGTGAAGCCGTATTGGAAGCCGGAGCAACCGCCGCCCTGGATGTAGACCCGCAACATGAGCCCCGGATTGCCCTCGTCGTTGATCAACTGGGCCACCTTCGAGGCAGCAGAGGTCGTGAAGACGAGTGGGGCATCGCTGAGTGAAGCCTCGTTGTTCACAGCTTCGGGATTCATCGCTGGATCTCCCTCATTCTATTGATTCGAACCTGTCGATCTGCGTCCGCTGTGTCGATTCTTCAAGCAACCCATACTCCGCTCGACCTGGCTCGACTGGGATCAAGGCAACAGGGCCGGCGCCTCGAGCCCGGTCGTCTCCTCGAGGTCCAGCATCAGGTTCATGTTCTGGACCGCTTGACCAGCGGCTCCCTTGACGAGGTTATCGATCACGGATTGCACGACCACGACCCCCGACTTCCCCTGCCGGGCCACCGCGATACGACACTGATTGGCGCCACGCACGGAGCGGGTATCTGGATGTCCGCCGGGCATCAGATCGATGAAGGGCTCGCCGGCATAGCGCTGGGCGAACAAGTGCTCGAGGTCGCTATCGCTCGTCGTGAGTCGCGCATAGAGGGTCGCCTCGATCCCGCGAATCATGGGGACCAGGTGCGGAACGAAGGTCAAGTTCACCTCCACCCCACAGAACTGCGCGAGATTCTGAACGATCTCCGGCGCGTGACGGTGGCCGGTCACGGAATAGGCCTTGAAGCTCTCGCCGACCTCGGCCATCAGGAGACCCGTAGCGGCCTTGCGCCCGGCACCGCTCACCCCAGATTTGGCGTCTGCGATGAGCCAGGATGGATCCACGGCCTCACCTTCGAGCAGGGGTAGGAAGCCCAAGGTCACTGCGGTGGGATAGCACCCGGGGTTGGCGACGAGACGGGCTTCCCGTACGGCCGCGCGATTGAGTTCCGGCAGACCATAGGCTGCCTCCGCGAGGAGATGGGGACAGCCATGGGGCGTCCTGTACCAATGCTCCCAAACGGCAGGATCCCGCAGCCGAAAATCCGCTGCCAGGTCGATCACCCGAACACCCCGCTCCAGCAGCTCGGGCGCGGACTGCATGGCGGTCCCATTCGGTGTGGCGAAGAAGACGAGATCGCACTCGGAGAGTGCACCTGGGTCGGGTTCGGTGAAGCAGAGATCGAGCCGACCGCGCAGATGGGGAAACATCTCAGCGACCGGAAGACCCGCCTCGCTCCGCGAGGTGATCACAGAAAGGGCGATATGAGGGTGACCTGCCAGAATCCGGAGCAGCTCGGCACCCGTGTAACCCGTCCCGCCGACAACTCCGATCCTAAACATCCTCAGGAACAGCCGCCGCCCGAAGAGGACCCGCAACTGCTGCAGCCGTCGCCCATTTGCGGCAGGTTATTGAAGACGAAGGTGGCGTTGCCATCGCCCTGATCGACGAAGTCGATCTCCACACCACGTAGATACTCGAGCGTTCCGTCGTCCACGACGACCTTGAAGCCGTCGCAGGACAGAACGCCGTCGTCCTCGTTGATCACGTCGGTGAAGGTCATGCCGAAGCTGATGCCACTGCAGCCACCCGCGGTGGCAAAGACCCTGACACCACAGACGCGATCGTCGACCTGCTGGAACAGGTCGTTCATCTTCGACTGAGCCAACGGGGTCAACGCCAGCTCGGACTCGTTGAGCACTGCGGACATGGAAGACACCTCTCGAGAGCCTGCGCAAAGGCACGGCAGGATACCAGACCCGAGAGTGGTTAATCCAGCGTGAAATACAAGGTTATGGTTCCAGTCGAGATTGGGCGCCCAGCAGCGCCAGGTGGCGCTCGGCATCGATCAGATGTTGCCGCCAATGCCGTTCATAACCGCTCGACCAGGAGGCGATGGCGTCGTCCGGGTCGTCCTCGAAGACCCGCAGACCCAGTTTGAGCTCGCAATAGATGTCGGTCAGGTCGTCGGCCAGGCTGCCGGTCATCGCCTCCGCGCCCTCATAGGCGCAGTCGAACTCCAGCCAGTAGCTGTCGCGGTCCGCAAGCAATCCGCGCAAGTGCGAGAACAGCTCGAACCGCGCATCCAGATCCACGGCGGCGAGAAAATCGGCGCGTCGCGGGTCGGCGTCTAAGGATACAATGGCTGCGTGCAAGCGTGGCAGAAGGACCGAGATATCCTTCAGCCAGTGGCTCGGGTTATCGCCCGAGGCCTCGATCAGTTCGCAGTAGCGATTCGCGAGCGCAACCAAATCAAGGTGCGCGCTGGACTTGTCGCACCGAGTGGAGTGAGTCATCGCGTCCATGGCAAGGAGTGTAGCCGAGAATACGCACATTGGGTGGGGCAAGGCGAGGATCGCCATGTTAAACATGTAAAAGTGGACCCGCTCAGACTTCGACCATGTCGAAATCCTCTTTGCCGGCTCCGCACTCCGGGCACTTCCAGTCCGGCGGTACCTCTTCCCATCGCGTCCCAGGCGCGATACCGTCCTCTGGCCAACCTTGCGCCTCGTCATAGACCAGGCCGCAGACAACACACAGATAGGTCTTCATGGATTGGCTCCGTTTGGGTCGTGACCCCCGCCTAGGCCACGGCCGAATTCGACACCCGTTGGATCTCCGGGTTTAAATGAGGCTGAAAGAGTCGGGCGCTGGCGGTGGGATTTCAACGTGAAGGCGCGAGACCGCTCGCCGATCTCCGCTCGGCCGTGAAGGGAGCGAAGGCGATGGGCGAATTCGATCCAGCTGTCTGC
The DNA here is from genome assembly GCA_028277465.1 of Chromatiaceae bacterium. GTDB lineage: Bacteria > Pseudomonadota > Gammaproteobacteria > Chromatiales > Chromatiaceae > JANQGF01. The sequence goes on from JANQGF010000401.1 coordinate 5,601, forward strand.
CGGTACATGACCAGTGACGCGACACCAGGCCACGCGAGAGCTCGCACAGATGAACAACCTGACTGATCGGCCCGTGGTGCTGTGCGTCGGCGGCCACGACCCGAGCGGCGGTGCCGGGATTCTCGCCGATGCCGAGGCGATCCAGGCCGCCGGCGGTTTCGCGGTGACCGTGATCAGTGCGCTCACCGACCAGGATACCTGTGGCATGCGCCGTGTCTACCCCCAAGCCGCGGAGCAGGTCGAGGCCCAGTGCAGAGCACTGATTGCCGACTGTGTGCCGCGGGCATTGAAGATCGGGCTGGCCGGCAGCTCGCGCGTCGTGCGGGTGCTCAATGACATCATCGACGAGCACCCCGCGCTCCCCGTCATTCTCGATCCTGTGCTCGCCTCGGGAACCGGCCAGCAGGTTGTCGACGCCGCCTTGTTGAACCAGTTGCGCCATCATCTTCTGCACCGGAGTACGCTCATTACGCCGAACCTGCCGGAGGCGCGTACGCTCGCCGACGCGACCTCCACGGCCGACTGTGCCACCCGCCTGCTAGGGGCGGGTGCGCGCTGGGTCCTGATCACTGGAACCCATGATGATACCCGGCAGGTGACCAACCGGCTCTATGGTCCGGCTGGTTATCGTCAGGATTGGGACTGGCCGCGTTTGCCGGGCGAGTACCATGGCTCGGGTTGCACGCTGGCCAGCGCGATTGCGGCCCGGCTCGCCCGGGGAATGACGATGGTGGAGGCCATCGCCTCGGCACAGGCCTATACCTGGAAGAGCCTGGAGCAGGCCTTTCGCGCCGGGCGCTGCCAGCTGATACCCAATCGGCTCCATGTCACGCATGCGGCCGGGGTATCGGAATGAGCGTCTCGCTCCGTGGGCTCTATGCCATCACGCCGGAAACGACCCCTGGTCCCGCATCATTGGCCGAGATGGTCGCCCAGGCGATCCAGGGTGGCGCCTGCCTGATCCAGTATCGAGACAAGGGCGCCGATGCGCGGACGCGCTACGAGCGGGCCGCGGCCCTGCTGGTGGTCTGCCGAGGGGCGGCGGTACCCTTGATCGTCAACGACGACCTGTTGCTCGCGGCCGATTTGGGCGCGGACGGGGTCCATCTGGGGCGCGACGACCCAGATCCGAGTCAGGCCCGAGAACGACTCGGTGCCGAGGCCATCGTCGGTGTCTCCTGTTACGACGACTTGGATCGGGCCCAAAGCGCCGAGCAGTCAGGTGCCAGCTATGTTGCCTTCGGCAGCTTCTTTCCCTCCCCGACCAAGCCAAGCGCGGTGCGCGCGGATCCGCGACTCTTGACCCAGGCCCGCCGGCGTCTGCGGGTCCCGGCGGTTGCGATCGGCGGGATCACACCAGAAAATGCCCCTTTATTGATCGCGGCAGGCGCCAGCATGCTCGCGGTCGTCACCGGCATCTTCGCGCAGCCCGACATCGCCGCCGCGGCACGTGCCTACCAGACTTTGTTTCCAAAGGAGAACGATTGATGAGCCGATCTCGAGATCTCTTCGTCGCCGCCCAACGTCATATCCCCGGCGGCGTGAACTCGCCGGTGCGGGCGTTTCGTGGGGTCGGCGGGGACCCGGTGTTCTTCGAGCGTGCCGCCGGGCCCTATGTCTTCGACGCCGACGGCAAGCGCTATGTCGACTATGTGGGGTCCTGGGGGCCCATGATCCTGGGACACGCCCATCCGGAGGTGCTGGCCGCGGTACGCGAGCGTCTCGAGCAGGGGCTCTCCTTCGGTGCCCCGACCGAGCTGGAGACCCAGATGGCCGACAAGGTGTGTGAGCTGGTCCCGAGCATGGACCTGGTGCGGATGGTGAGTTCCGGGACCGAGGCGACCATGAGCGCGCTACGCCTGGCCCGCGGCTATCTCGGTCGCGACAAGATCGTCAAGTTCGAGGGTTGCTATCACGGGCACGCGGACTCCCTGCTGGTGAAGGCCGGCTCCGGCGCCCTCACCCTCGGCGAGCCCAGCTCGCCGGGCGTACCGGCGGCCCTGGCCGAGCTGACTATCACGCTGCGTTACAACGACCTCGATCAGGTGCGCGAGACCTTTGCCGCGCTGGGCGCCGAGATCGCCTGCATCATCGTCGAGCCGGTGGCGGGGAACATGAACTGTATCCCGCCGGTCCCTGGTTTCCTCGAGGGTTTGCGGGAGGTCTGCGACCAACAGGGATCGCTCTTGATCTTCGACGAGGTCATGACCGGTTTCCGCGTCGCCCGCGGCGGGGCCCAGGAGCTCTACGGCGTGCGGCCCGATCTGACGGCACTCGGCAAGGTCATCGGTGGCGGCATGCCGGTGGGCGCCTTCGGTGGCAGGCGTGAGATCATGTCGCACATCTCGCCGCTCGGGCCTGTCTATCAGGCCGGGACCCTATCCGGCAATCCGATCGCCATGAGCGCCGGCCTCAAAACACTGGAGCTCATCTCCGCACCCGGGTTCTACGACCGGCTCGCCACCACCACCGAGGGCCTGCTGGCGGGCTTGCGGGAGCGCGCCCATGCCGCCGGCATTCCCCTGACCACCAACCAAGCGGGCGGTATGTTCGGACTCTTCTTCACCGCCAGTCAGGTCGCGGATTTCGCGCAGGCCACCAACTGCGATCAAGATCATTTCAAGGCCTTCTTTCATGGCATGCTGCAACGCGGCGTCTATCTGGCGCCGTCCGCGTTCGAGGCCGGCTTCGTCTCCAGCACCCATGAGGACGAACAGATCCAAGCGACCCTGGATGCGGCGGCGGAGACCTTCGCCCAGATGTCGGGCTGAGGGGACCTCCCCACAATCACCACGACGCGGCCGCAACCACCGCAGGAGACATCGATGGGCTCTCGAGACCTCTAAGGCGATTTCTGTCAATGTTCATACCATCTGACTTGTCTTGACGCCCGCCTTCGGTGTCGCACCACCAGTCACATAGCCCGACTATGCTCCTGGTGGCGCTCCTTGAAGGCGAGCCTCAATCCGGCGCCATCTGGTATGAACATTTCCGGCAATCGCCTAA
>JANQGF010000403.1 GCA_028277465.1 Chromatiaceae bacterium
TCTTCTTGACCGGTTCCTCGCCCGCGCGCATCAATGAGCGGATGGCGGTGGGTGCGGTATAGAAGATGGCGACCTGGTGCTTGTCGACCACACTCCAGAAGCGCGACATATCCGGGTAGTTCGGGATCCCCTCGAACATGAGTGAGATCGCACCATTGGCGAGTGGGCCATAGACGATATAGGTGTGTCCGGTCACCCAGCCGACGTCGGCGGTACACCAGTAGACCTCGCCCTCCTGGTAGTCGAAGGTGTACTTGTGGGTCATGGCGGCGTGGACCAGGTAGCCGCCAGTCGTGTGCAGGACGCCCTTGGGCTTGCCGGTGGAACCCGAGGTGTAGAGGATGAAGAGCGGATCCTCGGCATCCATCTCCTCGGGGGCGCAGTCGGCGGGGGCCGTGGCCATCGCCTCGTCGTACCAGATATCGCGGCCCTCGTTCCATTCGACCGCGCCGCCTGTACGCCTGACGACCAAGACGGTGTCGACGTTGGGGCAATCCTCCAAGGCGGTATCCGCGTTCTTCTTCAGAGGAATATGGCGTCCGCCGCGCACGCTCTCGTCGGACGTGATGAGCAGCCTGCACTCGGAGTCGAGGATGCGATCGCGCAAGGAGTCGGGTGAGAAGCCGCCGAAGACGATCGAGTGGATGGCACCGATGCGGGTACAGGCCAGCATGGCGACCGCGGCCTCAGGGATCATCGGCAGATAGATGCAGACACGATCGCCTTTTTGGACGCCACGGCTCTTGAGGACATTGGCGAGCTTGCAGACCTCGCCGTGCAGCTCGCCATAGGTGAGCTTGCGATCCTCCTGCGGATTGTCGCCCTCCCAGATGATGGCGGTCTGATTCCCGCGCGTGTCGAGGTGGCGGTCCAGACAATTGTAGGAGACGTTCAGTTTGCCGCCCTCGAACCACTTGATATAGAGATCATCGGCCTTGAAGCTGTAATCCATCACCGAGACCCAAGGTTTGAACCAGGTCACGAACTGCTCCGCCTGCTCGGCCCAGAAGCCCGCCGGGTCGTCGATCGAGCGTTGGTACATGGCCGCATAACGATCGGCATCGATATGGGCCTTGGCGGCGATTTCCGTAGGTACTGGATAGACTTTCTCTTGTGACATTGACTCTAACTCCTCAGTTCTCAGCGCTTGAGTCGTGTGGTGATCGATGGCCATCGGACCGAGAGGTTCGGATCCGCGCGCCGCTCCGAGTCGGCTGTAACAATCAATACTAAACCGTCGCACTATCAGTATCTAGTTGATCGCGCCGAGGCCTTGGGCGATTGCCGGAAATTCTCATGCCAGCTGGCGCCGGATTGGCGTCTGCCTTCAAGGAGCGTCGGCAGGAGCATAGCCGGACTACGTGACTGCTGGCGCGACGCAGAAGGCGGGCGTCAAGACCAGCCAGGTGGGATGAGAATTGACAGAAATCGCCTTGGCTCTCAACGCAGAAAATCGGCGAGCGGCAGTCCCTTACCGTCATCCCGATAGGCGGCCTGGGCGAGAAAGAGCTCGGCGGCCGCCAGCGCATCGCTCAGGGCGTTATGGGCGCCGTAACGAGGGAGGTTGTACCGATGGCCGAGGGCGTGCAGCCGCAGATCCGAGCCTCGATACGGGATCTGCCGGCGCTCGAAGGTGCGGTACGCCAGGACTTGGGTGTCGACCAGGGGTAGAGGGAGCCCTTTGCCCCAGCATCGCCGGCAGGCATGGTCGAGAAAACTCTGCTCGACCACCGCATGGTGGGCGATCACGACCTTGCCCGCGAGTGTCCCGAGCAGTTCCCCCAGCACCTCGGTGAGGTCGCCGCCCATGGCGGCCTGGTCGTCCGTGATCTGATGGATCACGGCACTTGCCTCGGGGATGGAGCGGTCGATTCGCACCACGCGGTGGCGCGCGCTCGACAGGTCGATGGCGACCCCGTGAAGGGTGACGTAACCGACACTCAGGATCTGGTCACGGCGGCAATCGAGGCCAGTGGTCTCGAGGTCGATCGCCAGGTAGTCCAGCTCCCGATAGTCGGTGCGCACGGGCGGAAAGGGCTGCTGCAGATAGGCGCGCAGCGGGCCGGGCGGGGCGCGACGCAGGTGCCAGCGGCGGCGCCAATCGAGCAATAAGGGCACAGCGAGCCCTAGGTGAAGCGGCCCGCCTGATAGCGCTGACCGAGTGACTCCTGCATGGTATTGATCAGCACGAAGGCGTCTTTGAGATGGCCTCGCTCGAGCGGGGACAGATCGTCCGGCGATACGAAATTGTCGGCCTTCTTGCCCTGGCGCAGTTGGCGTGCCTGGTGGCGCATACGCAGCGTGCCGATGAATTCATAGGCGTCGATCAGGTTGGCCGCGCCATCCTTGCTCAGGGCGTCGCACTTGGCCGCTGACTGCAAACGCTCGATGGTGTTGGTCTCCGGCATGCCCGCGGAGAGGGCATAGACCCGGGCCAGGTCGATGATGGGCACCGTCCCTCGATGCTTGATGTCGAAGGTGTGGTTGTGGTCGCCGCCGCGGATCAGGACGATGTTGCGGAAGAATCCGAGCGGCGGGCGGTTCTTGAGCGCATTCGCAGCCAGGTAGGCGATGAAGATGCGATTGGCCCGGGAGCGCTCCAGCACGCGCTCCTGCAGCTCGGTGAAGAGGCCCTCCGGGTCGTGTAGCGGTCTCAGATCGAAGAAGACGCTGGAAAGCATCAAGGCCATGGGCTCGGGCTTCAGCATCCAGTTGGCGAAGTACTTGTGCCAGATGCGCAGCGGCTGACGCCACTTGGGGTTGGAGGCCATGACATCGCCCGGGCAATAGACGAAGCCGCAGGCATCCAGACCATCGTTGACGAATCTGGCAAGGGCCGAGAAATAGGCGTCGTCCTCGGGCCGGAGATGGTCGGCGATCAGGAGGGCGTTGTCTTGGTCGGAATGGGATGACTGTTCGCGCCGGGCCTGGGACCCGCCCGCCAGCCAGGCATAGGGCACCGGTGGTGCGCCGAGCTCGGTCTCCGCCAGCTCGATCAGCCGCAGCGTGATGGCGTCCGTGATGGCGCTGATCGCCTGACCGACATGATTGGCCGTGGCCCCCCCGGTCATGAGATGGACCTGTAGCTCCTCGATCTTGGCGCTGATCTGCGTCAGGGTGTCGACTGATCCAGCGCGATGGATGTCCGCGACCAGATAGACGGAATTGGCGCTCTGGAACCGCGTCAAGTCCGTGGACGAAATGAGACCGGTCACCGTCTTCCCATCGAGGACAGGTAAGTGATGGACATTGAGCCGGGTCATGGTAATGAGGGCCTGGAAGCCGAGCGTCTCGGTGTCCACGGTCGTGAGCTTCTCGGTCATGATCTCGCGTACCGGCCGGTCGGTCGCAAGCCCGGTGGCGACACAGCGGCTGCGCAGGTCGCGGTCCGTGATCATCCCGGTCAACCGCTCCCCGTCCATGATGAGGAGGGAGGAGACGCGTTGTTCGGACATGATCCCTGCCGCCTCCCGGATACTGGTGTCCGGGGTCGCGGTGACCGGCGGGCGCTTCACCATGTCGCGGACCTGCACCGTCATGAGTCCTGTACCTGCCGCGGGATTGTCGACCACGACATCCAGTGCCTTGCGCAGCCGGTTCGAGATGGACTGCTCGAAGTGCTCGGCAAAGGTCGGGTTCTCGTCGCGTAGTTGCGACAGATCCACGCAGGGCAAGGCATAGACCAGCGTATCCTCAGCGGTCAGGCCTTGGAGGCCTGCTTCCGCGGGCTGGGTGCGGCAGGGCATCTCGAATAGATCACCCTCGGCCAGTTTGCCGACCAGTTCGCCTTGGCGGTCGCGTAACTCGACCGCCCCGCGGCGCAGGATGTACAGCAAGGGCTGATCCGCGTCTTCAGGCGGAAAGGTCGTGCCGCGGCGGAAATAGCGCACCGAGAGCCGTCTCGGCAGGCGCGCGAGCGTCTCCTGGCCAAGCCGATCGAACGGGGGGTGGCTGGCGAGGAACTCCTGGATCTCAATCAGCTCGATGTCCACTCTTGAGGTACCTCGAATCGCTGGTCTCGGCTGGATCTTAGCGTGGCCTGACCTTCGCGTCCCGTTTGGAGTCATCCTCGAGTCCGATCCGACTCCGAGCTAGAAAAGCAAAGCCCCGCCGAAGCGGGGCCGATGGGATTGCCGTTCGGCGAACCCGGTCAGTGGCCGGTGGCGGCGCCGGCACCACGCGGGACGCGCACGTCCTCGACCAGGTGCTGGATGTGCTCCGGCGGCGGTGCGGTGACCTTCGCCACCAGGATGGCGACGACGAAGTTCACCAGCGCGCCGACGGCGCCAAAGGCGTTCGGCGAGATACCGAGGAACCAGTTGGCGCCCATGCCAAGCTCGGGCATGAGGAACTCGGTGCCCTTGACGAAGAAGATGCCCTTGTGCTGGAAGACATAGAGCAAGGTCACGGTGATACCGGCGACCATGCCGGCGATGGCGCCCGTGTTATTGACCTTCTTCGCGAAGATGCCCAGCATCAATGCGGGGAAGATGGACGATGCCGCCAGACCGAAGGCGATGGCGACGGTACCGGCCGCGAATCCGGGTGGATTCATACCCAGATAGCCGGCCGCGAGGATGGCGAGGAGCATTGCGAGACGCCCTGCCATCAGCTCGTTTTTCTCCGAGATCTTCGGCATGATCACGCCCTTGAGCAGGTCGTGGGAGATCGCCGAGGAGATCGCCAGGAGCAGCCCGGCCGCGGTCGAGAGCGCGGCGGCGAGACCGCCGGCGACCACCAGTGCGACGACCCAGGCCGGCAGACCCGCGATCTCTGGGTTGGCCAGCACCATGATGTCGCGGTCGACCTTAACCATCTCGTTACCCTGCCAGCCGAAGGACTCGGCCTTGGCGGCGAACTCGGGATTGGCGTCGTTGTAGTACTGGATCCGCCCGTCGCCGTTCTTGTCCTCGAACTTCAGCAGACCAGTCTCTTCCCACTTCTTGAACCAGTTCGGTCGCTCGTCGTAGGCCAGATTGCCCTCTTCGGTGCCGACTGGACCGATTTGGATGGTCTCCATCAGATTGAGACGCGCCATGGCGCCGACGGCGGGTGCGGTCGTATAGAGCAGGGCGATGAAGACCAGGGCCCAGCCAGCCGAGAAACGGGCATCCCGCACCTTGGGGACGGTGAAGAAGCGGATGATGACGTGCGGCAGCCCCGCCGTGCCGATCATGAGCGACAGGGTATAGACGAACATGTTCAATGAGCTGCCCATCACCTGCGTGGTGTATTCCTTGAAGCCGAGTTCGGTGACCACCTGATCCAGCTTGTCCAACAGCGACATACCCGTGGCCGCGCCCCCTTCCACGTAGCCGCCGCCGAGGCCGAGCTGCGGGATGGGGTTACCGGTGAGGTTCAGCGAGATGAAGATGGCGGGGACCGTGTAGGCACAGATCAGGACCACGTATTGGGCGATCTGGGTGTAGGTGATGCCCTTCATGCCGCCGAGGATGGCGTAGATGGCGACGATACCCATACCGATATAGAGCCCCACCTCGTACGGCACTTCGAGGAAGCGCGAGAAGGCGACGCCGATTCCCTTCATCTGGCCGATGACATAGGTGATGGAGGCGAGGATCAGACAGACGACCGCGACGATACGCGCCGACTGAGAATAGTAACGGTCGCCGATGAACTCGGGCACCGTGAACTTGCCGAACTTGCGCAGATAGGGCGCTAGCAGCAGCGCCAGGAGGACGTAGCCGCCGGTCCAGCCCATCAGGAACACAGATGCGCCGTAGCCGTTGAAGGCGATCAGGCCGGCCATCGAAATAAAGGATGCCGCAGACATCCAGTCCGCCGCGGTCGCCATCCCATTGGCGACGGGGTGAATGCCGCCGCCGGCGACATAGAACTCGCCGGTGGTGCCGGCGCGAGCCCAGATGGCGATGCCGATATAGAGCGCGAAGGTCGCGCCGACGACACCATAGGTCCAGATCTCGAGTGCAGTCATGGTGCGCGCTCCTTAATCCTCGCCGACGTCGAATTTCTGATCCAGCTTGTTCATGCTGGTGGCATAGACGAAGATCAGCACCAGGAAGGTGTAGATCGAGCCCTGTTGGGCAAACCAGAAACCGAGCGGATAGCCGCCGATTTGAATGGCGTTGAGCGGCTCGACGAGCAGGATGCCGAAGCCGTAGGAGACGACGAACCAGATGATGAGCAGGATTGTCAGAAGACGAAGGTTCGCCTTCCAATAATCCGAGCGTTTATCGGGTGTCATGTCAATGTCACTCCGTTCGAGATTTATGTTTAAGAGACATGATGGGTCGGGGTGACGGGGCGATGACTGGAACCCGCCGAGGCGTGGTTCAGGAAGTCAGATAGCGACAGAAGCCCCCTCAGTCGTTTCTTCTAAGTGTCTGTCCGCCGTATCTGTCGGGTGAGACAAACGCCCCGCATTGTCTTGTCCGGTTTACTGTGCTGTCAACGACTGACGCGGCGCTCCGTTCAATGTTTACCATTGACTGGGCTCGATGCGTCGGCCGATATCGGTTGGCGCAGCCCCGCTGGCTGCAACGCCAGTTGCCAATCGAAGTCGGGTTTCTTACCCTCGACAGCCGGTCGTGGAGAGGCACTCGAGGCGCTGCCCTGGCCATCCGCGAACCCCTGGTTCGCGCCGCACCTGAGGTTTCGGACCCCGAGCCGGCGCCGGCCTGAACACCAGAGAACATAATGCACTATTTGAGTACAAGGGGCGGGATCGCCCCGATCGGTTTTGCGGAGGCGGTCACCATGGGGCTCGCGACCGACGGCGGCCTCTTGGTGCCCGCCGAACTGCCCCGGGTCGACGCCTCGACCCTGACCCGCTGGTCCAGCCTCGATTTTCGCGAGCTGGCGCTGGAATTGTTCACGCCCTTTGTCGGCGCTGCCATCCCGCGTCACGATCTGTCGGCACTGATCGAGCGCTCTTACGCGTCCTTCACCCATCCCGAGGTGACTCCGGTGGTCGCACGCGGAGACCTACGGTTGCTGCAGCTCTTCCACGGTCCGACCGCGGCCTTCAAGGACATCGCACTGCAGTTTCTCGGGAACCTCTTCGAGTACTTGCTCGCCCGCGAGGGTGGCCGGGTCAATATCCTGGGCGCCACCTCGGGCGACACGGGCTCGGCCGCCATCCAAGGCCTGCGCGGGAAGGAGCGGATCCAGGTCTTCATCCTTCATCCCAAGGGGCGGATCTCGGCCATCCAGGAACGGCAGATGACCACGGTCTTGGACGCAAACGTGCACAATATCGCCCTGCGCGGGACCTTCGACGACGCCCAGCGCATCGTCAAGTCGCTGTTCGAGGACCTGCCTTTCAAGTCCGCCTATCATCTCGGGGCGGTCAACTCGATCAACTGGGTCCGGATCCTCGCCCAGATGGTCTACTACTTCTTCGCCTGGGGTCGGATCAGTGGCGGCGACCCGGAGCGTCGTCTGAGCTTCTCGGTGCCGACAGGGAACTTCGGCGATGTCTTCGCCGGCTATCTCGCCCGGCGCATGGGGCTGCCGGTGGAGCGTCTAGTGATCGCGACCAATCGCAACGATATCCTGACGCGTTTCGTGCATACTGGCGTCTACGCGGTCGGCGAGGAGGTCCACCGGACACTCAGCCCGGCCATGGACATCCAGATCGCCTCCAACTTCGAGCGCTATCTCTACTATCTGCACGAGGGTGAGACGGGACGAGTCCGTGCCCTGCTCGAGGCGATGCGAAAGACCGGTCGTCTCCAGGTCGAGCCGGCGCATCACGCCCAGGTCCAGCTCGACTTCAGCGCCGCGGCGGCGAGCGACGCAGAGACCCTGGAGCAGATCGCCGCCACCTTCGCGGCGAGCGGCGACATCCTCTGTCCGCATACCGCCGTGGGCGTGCATGCCGCGCGCGGTGTGCCGGATTGCGTCTGTCTCGCCACGGCTCACCCGGCCAAGTTCAACGAGGCGGTACGAGAGGCCATCGGTCGGGAGGCGGCGCCGCCGCCGTCGCTTCGAGGCTTGCTGGACAAGGAGGTGCGCTGTGTCGAGCTGGATGCGACCGTCGATGCCGTGCGCGGACATCTGGAGTCGAGGCTCGGGGCCGCGGCTTGACAGAGATTCCACCGTCGCGATTTCACCATGGATCGACGATGGGCTTCCATGCTTGACGAGATCGACCACATGACCCAATCCAGTCGCTATGTTTCCATTCTGGATACCACGCTGCGTGACGGCGAGCAGACGCAAAGTGTGTGCTTTTCGCCCGATGAGAAGGTCAATCTCGCCAAGGCGCTGTTGGAGCAGGTACGGGTCGATCGGCTCGAGGTCGCCTCGGCGCGGGTCTCCTCCGGTGAGGCCGATGCGGTTGCACAGATCATCGCCTGGGCCGAGGAGCGCGGGTTCGCCGATCGGGTCGAGGTGCTCGGATTCGTCGACAAAGGTGAGAGTCTGGACTGGATCCTTGGTGCCGGTGGTCGCGTCCTCAACCTGCTCGCCAAGGGCAGCGAGAAGCACTGTCGTGGTCAGCTCGGCAAGACGCTGGACCAGCACGCCGCCGACGTCCGGGCGACCCTGTCAGCGGCACGCGCGCGCGGCTTGACCGTCAACCTTTATCTGGAAGATTGGTCGAATGGTTACCGGGACAATCCGGACTATGTCTTCGGTTTGGTCGAGCGTCTCGCCGACAGTGGTATCGGGCACTTCATGCTCCCGGACACGCTTGGCATCATGACCCCTGAGGGGGTCTTCGCCGCCGTTTCGGACATGATTGGTCGGTTTCCCGATTTGCAGTTCGACTTCCACCCGCACAACGACTACGGACTCGCGACCGCCAACGTGCTCGCCGCGGTCCGGGCGGGCGCCGCCACGGTGCACTGTACCGTCAACTGTCTGGGTGAGCGGGCGGGCAACGCCTCGCTGGCAGAGGTCGCCGTGAATCTGCGCGACCAGCTCGGATACCAGGTGGGGATCGACGAGACCCACCTGGCGCGGGTCAGCGAGCTGGTGGAATATTTCTCCGGCAAGCGGATCGCGGACAATGCGCCGATCGTAGGTGCCGATGTCTTCACCCAGACCGCCGGCATCCACGCGGACGGCGACAAGAAGGGCAGCCTCTATCACACCCGTCTCTCGCCCGAGCGTTTTGCCCGGCGCCGCAAGTACGCCCTGGGCAAGCTTGCCGGCAAGGCGTCGCTCGCCAAGAACCTGGAGCGGTTGGACATCGACCTCTCGGAGGCCAATCAGCGCAAGGTGCTCAAGCGGATCGTCGAGCTCGGTGACTCCAAGAAGACCATCACCATCGAGGACCTGCCCTTCATCATCGCCGAGGTGTTGGAGAGCAAGGACTATGACCATGCCGAGCTGCTGGCCTGCTCCGTGGCCTCGACGCTGGATTTGGAGTCGACGGCCAGTATCAAGCTGCGCCTCAATGACGAGACCCATACCGCGGTCGGCAGTGGCAATGGCGGCTTCGACGCCTTCATGAGTGCCCTGGCCAAGGTGGTGAAGCGGCGCGGTTTGACCCTGCCGCCACTGCTGGATTACGAGGTGCGTATCCCCAAGGGTGGCCGGACCGATGCATTGACCGAGTGCAGCATCACCTGGGAGGCCGAGGAGGGCGAGCTACGCACCCGTGGCGTTCACTCCAACCAGGTCTTCGCCGCGATCGGTGCCACGATGCGCATGCTCAATATCCTCATGCATCGGGCGATCGCCGAACAGAGGGCCGGGGGTACGGCGCCGCCGGCCGAGCGCGCATTGGTGACCTGAGCAGAGGATATCGTGTCGTCGGATCGAGGCGCGACTCCGTCATTATGAAGAGGACGCCTGAGGCGGTGCCGGGACGCTGGCAGCAGATCACCAGACCGGCATAGCGGACGACGCGCTGTCCGCGGCGCATCGCCCGCACCTGGGCGGCATCGGGGAGTTGCCGAAGCCGTTCGCGCACGCCGTGCCGCCTCAGACCCGCATGACGACTCTCTCAGCGTCGGTATCCCATGCAGTTGGCGTAGTAGGTCACGGTCGCCGGCCAGTCCGAGAAGATCCCCCGGATACCGACATCCTTGGCCAAGACATGCAGGACCTGCATCATGTCACCCTCGCGCGAGATCGCCTTGTCGATCGTCTGGTAGTACCAACCATTGTTACCGTCGGCCAGGACGCCAGAGCGCTCTAGGGTCCAGGTGAGGATGTTGAGGCCAGCGGCCTTGGCGTCCTTTGCGTACTGAGACGGCACGATGCGGTTCTGCCGAGTCGTCTTCAGGAGTGCCCACATGGGTGGCGCGATGAAGTTGATCCCCTCGGCCTTGTATCCAGCCAGCTCGGCGGCGTCGGGGTAATCCTGATCGTCCGCCGGCTCATCCAGAAAGACCGCCCGTTTGCCGTAGCTCGGCTCGTTGGCGATCCAGTAGCGGACGTCCTCGATCTGGAACGACTGGGGATAGACGTCCCGCGGCCGGACGCCGGCGGTCCGGTACTCGTCGATCATCTGCTGGGCGTAATCCTCCTGAGTGTAGCCGTCGAAAGGCATGGGAACGCTCGGCGCCTTCAGCTCCGGGGTCATCTTGACCCCCAGCGATTTGAACAGCTCGATGCTCTCGGCATGGGTCATGAGGGTCCCGCTGGTCGGGCCCGAGTAGAGGTCCGTGCGCCAGTTAGCGGTGCCACCCAGGTATTCTTCAGGCGTCGTCGCCTTGGGGTTGGATGCATCCATCTTGCCCCGCAGCCGCTTGAACTGGGCGAGGGTGATGTCGCTGGTGCAGCACTTGGCCGAGGCCGGCGTGACCAGATGACCGGCGGCATCGTACTGAGCCGGGGTGAAAGGCTCGGTGCACTTGCGACCCAGTGGGGTAGCCACGATGTTCGTGGTGGTATGCAGGTCGCACTGGGAATGACGACAGACCAGCTGCTTGTCTTTGGTGAAGGTGACGTCGCACTCGAGGATCCCGGCACCCATGCGTGCGGCGGCGACATAGGACTCCTGCGTGTGCTCCGGAAACTGCATGCAGGCGCCGCGGTGGCCGATGGAGAAGGGCGTCTTGCGCATCTCGCTGTCGGCACAGGCCAGCAGCCTGCGTTTGAGGCTGCCATCGGCCATGTCATCGATCAGGAAGTAGGGACGCGGCCCCAATTGGACGGCAGGCTTGGCCTTGGCATTGTCTTCGAATTCGTAGAAGTCATTCACCTCGTCGGCCGAGCAGGCGACATAGCCGATACTGGCTGTCAGTCCGAGAAGGACTGCGGCAACTCTTGGAGTCAGACGGGGCATGGTAGCTCCTGGACGGATAAGATGATATGAAGTGAGTGGAAGGAGCGCTAGGATCTGCCGAAGACGGTACCCTGGCGCCTCCGGGCGCGGAGCATAGCAAGCGGCTATTTCGTATTGATGAATTCGCATCGGGCGCAAGGTGGTCGGCATCGCGCATCATGCGGCGGCATCACGTGGGAGCGGCGCCTCGCCGCGATCGCGCGCTTTTCGCGGCGGGGCGCCGCTCCCACCAACGAGGTGCTTGGACCAACCGATGATCGAGGCCGCGTTGTCACACCTTGACGCCGCGCAGGTCCGGCAGGGGTGCTCGTCGCGCTCGCCTACTCGTGTCATCCGGACAGGGAGCTGCTGAAGGCGATGAGCTCAGGCTCCTCGCGCCGAAGATAGGTTCGACCGCCACTTCGTGGAGGATCTGCGATCACCACGAGAATGGGCGAATGCGCGTCGGCCCATTCGCGTGTATTATCACCGGCTGGCCGAATGGTAAATGGGTGAAGATCGGGTTACCTTTATCCTTGGTGCGGCCCGGGAGTGGCTGGCCGAGAGAGCTTAGGCGATTGCCGGAAATGTTTATACCAGATGGCGCCGGATTGAGGCTCGCCTTCAAGGAGCGCCACCAGGAGCATCGCCGGGCGATGTGACTGGT
>JANQGF010000404.1 GCA_028277465.1 Chromatiaceae bacterium
TTCATAGTTTTTCATAGCTTAAACCGCGCTCGCTCAGACAGTCGTCGAGTTTGCCAAGACCGATCCAAACCAGAGACATCGCATACCGCGCTGGGCGCGGTTTAGTTCTAAAGGTGCGGTTTGCGCAGTCTAGCAATTGGCCGGGCTGCGTCATCTTCAATGTGCGGGACGACCGCGCCATCTCTTCGGGAGAGTCGTTTGACGGACACTGCAGTGACAGATCGACGCCCACTGGGTCGGTTGATCAAAGACAGGTTCGCGCGCCTCATCATGCGCCTGGTGGCACGGCTACCCTTGTCGCTCATTCATCGCCTGGGTGCAGCCATCGGCTGGCTGGTGTCGCGCTGGCCGAACAAACAGCGTCGCAATGGCCTGATCAATATCGCGCTCGCGCTACGCGACCTGAGGCCAGAGGAACAGGTGCGGTTGCGCGATCGCAACCTGAAGGAGTTCGGTAAGACCTATCTCGAGATCGCCTATCTCTGGTTGCGACCCGCCGAGCAGGCCTTGTCGTTGGTACGCGAAGTCGAGGGGGCCGACTTGCTGCGTCGCGAAGAGGGCAAAGGGCTGATTGTACTCTCGCCCCATCTGGGTGCCTGGGAGCTGGCGGGGCTCTATCTGGCCGCCCAGGGGCCGACTTCCATCTTCTACAAGCCCCAGAAATACCTGGATGACCTGATCCTGACGTCGCGTGCCCGCAGCGGCGCCGAACTCGCGCCCATCACGTCTAGAGGCATTCGCGTCCTGCTACAGGCACTGGAGCGCGGCGATTATGTCGGGATCCTGCCGGATCAGGAGCCGAAAGCGGACAAAGGGGCCGTGTTCGCCCCCTTCTTCGGCGTCCCCGCCTTCACCATGCTGCTCGTCAATCGTCTTGCCCGCCGCACGGGTGCCCCGGTGATCTTCATGTTCGCCGAGCGTCTCGCGAATGGGAGTGGATTCAGGATGCACTGTATCCGAGCACCAGAGGGGATCGACAGCGACGACGACCTCGTCGCCGCGACCGCACTCAACCGCGGGATCGAGCGCTGCGTCATGATCTGCCCGGAGCAATATCTCTGGCCCTACAAGCGTTTCCGTCGCCGGCCCGTGGGTGCGCCCAAGGTCTACACTGGACCCTTGGATGACGAGCACGTCTTCAGGCTCGTCGGTCGCGTGGGGCCAGCCGTCTGAGTTCAAGCACCGGCCAGCCTCCGTCCGGTATCTCGCCCGCGCCAGGCCCTGGCTTAGGCGATTTCTGTCAATTCTCATCCCACCTGGCTGGTCTTGACGCCCGCCTTCTGCGTCGCGCCAGCCGCGTCACATCGCCCGGTGATGCGCCTGCCGACGCTCCTTGAAGGCAGACGCCAATCCGGCAATCGCCTTACTTGATCGTCGCGGTCGCGCTCTGGGTCTCGCCCTGGTTGTCCTTCCAGGTGATCTCGATCGGGTCGCCAATCGCGCCGCCCTTGAACTTGAAGGAGAGATAGGGGTTCTTGGACACGCCGCCACTCCAAGAAGCGTTCATGACCACTTGATCCTTGGTCCTGCAGACCACTTCCTGGATGAAATGGGCCGGGACCAACTCGCCGGTCTTGCTGTCTTTGCGCAGGCCCGTCTCCATCGGGTGGCTCATCAGGCACTTCACGGTGGTCTCGTCACCGCTCATTTTGGCGCGAATCTTGATGTCGGACACTCTCGTTACCTCGTCTCTGGTGATCTCAGGTGATGGTCGCAGTCATGGGTCCGCCGGATTCAGCCGCCGCAACCGCCGATGGTGACCTTGACGCTCTTGGTGTTCTGGTAGAGCTTGTCGTCTGCCTTCACCACCGCAACCACGTCGGCAGTCTTGGCCATCTTGATGCGGGTGGAGACGAAGGGGACGGCGGATTCACCCAGGTCGAAGGAGGCAACCAAGGGGGTCTGATTCCCAGCCGCAATGATGGTAATGGCGGTGACCCCGGGGAGGTCCGTCTCGACCGTGACGGGTACCACGGCACCGTTCTCAGCGATATCAGGTGCCTTGATCTTGATCTGGTCGCTGGTTTCGGCGGTATCGCTGCCCATCAGGTCGCTCAATGCGGTCGACATATCCTTGGCCTGGAAGGCGGTGGCATTCCAGTCCGCAAGGACCAGTTGCGGCGAAAGCAGGCCCGCACCAACTGCGGCCCCGACAGAACCGGCAGTGAGGGAGCCTTTGAGCAGGGTTCTGCGCTTTGCGTCGATCATTCAGAATCTCCTAGTCGAATATTGGTGGTTGGGTCAATGGACGCCTTGCTCTGCTCGGCGTGGCCGTGGCGAGGTCCCCCGCCGAACGACGCCTTGGCGTCTGATTGTATCTGCCCTCTCGCTTGGGCGGGGCGCTCGCACCTGAGGTATCTTCCGCTGGCATGGTCCGCCGCACGTCGTCGTTCGCGTCTCTGCCATCCCGGCAAGCGGCCGGAGCCCGCAGTTGCTGCGAGGGTCGGCAGAACTCGCGAAACCAACTGGGTCCGAGGGCCGCTGCGCTCACACCGGCATGGAATTGAGCTTACCTCACTCCTGCGAGTCTTGAAACTGCTGCCAGCGGCCCAGTGCTGCCGGTGCCAGCAAGGCCGTTACCGCAGGACCTGCAGGCTGGTCTCCGCGCGGCCCTTCTTGTCCCGCTTGCGATCGCGCTCCTCTTCCCGCCAGGTGTCTAGTCGGGCCTGAATTTGAGCCGCGTCGTGATAGGGGATATCGCGTTGGCGCAATGCGATCTCAAGCTGACGGATGGCGGGTTCGACATCGCCTTCGGCATAGAGCTTCTCGGCACGGAACCGATGGGTGGCCGCTCGATTTCCCGCCTTCAACGCCGCCTGTTCGAGCAGCTCGTAAAGCATGGCATTGCCCGGGCGCAGCCGGGCCACGGTCATGAGCTCGTCCATCGCCTTGTTCGGCCTCTTGGCGGCGATGAGCGCCTTGGCGTAGGCGATGCGCAACGGCCAACTCTGTCCGGAGAGACTGATCGCCTGCCTCAGATGCTGCAGCGCCCGCTCGGTCTGGCCCTGCTTCAGATCGAGCCGTGCATCGAGCAGGATGAACTCCTGCAGGCTGGGGTGAGCGGCGAGCAGAGAGGCCGTCTCGGTCTTCGCCTGGGCGAACCGGCCGGCGCGCTCCAGTGCCAGGGCGTAACCATAGCGCTCAGCCGTCTCGTTGCGATGACGGCCCTCGCGTAGCGTCGCCCGAAAGTGTGAGACGGCCTGCTCCGCGCGGTCATAGGAGCGCTGGCGCAGCTTCGCGCGTGCCAATTGGAAGCGCAGACCGTCGGGCCGTTGGCGCGCACCGAAGTCGTCGGCCCGGTCGAGCGCGTCGGCGATGCGGTTGGTGTTTACGGGATGAGTGCGCAGGAACTCGGGTGCCTTGTTCTCGTAGACCCGGCTCGACTTGGCGAGGCGCTCGAAGAAACCGGCCATCGCGTAAGGATCGAAACCGGCGTTCGCCAGGGTCGCGATGCCGAGCCGGTCGGCCTCCTTCTCGTTGTCGCGGGTGAAGTTGATCTGGCGCTGCAGGGCGGCGGCCTGGATGCCGGCGATGGCCGCAGCCCCGGCATCCGCCGAGACCTGGGCGCCCAGGATGGCGGCGGCAACCAGTAAGGCCGTCGCCGGAATGCTGAGCTTGCTTTGGTCCTCGATGCTGCGCATCAGATGGCGCTGAGTGACATGCGC
The DNA here is from genome assembly GCA_028277465.1 of Chromatiaceae bacterium. Classification (GTDB taxonomy): domain Bacteria; phylum Pseudomonadota; class Gammaproteobacteria; order Chromatiales; family Chromatiaceae; genus JANQGF01. The sequence continues at coordinate 3,666 of JANQGF010000404.1, forward strand.
GATCTCGTGGGCCAGCACGGCGGCCAGCTCGCTCTCGGTCTCGGCAGCCAGCATCAAACCCGCATAGACGCCGACATAGCCGCCCGGGCCGGCGAAGGCGTTCACCAGGGGTTCGTCGATGACGAAGAAGGTGAAGCGGCCGCTCGCGCTAGGATCGGCGGCGACCAACGACAGCCCCAGCGACTCGATGTAACTCGTCAGGATTGGGTCATCCAAGACCGGCAAGGACTCGCGCACACTGCGCATGAACGCCTTGCCCAACCGGATCTCTGCGCCGCTGCTCATCAGGGTGTCGGCGGAGCTGCCGAGATCGGGGAGATCGAAGGTCTGCGCGGGTGCCTGACCGGCGCAGATCAGGGCGAGCACAGCGGTTGCAGCCAAGATGCGTCTGAGGCGACGCCTGTGCGTCTGAAGTGTCATTCCTTGGTGAGAGAGCCTGGATTCGTTCGCGTGCGACTCTGGATCGCCGTCAAGGGGCGACAGTGCCACCAAGTATGACCGATGAAAGCGGGATGATCATGAAAAAACCATGAACTGGGGTCAAGGGAGAAGGCGGCTGCTCAATTCAACTGGATCCGCTGCCCCCAGGGCACCTCCGCGCGACCCTTCACCAGCCAGATCACCGGATAGTCTGGTTCTCGGGTCGGGAACTCGCCCTTGGCATCGGTGAAATAGATGAGCAGGTCCGGCCGAGTGTCTTCGCGGGTGACCCAATCGAAAACGGGCAGGAAACTGGTGCCGCCGCCGCCCGTGATCCGGTCCGGACGGCGGAACTCCTCCCAGGGCTCAAAATGAAAAGGTGCGCCTTCGGCGATGTCGGCGTCGCATGGCAAGAGGGTCACCCGAGCCCGCACCTGTCCCTTGATCGCATCGATCTCCCCGATGAATTCGTCGAGCTCGGCATCCTTGACCGAGCCCGAGGTATCCACTGCGACCACCAGCTCCAACTGGCGACTGTGCAGGCTGGGGAGGATGTAGTCGCCCTCGCGGCGCGAGGGGCGCCCATAACTGTAGTCGTCGCGCGCCGCGGCGGACAGGTAGCGCGCCAGAAGCATACGCCAGGGCAGCTGAGGCTGGAGCAGCTGGTCGATCAGTCGTGCCATCTGGCCGCTGAGCTTGCCCGCCTGCATCGCCTGTTGGGCGGCGCCGGCCAGGCGTTGCTGCCACTGGAGCGAGAGGGTCTCTCGTTCGTCGCGGCTCAGCGGCGGGGGCTCGGCGCTGCCGGTGCCCTGATCCCGCGGGTCGGGGCGCTGGGGTTGGTCGCTCGATCCATCGCCCGTTGTCGGCTGATCAGCCGGGTCGCCCTGCGGTTGTGGATCGGCCTTGCTCCTCCCGGACTCAGTGTCGCCGCGTTGGTCGTCACGGTCGTAGAGGTGCCGATCCAGGGTCTGCGCTTCGTCGTCCTGGTCATCAAGCAGCGGATAGATCTCTTCGGCGGCTAGGCCCTCGAACCGTGTCTTCACCTGCATACTCGGTGGCGGCGTGAGTCCGTCGCCGACCAGGAGCGGATTGATGGCGTAGTCGCAGGCCAGATCCCACCTGTGCTTGACGCGATGCTGGCGCCGCGCGAAATGCGACAAGGCGCAATGGAGTGCCTCATGGGCGAGCATGAACTGGGTCTGATCCAGGCTCAGTGACCGGATATAGTCTGGGTTGTAGTAGAAGGCGCGCGCGTCGGTCGCCGTGGTTGGGCACCAATCGGGTTTGGCGGCCTCCAAGGGGAGGCGCAGTACCAGGGCACCGAGGAAGGGCTTGTCCAGGATCAGACGCGCCCGCGCGGCGGCCAGTTTGGTCTCGACGGTCGATCGATCCGATTCCATGGTCAGGTCAGTCGTATAACAGGAAATCAGAGACGGACTGGGCCCAGCCGGCGAAGGCGGGGAGTTCAAACAGCCGGCTACCCACTGCCCGATGCAGATCCGACACCAGCATGACGCCCATCTCGCGTTGCGGGAAGCGCTCTGCGTAGCGGAGGATGTTCCCGATCGCCTCGGGGCCTTGCTCCTCGGTTTGGACTCGGATCGCCCGGCCGACCAGGGCAGCCGCGACCGCATATTGGAGGTCGATCTCGTCCGGTACCGACAGGGTCTCGCCCCTGAGAATGGCATCCAGATCCGGCATCTGGTCGAGGCTGTCGATGAAGGCCTTCAGCTCGATACCCGCGGCTGGTCCGACGCAAGCCTGCAAGGTACCCTGCAGCAGATCGGGCTGGTCCTCGAACTTGCTGAGACCACGATGAGCGAACTCCCAGGATCTGGGCGATGGAAAGGCCACCGGGTTATGGGCCGGGTCGAAATCGAAGAGCAGCTCCGGGCGAAAACGCAGGAAGGCGATCACACGCTCGTCGATGGCGTTCGCATAGGCCCAGGCGACCCAGTCGTCCAGATGCGTCTCGACCTCGAAATGGGAGAATCGGTTGGCCAGGGGCGCCGGCATGCTGTAGGTGACGCCACGGTCACCCTGACGGTTGCCGGCCGCGAAGATGGCCCAGTGCGTCGGGACCCGATACTCGCCGAGCCGCCGGTCGAGGATCAGCTGGTAGGCCGCCGCCGAGACGGCTGGAGGGGCGGAGGTGATCTCGTCCAGGAAGAGGATACCTCTTGGCCCGTGGCGTTGGGTGTCCGGAAGGATGGCAGGGATCGCCCACTCCACGCGATCGCCGCTGCGGAAGGGGATGCCTCGCAGATCGCTCGGCTCCATCTGCGATAGCCGGATGTCGATCAGGGGCGCATCGTGACGCTCAGCGATCTGGGCAACCATCTGCGACTTGCCGACTCCTGGCGGACCCCAGAGCATGACGGGGGTATGGTGTCCTTCCGCCGTGCTCGTGAACTCGCGATCCAGGACACGGAGTAGTTGGGCTGGACGCATGGTGCCGTCGATTCCTCGGAGTTCCATGGGGCGAGGTTCGCCCTCTCGCTTAGAAACCCCCAAAGATCTGGTGTCTGCCGGCCGCTTTGCAAGTGAGGGGGTGTTTGACAATCGTCATGGATATCGAACGCTTAGGCTGATCGCCCAAGCTTCTTGTCACCTATTAGAAAAACGCTGTATTCTTATCACCTTCTCGCTCCAGTGATCGAGTCGGCGCCGGCAACGCTCCGTCCGAGAGAAGATGCGTGAGAGGACTGGGTGTGATCGAGGTCGCCAGGCCCGAGTCTGCCTAATAGAGATGATCGAATTGAGGGACGCGTCTTGACCGACGAGGCCTTCGCCCATGAACTAGTTCGGAGACCGAAAATGAATCAGTTTTATTACGATGCCGTGACCAAGATGGAGCAGCTAGGTGTCGACGACGAATACATCCAAGGGTGGCAGTGCGGTTTCCTCCAGAACCCGAAGCGCGAAGAGCAGCGCCTCACCGAGGCCTACGAGGCGGGTTACGGCGATGGCGAAGAGAAGAACACCGACAATTTCGGCAACTGGGTCAAGGGCTGAGGACGGTTGGCGTCGGTATCGTAACGAGGCGGGATGTCCCGCCTTTTTTTTGGGCTCCTAAACCGCGCCGAGCGCGGTCTGCGAAGTTCTTTGATTGGATCGGCCTTGGCAGCCACGACAAGCATCGGCGCTGTCGCGGTTTAAGAGATTAAAAAATATAAAATTTAAACCGCGTCTCCAGCGATGTCGATGAACCCCCCAAAGCCAAGCACAAAATGAAAGCGACGCCTCTCGCTCCGGACGCGGTTCAGTTCGCGCGCCTCAACGTCTGTAGGGGTGGCCGGATCACGAGTGGATAGGTGGCGAGCGTGCCGGCCAGGCCAATGAGGAAGGCCGAGCCGAACACCCCGACCGCCCAGAGCGAGGGATTGAGGTCGAACTCCAGCCCGAAGAGCTGCTCGGCCAGCACCCAGCCGGTCGCCTCGGCGAAGCAGGAGGCCAGGAGACCGGCCAGGAGACCGGCGACGGTGAACTCGACCGCCAGACTCCCGAGCAATGCTCGGCGTCCGGCACCCAGGGTGCGCAGGATGCCGTGTTCGGCCTTGCGTTCCTCCAGGCTCGCCTGGATTCCGGCGTGCATGACGAGCAATCCGGCGGCCAGGGTGAAGAGAAACACATACTCCACCGCGAGCACACCCCGATCGATCACCTCTCGAACCTGACCCAGGATGGCGTCCACGTCGAGCGGTGTCACGCTCGGGAAGCGTCGGACCAACTCTGGGATCAACCCACTGCGATCGGGAGGCAGGTAGAAGCTGGTGATGAAGGTCGCCGCCTCGCCAGCCAGGAGTGACGGCGTCGCGGTCACGAAGAAGTTGACGTTGAAGCTGTCCCACTGGACCTCGCGCAGACTCGTGACCGGACCCTGGACCTCGTGGCCGGAGACCCAGAATGTCAGCAGGTCGCCCAGCTCGATGCCGAGCGTCTCGGCGACGCCCTGCTCGACCGAGAACTGCGGTGGCGCTTCGGCGTCCGGCCACCAGGTGCCGGCGACGACTCGGTTGTCGATCTGGGGGGTGTCGGCGTAGCTCAAATTGAATTCGCGCGTCACCAATCGCTCCGCTCTGGGGTCTGGATAATCGGCGGGTTGCACCGCCCGGGCATTGACGCGGATCAGACGGCCCCGAATCATCGGGAAGAGTTCCGTCTCCCCGAACCCCTGCTCGCTCAGGAACGCCGCGAGAGGCTCCACCTCTCGGGGCTGGACATTGATCAGGAAGTAATTGGGTGCGCCCTCCGGAAGGGTCTCCTGCCAGGTCCGCAAAAGGTCCACGCGCACCACGGCCAGCAGAAGAAGGGCGAGGATGCCGATCCCGAAGCCGGCGATCTGCAGGATTGCCCCGGTGGGACGCCGGGCCAGCGCAGCCAGCCCGAGCCGCCAGACGCCACGGGTCCGCGCGGCGAGTCGGCCTGCGATCCGGACCAGACCAAGCACCAGGAGGATCAGGGTCACCAAGGTTCCGAGAACCCCGGCCAGGAGCTTCCAGGCGAGCGCGAAGTCATTGGCCTGCCAGACGATCAGAAGCGCTAGGGCCAGTCCGGCGGCCGCGAGGGTGAGGGCGGCGGGGGCGCGAGGCGTACCCAGATCACGGCGTAGCGCGCGCAATGGCGTGACCCGGCCCAGCTGAAGCAACGGCGGGACCGCGAAACCCAGCAGCGTGACCATCCCCGTGGCGACACCGACCGTGATCGGAGCAAGCGAGGCGGGGGGCAGGTCCGCGCGGAACCAATCCGCGAGTGCCGCCGCCAGCCCGAGTTGGCCGATCCAGCCCAAGAGACAGCCGACCAGACTCGCGACCAGACCGAGTAGCCCTAGTCTCAGGATGAAGACCCGCATCAAGAGGTGTCGCGGTGCGCCCAGGCAGCGCATGATCGCCACGGCATCGATCTGATGCTCCACCAGTCGATGGCTGGCGAGCGCGATCGCGGAGCCTGCGACCAGAAGGGTCACCAGGGTGGCTAGATGGAGGAAACGTGAGGCCCGGTCGACCGCGGAGGCGAATTCGGGCCGCGCGTCGCTGGGTTCGAGGATCGCGGTGTTGGGCGGCAGGCGCGGCTCCGCCCAGCGCCTGAAGCCTGCAATCGCCTCCCAATCGCCGGCGATGAGCAGGCGGTGGGTTGCGCGGGCGGCGGGCGTGATGAGACCGGTGGCCGCCAGATCGGCTCGGTTCATGAGAACCCGCGGGGCGAGATTGAAGGGGTTTCCGCCCTGATCCGGCTCGTGGCTCAAGATGGCGCCGATGCGCAGTTCCGATTCGCCGAGCCCGAGCGGGTCACCCATCTGCAGCCCGAGCAGTCGAAGCAAACGCGGTTCCAACCAGACCTCGCCCGCGGGCGGTCCGCCCGCCACCGCCCGTTCCGGCCCCTCCAGGCGATCACGCACGCGCAAACGGCCGCGCAATGGGTACTGGGGGTCGACCGCGCGTATCTGTACGAGACGCGCCCCCTCCTCCGCCAGGATCACGCTGCGGAACTCCAGCGCGCGAGCGCTCGCGAGGCCGCGCCTGCCGGCCTCGTCCGCCCATCCGGCGGGCGGCGCCGAGGAGGCCTGGATCGCGAGGTCGGCGGCGATGAGCTCGCTGCCTTGGCGTGCCATGGTGCGCTCGACGCGATCGGTGAAGAAGCCGACGGCGGTGATCGCCGCGACGGTCAGGACCAGGGCCGCGGCCAGCAGATAGATCTCGCCGCTGCGCCAATCCCGGCGCAGGAGGCGCAATGTGATGCGCCAGGCGGTCATGCCAGCGGCTCCAGGCGGCCGCCGTCCATCTGGAGCCGGCGGTCGCAACGTTCGGCCAGGCGGGGGTCGTGCGTGACCATCACCAGTGCCGCGCCGGTGTCGTGTCGCAGGTCGAGCAAGAGATCGACGATCTGTTTGCCCGTGACCTGGTCGAGGTTGCCGGTGGGCTCGTCGGCGAAGAGCACGGCGGGCCTGGGCGCGCAGGCGCGGGCGATGGCGACCCTTTGCTGTTCTCCGCCGGAGAGTTGGCGCGGATAATGATCCGCGCGCGCGGTGAGTCCGACTCGCTCCAAGGCGTCAGCGGCCCGTCGAGCCGCTCCCGGGGTACCGGTCAGCTCGAGCGGGAGCAGGATGTTCTCGCGCGCGGTCAAGGTCGGAAGCAGCTGGAAGTTCTGGAACACGAATCCGACCCGCCCGCTGCGCAACTCGGCGCGGCCATCCTCGTCTAAGTCGCCGATACGTTGGCCGCAGAGCCAGACCTCGCCCTTGGTCGCCTCGTCGAGACCGGCCAGCAGTCCCAACAGGGTCGACTTGCCGGACCCGGAGGCGCCGAGGATGGCGACCGCCTCGCCGGCCTGTACCTCTAGGTCGAGCTGTTCGAGGATGGTCAAGCCGCCAGCCGGCCCATTAAGATGCTTGCCCAATCCGATCGCCTTCGACACGGTTTGAGCCATTGGTACTGACATGATCCGTCGACTCCTGATGCTTGTGCTCTGGATGCCGCTTGTCGCCTCTGCCGAAGACCCGGTGATTCTGGTGCTCGGCGACAGTCTGAGCGCCGGTTACGGACTCGCCCGCGAAGACAGCTGGGTGTGGCTACTCGATGAACGCCTGAGCCAACGCGGCCTGCCGCACCGCGTGGTCAACGCGAGTGTCTCCGGGGACACGACGGCCGGGGGTTTGACACGACTGCCGTCGTTGCTCGCTCAGCACCACCCGGCGGTGGTGGTGATCGAGCTGGGTGCGAACGACGGGCTGCGCGGTCTCGATTTCCGGGTCGTTCGAGAGAATCTGACCGAACTGATCCGCCGCGTGCGCGCCACCGGAGGCCGGGTTCTACTGGTGGGCGTGCGCCTGCCGCCCAACTACGGTGCGGCTTATACGCGGGGCTTTCAAGCCGTGTTCCGAGGGGTCGCGGAGGCAGAGGGCGTCCCCTTGGTGCCTGCCTTGCTACGCGACGTGGCCGAAGACTGGGCACTCATGCAGGCCGATGGGATTCATCCAACTGCCGAGGCGCAAGAACGCATCTTGGACAATGTCTGGCCGGCTCTGGAACCGCTCTTGCGCGAGAATCGGTGATGGCGGGTCCTTGGTCGGGCGCTCGCTGAGTGGTGCCTGCGCAGCGTCGATCCCCCTAAGTAATGATTCAGAAACAACCTACACACCGTAGGTTGGGCAAAGCGGAGCGTGCCCAACAAGGGCGGCTCAAGTTGTACCACTTGTTTCTGAATC
>JANQGF010000314.1 GCA_028277465.1 Chromatiaceae bacterium
GGAGCATCGCCGGGCGATGTGACTGGTGGCGCGACACCGAAGGCGGGCGTCAAGACAAGTCAGATGGTATGAACATTGACAGAAATCGCCTTAGTACCCCGCCTGACGCTGTCCAGGAGATCGATGCGGCTTACCGATACGCTGACCAATGCCACGCGAACCCTGTCTGCGCACGGTGCGCGGAGCTGGCTCACGCTTCTGGCCGTGGCCTTCGGCTCGGCCGCGGTGGTGCTGCTCTCCGCTTTGGGCGATGGGGCGCGGCGTTACGTGCTGGAGGAATTCACCCAGCTCGGCACCCATCTCCTGATCGTGCTGCCGGGACGCAACGAGACCGCCGGCGGGCCCCCGCCGCTGTTGGGGGAGACCCCCCGTGACCTGACACTCCAGGACGCGCTGGCGCTCTTGCGCTCGCCCTATGTAGAGCGCATCGCACCCGTCTCGATCGGCGAGGCACCGGTCTCGGTGGCCAATCTGGAACGGGAGGTGACCATCCTCGGCACCACGAGCGAGTTCCTCGAGGTGCGCCACCTGGAGCTGGCCGCCGGCCGCTTCCTTCCCCCCGGCGACGCCGAGCGTGCGCCGCCGGTGGCGGTGCTGGGCCAGACCCTGGCGCGCGAGCTCTTCGGCAACGCCAATCCGGTGGGCCGGCGGGTTCGCATCGGGGATCGGCGCTTCCGCGTCCTCGGCCTGCTCTCGAGCAGTGGGGTGTCACTCGGGGACAATCTCGCCGACCTGGCCGTCATTCCAGTCAGCGCCGCCCAGGCACTCTTCGACAATCCCGCCCTCTTCCGCGTGCTGGTCCAGGCCCGAGGGCGCGATGCGCTGGAGCCGGGCGCCGAGGATCTGCGCCGCATCATCCGCGAGCGCCATGAGGGCGAGGACGATGTGACCGTGATCACGCAGGACGCCATCCTCGGCACCTTCGATCGGATCCTGGGGGCCCTCACCATGGCGGTCGCCGGGATTGCCGCGATCAGCCTCGCCGTCGCCGGGGTGCTCATCATGAACGTCATGCTGGTCTCGGTGTCGCAGCGCACGGCCGAGGTGGGGCTCTTGAAGGCGCTCGGTGCCCGGCAGCGGGACGTGATGGGGCTGTTCCTGACCGAGGCGCTCCTGCTGTCCGGTGTCGGCACCCTGGTTGGGGTCACCCTGGCCTATGCCGGCGTCTGGGCCGCCAACGCGCAGTTCGATGGCTTCCGGCTGACGGTACCCGTCTGGGCGCCGGTCGCCGCCAGTGGGGTCTCGCTGGCGAGCGGGCTGATCTTTGGTCTGCTGCCGGCGCGGCGCGCGGCGCGGCTCGACCCCGTCGTCGCGCTCTCGGGACGGTGAGCGGAACCTTCCAGGATATCGACGCCCAATGCTGACCCGCGATTTCGCCGCCTATACCTTCGGTGCCCTGCTGGCCCAGCGGGGACGCAGTCTCTTGACGGTCACGGGAATCGCGATCGGCGTGGCGGCCGTGGTGCTGCTGACGGCGATCGGCGAGGGAATTCACCGCTTCGTGCTGGCCGAGTTCACCCAGTTCGGGACCAATCTGATCGCCGTCACGCCGGGCAAGACCAGCACCCTGGGAATGTCCGGCGCCATGATCTCCAATGTCCGTCCTTTGAGTCTGGAGGACGCGGCCGCCCTGCGGCAGGTGCCCGATGTGAAGGAGGTGGTGCCCGTGGTGCAGGGCAATGCGGCGGTGGAGGGGGGTGGCCGCAGCCGGCGGACCATGGTCTTCGGCGCCGGGGCCAAGGTGCCGGAGATCTGGGGCATGCGTCCGGTGATCGGGCGCTTTCTGCCCGAGGGTGCCGGTGCGGCACGCCCCGTCGCGGTACTTGGCTCGAGGCTGCGTGAGGAGTTGTTCGGTAGCGCCTCGCCCCTGGGCGCACGCGTTCGCATCGGCGGCGAGCCCTATCGGGTGATCGGCGTGATGGAGAGCAAGGGCCAGATGCTCGGCTTCGACCTGGACGACACCGTCTATATCCCGGTCGAGCGGGCCATGTCCATGTTCGACCGCGACAGCCTGATGGAGATCGACCTGCTCTATGATCGGAACGCCGACAGCGCCACCGTCGCCGAGCGGGTGCGAGTGCTCCTCGAGCGCCGCCACGGCAGTGAGGACTTCACCATCACGACCCAGGACCAGATGCTGGAGGTGTTGGGATCCGTGCTGGATGTGCTGACGGCCGTGGTCGCGGCCCTCGGCGGGATCTCGCTCGCCGTGGGCGGGATCGGCATCCTGACCATCATGACGATCGCCGTGCGCGAACGACGCCGCGAGATCGGTCTGCTGCGGGCGCTCGGCGCAGGCCGCGGTCAGATCCTGGTGATCTTTCTACTGGAGGCCGTGCTGCTCGCCCTTCTCGGCGGTGCCATCGGCTTCGTCGTGGGTGCGGGCGGTGCCTGGCTCGTCGGGGTCGGCGTGCCGGCATTGCCGACGCGCACGGCCTGGGACTTCGTCCTGATCGCCGAGATCACCGCCGGGATGATCGGCCTCGTCGCGGGCGCGCTACCGGCACTCCAGGCCGCGTCGCTCGATCCGGTCGTCGCCTTGCACGAGGAGTAGGAGGTCCGTGGCCGAATCTCGGCGTCTTGCAGGAAGCGATGCCGCTCGCTGCATGAGCCTAGAAACGCCAGTTTGACCGCTTCGTGCTTGTGTTCGAATCCTCTGCCGCAGCCAGCCTGGCCGCAGACGCCAGACGCATCCTTTCACTCCGGCGCGACGGGGAACTTCCACACCACGGGTCCCAACCTGTTCAGCTCGCGTCCCGGCTCGCCGAGTCGCTTGTCATAGCGCAACATCTGGATCACGTCCGAGCTGACCCGCGGGTTGGTCGTGAAATAGGAGTGGCCGAAGGCGTCGGTGCGCTTGCCTTCGTAGATGATGATGTCGATGCGTCCGAGCTTGGCCAGGTACTCCTGCACCTGCGGACCGATCTCCTCGGCCCGAAGATTGCCGACCCGGCTCTGGCTACGAAAGAGGATGCGCGAGATCAAGAGCGCCCGATCCTGCGGCGACGAATAGATGGTCAGTTGTCCCAGCAGCGTGCGCGGAAGATACCCGCTCGGCCAGACCGAGATGAGATCCGGATCGGACACAAAGGCGGTAATGCTCTGGCTCGCGACATCCACATCCAGGTCCGGGGAGAAGAAGACCAGATGGTCGATCTTCAAGGTGTCGGCCGGCTCCTGTCCGGCTGCGATCGCCTCCAGGGCCAGCTCGCGCACCGCCCTCAGCAGCAGGACCGTGCCTCGGCTGTGGGCGAGTAGCTGGATGCGCTCCAGGCCCGGTGTCATCGCCAGCAGCCGGATGGTCTTCTTCAGATGGTTGACGGCGTACTCGGCCGACTCGGTGGTGCTGGTGTACGAGATGAGAAAATTGCCGGTGGAGGAGGCGGGCCAGGTGAAGAAGGTGCAGACCGGCTCGCGGCCGAGAAAATGACACAACTCGGCCGTCGTGAAGGCGGCCGTGGCGAAGGTCTCGTTGAATCCGTGCACGTAAAGCAGGGCCTCCTTGCGGGGCGCCTGCGCCAGTCGGCGCTGCAGCTCCGCCCGCAACTGGCGCTTGGCCCTGGTGTGTTGTTCCGTGTCGGTCGCGTCGCGGAAGATCTTGCTGTCTCGGATCACCACCTGATAGGGCTCGTTCGGGAAGCGGCCGAGCTCTCTGACCCGACCGAGCGAGAGATCGAGGTCACGCGTACGCTCGGACAGGCGGCTCTCACGATCGAGCGCCGGCCAAGCGATACCTGGCCCGATCTCGACCTCTGCGCTGCCAAAGGCGATACGGTCCGCTCGGGTCTGACCATAGGGCAGATCAGTCTCCGGGTCCGTCTCCGGGCCACGGTCGGTCAGATAGAGCAGGTTCACGGCAGTGCTGCTGCCGCGTTCTGCCAACGGCAACCTGATGACAGCCTCGCCACCGGGTTGCTGGTACAGGAGGGGTGTCGGCATCAACTGACGCGGCTTGCTGGCGCAGCCGGTGATCAGCCCCACCGTCGTCAACAATATGATGAGCCTGCAGGTGATCCGTACCATATTGCCGCCCCCCGCAATAAGATGATGAATCCGCTCCCGGCATTCTAAGGCGATTTCTGTCAATTCTCATAACCACCTGGCTTATCTTGACGCCCGCCTTCTGCGTCGCGCCAGCCGTCACATCGCGCGGCGATGCGCCTGCCGGCGCTCCTTGAAGGCAGACGCCAATCCGGCGCCATCTGGCATGAGAATTTCCGGCAATCGCCTAAACTGGTCAAGTTGCCTCCCGGCGTGCTCTCACCGAATCCAATTGATCTAGACGGGGTCTGCCATGAGTTATCCCTATCTGAGGTACGGCGACACCTTACCAGCCGTGGGTGTGCTCCAAAAACTGCTTAATGGGACAGGTGCTTCGCTGGTCGCAGACGGCATCTTCGGCGCGAAGACGAAGGCGGCGGTGGAACGATTCCAGCGGCCGCGGCGCTTGGTGGTCGACGGCATCGTGGGTAAGAACACCTGGCCCAGGCTCGCCGTGGTGGGCGGTGCGGTCGTCAAGATCATCGACTGCGTCGACGTGTTCGACCCCGACCTCTTTCGACTCGAGGTGCGGGATATCCGCAACGCCGGGGGCAATCCGATCACCATCGGCGGCATGTCCAACGGAGTCGAGCAAGCCGTCATGGACATCGTCAGGGCAGCGCAGCCGGGCAGCATCTTTCTACTGCGTTTCCATGGCCATGGCTCATCTGGTAGCGCAGGCATTTCGGACGGTCGGGGCGGGATTCCGGGCGAGCATCTCTCCAGCATCCATACCGGAAACCTGGCTCGTCTGCGTCCCGTGATCGGCCGTTTGCGCATGATCTTCGGTCCCTACGGCTGTGTGCAGTTCATGCATTGCTCGACCGGCCGTGGTCCGAACGGACGCCAACTGCTTGCGGCGATCGCCAATGAATTGCGCGTTCCCGTGACGGCCGGTACCCGCGATCAACTGGGCGGGGGGCTCGCGACCTTTCGTTTCGAGGGACCCACCTATACGGCGATTCCGGGGGGTGGCACGCTGAAGGCATGGTGCAATGCATTGCCGAATTTCGCACCGATGAGTGTGCCGTAAGGGCTCCACCACCTTCAGCGCCGGTGGATCAGGCTTGCGCCCAGAAGGCATCCAGTACCCGAGTCGTCTCCGCCAGCCGCTCCCAGTGGGGCAGCCCCATGTGTGGTGCCAGGCTCTCGCGTTGCCAGCTCGGATGCGCGGCGACGAACCCGACCAGCTCGTCGAACCCCACATAAGGATCGCGGTCGGCGATCACCAGCACTGGCAGATCGACCAATCGGCCATAGAGCTGATCGATAGCATGGGGTGTGAACAGCTGGGTCGACAGGAAGTACAGGGGTGCGTGCCTGGCCCCCGGCTGGTGGGAGGTCGCATAGGCGTAGTCGATCATCTCCGCCGGGGGCGTGCCGATGAAGGACTTGCCGAGATAATGGCGGATGCTCGGTCGAGACGCGACCAGGTTGTAGAGGCCCTGAGCAAGCCCCGGCAGCGTCAGCATGCGATGGATACCCCGGGCGGTGCCGGCCGACGGCAGCCCCCGACCGCTGAAGCCGGTCGGCGAGATCAGCACCAGCGACGCCACCCGCTGCGGCACTGCCATCGCCGCCCGGGACGCGAACTCGCCGCTTAGCGACAGCGCGATCAGGTCCGCCGGCGCCCCCACGACCCGCTCCAGGAACTCGGCGATGGCCCCGCCGAACAGCGCGGGGGAATACCGCCGATCGCTGCGGTCCGAGTGGCCGAAACCCGGCAGGTCCAGGCTGTAGACTGGCCGCTGGCCGCGGTAATGCTCGAACAGCGGCCGAACCTCGAAGCTGCTCGGGGCCGCGTTGATGCTGTGCAACAGCAGCAGCGGTCTACCATCGCCCGAGGCATCGGAATAGTAGGCGAGGTGTCCGCCGTGCTCGGTCTCGAGCGCGCGACGGGGCGCGTCCAGGGACTCTGCCAAGCTCGAGACCTCTCCGGCCCCTCGGGGTGCCGGTGCGATCGTTGCGTCGGATGTCATGGGTGTCTGTCTCCGGTGGTGAACAGGGCCACCCGGCCTCAGAGACCTGCCGGGCGCGGGTACCGACCGCAGTGTGGAAATCGAAGGCGGGGCCGGCACGAACACTCGATGCTCGGTCCCGGCAGGATCAATCCGAGGTCACGAGCATGTCGACTTCCGCCTTGAATGTCCAGCTCATCGAGGCGAGTCGCGACCGCGCGGTTTGGGGCGAGCGCTACAGGGGTCCGATGAGCGACGTCTTCGAGATCCAGGACCGCTTGGCAGCGGCCGTCACCAACCGGTGGGGTGGCGCGAGGTGTCACCGAGACCATAGGCGGCGAGCCGAGCCAGGGTACGCTCGGCCCAGCGCGCATGGGTGGCAGGCTCGACCATCTGGCCGTCGAGCCGAAAGACGCCGGCGGCCTTGGGATCCAGCACGGCACGCGCCATCGCGGCCTCCTCCGGGGTCACCGCGTAACCCGCCTCGATGGTGCGGACCTGGGTGGGGTGAATCGCCGTCTTGGCGATCAGGCCGTGGGCGATGTCCAGCTCGACCTCGCGCGCCAGCACCTGCGGTCGGTCCAGGTGTTCGTAGACGGGGGCCGAGAGCTCGTAGCCATGGACCCGAAAGGCGATGATGAGGTCATCGATGATCCGGCGCAGCGGCGTATCGTAGGCGGTGAGATCCTTGGGGCGTTTCATGCCGAGCAGTTGCAGCAGATCGTTACCCCCGATCCGCACGCACAGGATGCGCTCCTTGACGTCGTCGAGACGCTCGCGCAGACGCTCGAGACGGGCCGGCGAGAAGGCCACATCGGTCTCGATGATCGGCATGATGGGCAAGGTCGGCGCCGCCGAGAGGACCTGCAGATAGTCCTCGATGTTGCGCTCATCCAGCTTGGGGAGACAGATGCCGTCCAGGTTGTCCACACCGCTCATGGCGAGGATGGTCTGGAGCACCTCGGGGTCACGCGGCCGCACCAACCGCAAGGGACCCACACCATCCAGGGCCGGCAGAACCGAGCGCAGGTTCGCCAGTGCCCGTCGCAGCAGGCGGCGTGGGACGGCATCCTCCGTGCAAACCACGAGGGAGCGCAACCGTGGTTGTTTCAACCCGTTCATGAGCTCCTGCAGATCCTCGCGCAGGGCCGGCATATAGAGTGAGGCGCCCAGCTCCAGATAGGAGATGCAAGGGCGCGAGACCGCCGAGGCGGCGTCGATGGAGAGGGCGCTCAAGGCTCGTTGCTCCGGACAGGGTGGTCGGAACCCTTGGCCCCCCGCAGCGAGCGGATGAGGGCCGCGGCGAGAAACGGCATGGCAGGGGCGGTCTCGACGGGCACGCCGCGCTCGCGCGCCAGACCGAGCAGGTGACACAGATCGGGAGCGGCTCGATCCTGCACCAAGAGTCGCTCCGGGACCCGGCGCAGCAGGACGCGGGTGGCCTCCGCGACACCTGGCTTGATCAGGTTGAGGTCCGTGATGCCCTCTGTCGCCATGCAGTCTTGCAGCCAGGCGCGGGTCGCCGCGGCACGCGCCTCGCGCCCCCGGGAGGGGATCTCGCGGCAGGTAGCGTCCTGGAAGTGCGCGCTGACACGGTCGAGGAACCAGCCGGTCTGGTCGGCCGACGCGAAGGCGTCGTAGTAGACGCACCCGTGAAAGTCCGCGGGTCCGATCTGCTCGTTGAGGACCGAGCGCGAGACCAGCCCGGACACGGTCGCATTGAGGATACCGGAAGGGATGGCGTAGTCGCTGTAGGTCGCGGCCAGGTCGGCGCAGCCACCGATATCGGCGAGGACATAGAGTCGATCGTCCAGGCGTTCGGGATTGGATGCGTTCCACCGTCTCAGTGCCGCCTTGAGCTCACGCGTGATGACGCCCTTGGCGGTCCAGCCGTCGACGAAGACCAGCCCTGCGGGCGGGCGGGAGAGTGCTCGAAGCAGATAGCGCAGGGCGTTTTCGTCGATGCCCCGATCCCGGATGATCGAGATCGAATAATGCCGCACCTCGGCCGCGCAGCGCTGGATGAGCGCCCGCGTCAAGAGGGCGCCCACCGGTGTTCCGGCGCGGGCGAGCGAAACGACCGTCAGGGGAGCGGGGCGGGTTGCCGCAATATGAGCGGCGAGCGAGACCACGTCTTCTGCCAGACGCCTGGCGTAGGTCTCGGTGAGGTCGCGGAAGAGACGCAGATAGGCCGGCGAGGGCAGGGTCTCCGGGGTCAGCATCTCGGAATAATGGCGCTCGCCCGACTGAATGAGCCGCTCCTTCCGATCGATCGGCGTCGGCTCCAGTCGCAGTGGCTTGAGCAGGAACTCGCAATCTAGGGGGCGGAAGCTCCCGCAGAAGGGGGTGGGCGCGGGGGTCGAGGGTGTCCCAGCAATCACTGCCAACAGGCCTCCTGGATCTGAGTCGCCCTCGGGACCAAGGCAAAATCGCATTGTTTGAGGAAGGCGATGTCCGACAGGCTATCCCCGATCCCGAGAAAGACCGCTGCCGGATCCTCGACCCGCTTGAGCCCCATGACGAAGGCGACCGCGTCGGCCTTGCTCGCATAGGGCGGAAGAAAGGCGGCATTGTGACCATTATGGTGGATCGTCCAGGGCCCCTCGGGGGAGGTCGCGCCACCCGCCTCGCGCAGCAAGCGGTCAGCGAGGCCATGGTCCAGCCCCTCGCCTTTGAGCGAGACATAGACGGGTAGCCCGGCATCCTCGATCACACGGCTACGCAGCGGGAGCTCCAAGGCGCTCACACGGGTCTGGATGCGATCCGCGATCGCATGGAGCTCGGTGCCGAAGCGCTCGGCCGCGGAGCAGACGCGCTCCTGCCAGTCGGGGAGGACGCGATCGTCTGGGCCATAGATGATCGCCCCGTGGCTGGTGATGCGGTAGTCGCGAAACATGGGGCTCGTCACCCGATCGAGTGCCCCACGATTGCGCCCGGTCACCGGGATGAGCGTGCAGTCGCGCAGCAGCTGCAGCAGGACCAGCTGGTCCGGGGCGTGATAGGAGAGAACGGCCCCGTCGCGACCCTGAGCCGCGGGTGACAAGGCCGGCATGCCGGCCACTGGTGCCGCCGATGCCCGCTCAAGCGCCTTTCCTTCGGTCTGAAACAGGGTGTCATCCAGGTCGGTGAAGACGGTCATGCCGCTCATGGGATGGCGATCCTCCAGGTGCCGCTGTCGGGAAAACGAAGGGTACTGCATCGACCCGATCCTCGGGCAAGGGCGCGCGCTGGCGTGACGCGTCCTTGCCGCTCTGTCCCCGGAGAGGCAAACTCCCTTGCCCGATCCGGTCTCTTGAAACCCGATGATAAGGAATGACCCGATGCGTCTCGCATTCCGTGCCGTCATACTCGGTCTCCTCGCACTGCTGACGGCCGCCTGCTCGCACGGACGCATCACCGCAATCTGGACGGATCCGGGCAGCGAACCCTCAGGCTATCAGCACCTGATGGTGCTCGGTGTCGCCGCGAACCCCACTGTTCGCCGCGCCTACGAAGACAACTTCGTGCGGGCGCTGGAAGCAATCGACGTCCGTGCCCACCCCGGCCACGCGCTGGTGCCAGATACAGCCCTGGCCCGGATCGCGGCCATTCAGGCCGCGACTTCGGCCTCGGGGGCCGACGGCATCATCATCACACACCTGCTCGCCGAAGCGGCAGAGGGGCCGGAGACGCCCCTCCCGACGAGGGATGTCGAGGAGGCCGATCGACAGATCGCCACCTATTACCCTCGCATCTACGGCCAAGTCAGCAGGCCTGGTTATTATGCCGACTATCGTGCGCTGCGGCTGGAGACCAATCTCTACGACGCGCGACGCGAGACCCTGGTCTGGTCGGGTCGCTCCTGGCCACTGGACCCCAGCTCGGAGCAGACGACCATCAGCCAGGTCATCGCCGACGTGATCGCGCAGTTGCGGCTGGACGGTTTCCTGCCTTAG
>JANQGF010000026.1 GCA_028277465.1 Chromatiaceae bacterium
TTCGTGGCTCGTCATGAAGACCGTGCCAACGGCGTGCCGGCACCCGCTCCCCTTTTGGAGTCTTGGTCGGTGCCTTGACACAGGAACCCTACCGACGCCGCGGCAACCATGGATCGATTTGGTGCGGTTCGCAAGCTCACCGCACCGGATCGGTCTTGGTCATTAAAGGTGATCTCTAACCGCGGATCCATGAGAGCTATCTCGCCGCTGTGCGGGGTCTGGCAACCTTTACCCGCCGTGCGCCGGAGATCCTCATGCTTAGGCAATGGTCCTCGGTCTTCGGGTCATTCGAGCGGATCGGCGCTGGTTGTACATGATTCGACGACCTCGCACATGAAATGGCCGAGGACGAGATGAAGCTCCTGGATGCGTGGAGTCTCCCGGGAGGGGACCGCGAGGACGATGTCGGCGGCCGCGGGCAGCTCTGGGTGGCGTGCACCGGTCAGCAGGACGCTCAGCAGGCCGCGCGCGGCGGCGGTCTCCAGGGCGCGCACCACGTTCGGCGAGCGTCCACTGGTCGACATGGCCCAGAGGACATCGCCCGGCTTGGACAGGGCGGCCAGCTGGCGGGAGAAGACCTCATCGAACGAGAAGTCGTTGGACACCGCAGTGGCGGCGCTGGTATCGAAGCCGAGTGCAATGGCCGGGAGCGGAGGGCGGGTCTTGTCGGCGAAGGGGCCGATCAACTCGCCGCTCAAATGGGTCGCCTCTCCGGCGCTGCCACCATTGCCGCAAATGAAGAGTGTCCCCCCTTGCGTGATGGCCTCGGCGGTGCGGGTGGCGGCCTGGAGAGTCGCGGCAAGCAGCTCGGAGTCGGACTGGACGGCCTCGATCAGCGCTAGGGTCGCCCCAAGCCGCGCCGAGAGCAGGTCGGCCAGATCCGTGTAGGCGCTGATGAAGGACGACTTCAACCTAGTGCAGCACCAATTTTGCTCTGGTGAATCGATCCACAGCAAACACGATCCGATTCAGTGGGTTACGCACGCCGCAATCCATCGATAGAAAATTGGTGCTGCACCTGAAGAAGAGCTGCAGACAGGCGCCGCTATCGTCGGTCTTGAGCTTGATCCCTGGGGGCCCGTCGCTGTCCATCCGAAAAGGCACCCTGTAGTGACGGAGAAGGTCGGTCGAGGTGAGACCGAGACGCCGCTTGAGACGCGGGATATCGTAAGGAGCCAGGGTCACGTCCGCCTGTTTGCAGCAGGCGTTGCCTCGGTGACAATGGAATCGAATCCGGTCCTGCGCCCGCAGCGCCTGGGGCATCACGGCGCTCCGGAAGGGGAGACTGGGCTCGATGTCGGCCATGGAGATTCCTCGGCGGGGTCTGGTCGCCTCTGAGTGCATGGCGGGCAACCACGCGAGTGGCAAGGTCGAAGGGATGATAACAAGATCGTCGCGCGAGATGAAAAGAGTCCGAGCGCCTCGCGGCGCCCAGATTTCCTCGTTGTGTAGGCAGAACTTCACCATCGCCTTGGCCGCGATGCGCCCCTCGGCGTGTGAGCCCGAGGAGAACTTGTGGCCGGAGGCACCGACACCATCGGCCGCGGTGAAGAGGCCCTTGACGGTGGTCATGGAGCGGTAGCCTCAGTTCCAGCCGGACGGCAGATGGCCCGGGATCTTAGGCGATTTCCTGGAAAGAATTTACCTAAAATATCGATCGATTGTAGGTTGGGCTGAGCGAGAGCGAAGCCCAACAGGCGCCGCCTTGGGGTTTGTTCCTCACCCCAACCGACGGGTGGGATCTTTTCCGCAGATCGCCTTATGGAGGGCTGATCATGCGCCGTGCACGACTTTGGCTGATGCTGGGGGCAGCGGGCGGTCTGCTCGCGGTTTCCTTGGGTGCCTTCGGTGCCCATGGACTCCAGGACCGAATCCCAGCCGATCTGCTTGCGAACTGGGTAACGGGGGCCGATTACCTGGCACTGCACTCGGTGGCGATCCTGGTGTGCGGGCTCTTGTTGCTCCAACGGCCCGAGGCTGGACTAGTCCATGTCGCCGCTTGGGCCTTTCTGGTCGGTGCCTTGCTCTTCAGTGGCAGTCTCTTCCTGATGGCACTCAGCGGTGAGCGTCTGCTCGGGATGGTGACTCCGTTCGGGGGTGTTTCCTTGCTCCTCGGCTGGCTTCTGCTGGCGCTGGGGGCCGTGCGCCTCGCGCCCAGGCAGGACTGATCTGCAGTCATGCGCGTCCATCGTGTCTTTGTCGAGGTGGGCCTGGCAGTTGGCTCGCGGATCGAGCTGCCCGCGGGCCCGACGCGTCATCTGAGCCAGGTCCTGCGGCTTACAGCCGGTTCCTCCTTGGTGCTCTTCAACGGGGACGGTCACGATTATGCGGCCCGTCTGGTCGAGCTGGGTCGCGCGGCCGCGATCGTTCTCGTCGAGGCGGCGAGCGAGCTGGAGCCGGTCGCGCCGCTCGATATCCGGCTGGCGATCGGGGTCTCGCGGGGCGAGCGTATGGACTATGCGTTGCAGAAGGCAGTCGAGCTTGGCGTTGGACAGATTGCGCCGATCTTCTCCGAGCGCTGTCAGGTGCGCCTCCAGGGCCCGCGTCTGGAACGCAGGGCGGCGCATTGGCGCGGTATCCTGGTCAGTGCTTGTGAACAGTGCGGCCGGCGACGGCTGCCGACGCTCGCGTCGGCCGTGCGCTTGGATCAGTGGTTGGCAGGCCAGCCGGACGGCGGTTTGCTGCTCGACCCACAGGCACCCCAGGCCTTGACCGGTCTCCCTGCACCCGGGGCCGGTGTTACCTTGCTGGTCGGGCCGGAAGGAGGCTTGAGTCCGCGTGAGCGAGACCAAGCCAGGCGCCACGGCTTCCGAGGCGTGCGGCTGGGGCCTCGGATCCTGCGCACCGAAACGGCGCCCTTGGCCGCAATCGCCGTGATCCAGGCGCTCTGGGGTGATTTCAGAGACCCTTGATCGCCTAAGCCAATCCGGCGGCATTCGGTACAAAGGTCTGTGGCAATCGCCTAAGCGGGCGAGCGCTCCTGCAGGAGCGCATTGATCTCCTCCAAGAGCTCGGACTCCTGGTAGGGTTTGCCAAGATAACGGTCCACTCCCAGGTTGAGGGCGTACTCGCGATGCTTCGCCCCCGCGCGTGAGGTGATCATGATGATGGGCAAATGCTGCAGATGCTCGGAGCGCCTGATATGGCGTGTCAGCTCGTAGCCGTCCATGCGCGGCATCTCGATATCCAGCAGCAGGAGATCCGGCGTGCGCTCGTCGAGCAGGGTCAGCGCCTCCACCCCGTCCTTGGCCGTCATCACCTCGATGTCTTGCCGCCTTAAGAGACGGCTCGTGACCCGGCGTACGGTCAACGAATCGTCAACGACCATGACGCAGGGTGAGACGCTGGTCGTTTCGGGTGCTGCGGTCGCCGGCTGGTAGTCCCGGGCCGCTCCGGAGCGCAGCAGCGCAAGTGCATCGAGAATGAGTGCGACCCGGCCATCCGGGAGAATGGTGCCGCCGCTGAGCCAACGTACGCCGACCAGTTGTGGACCCAGTGGCTTGACCAGGATCCGCTGGCTCTCGATCAGGCTGTCGACCTGTAGTGCGACGTGCTGATCGCCGAGGCGGACCAAGAGGACCGGCAGCCAACGACGCTCGCCGAAGTCGGGCTCTTGGCGGGGATCCAATACGCCGCCCAGATAGACGACCTTGTAGGCTTGTCCCCGCACCTTGAATTCCTTGGCCTCGCCTTGGTAGGTCGCGATCAGATCGTCTCGGGCGATCCGCGCCGTGGCCTCCACGGTACTGTGGGGCACGGCATAGATATTGTCACCCGCGGAGACCAGAAAGGCATCGATGATGGCCAGTGTCAGCGGCAAACGGATGGTGAAGCGGGCGCCCCGACCCGGGACCGACTCCAGACTGATGGTGCCATTGGCCGCCTTGATCTCGGAGGCCACCACGTCGAGACCGACGCCTCGTCCAGAGATCTGAGTGACCTTGCCCGAGGTCGTGAAGCCGGGCTCGAGGATGAACTGCAGCAAGACCTCCTCCGGCAGGCTCGCCTCGGGTGCCAGCAGACCACGGGCGATCGCCTTCTCGCGGATGGCCTCCAGGTTCATGCCCCGGCCATCATCGCTCAGGCTGATGACTGCGTCGTTGCCCTCACGCCGCAGGGCGAGCGTCACCAGACCGGTCGCCGGCTTTTCGGCTGCGGCCCGCGCCTGCGGATCCTCCAGGCCATGGTCGACCGCGTTGCGCAGCAGATGCTCGAGTGGGGCCACCAGCCGATCCAAGACGGTGCGGTCCAGCTCCACCTCGGGGCCAACGACCTCGAGCCGGGCCGACTTGCCGAGGCTGTCGGCGGTCTGGCGTACCAATCGGTGCAGCCGAGGTACGACTTGGACGAAGGGGACCAGCCGGGTGCGGAGCAGGCCATCCTGCAGGTCGTCGGCCAAGCGCGCCTGCTGGGTGAGCAGGTCGGTGAACTCACGCTGATACCCACCCAGCATCTCCTTGACGCTGATCAGGTCGTTGACGGTCTCGGCCAGGCTGTTCGACAGCTGCTGGAGCCTGGAGAAGCGGTCCAGCTCCAGCGGATCGAACTTCTCGTCATAGTTTGAGGCGGTGCTGGAGTCCTTGTAGCGGTAAAGGATCTGGGTCTGGGTCTCGATCTCCATCAGACGGATTCGATCGCGTAGCCGGGCGACCGTCTGATCGAGTTCGCCCAACCCGAATCCCAGCAGGCCGTTGCGTTGGGTCAGGCGCCCGCGGTAGATGTTGATCTCCCCCGCATGGTTGACCAGGCGATTCAGGAGGTCGGACCGGACCCGGATCTGGGGCGTCACGGCGACGGCCGAGGCGCCCTCGCGCGCGCTTGTCAGGTCGGCCAGCATGCTCGGAGGAATGTCGCCGGTCGCCGCGGGTGCCTCCTCGGGCGTCGACGGGCGCATGACGGCCACGTCGGGTTCGGCCTCGGGTCCGCCCGGTGCCTCCTCCGACTCGCGACCGAGGGCCTCGATCAAGTCGTTCAGACGGGGCGCGGGTGCCCCCTGCTCCAGGGCGTCGACTTGAATCGACAATGTGTCGACTGTGCGTTGGGCCAGCTCGAGCGTGGTATCGTTCACCCCGCCGGGGGCATCGCACAAGGCCTTGAGGCGGGTCTCCAGGGCATGGCTGAGGTCGCCGATGGCGGTCAGACCCGTCAGCCGCGCGCTGCCCTTGAGGGTGTGCAGTAACCGGTTGATGCCATCCAGCGCATTCAGGTCCTGAGGGGCCAGCTGCCACTCTCGGAACTGGGTATCCAGGTTGTCCAGCAGGTCTCGGGCATCCTCCAGGAAGAGGTTGACGAGATCCGGATCCGGTGCGGATCCGGTGTCCGCTGGCGCGGCGGGTGCCGTCTCCCTTGTGGGGGTGGATTCGGTGGTTGCGGGTTGGGGCTCCTGATCCTCGGCACCCGTTGGGAGGGCCTCTGTCGGGCTAGTCGGGGGCGGGGCAGGGATCGATGGCGCCGACTCCTCGGCGCGCTCGGCGGCCTCCTCCGGGGCGCTCGTCGGCGTCTCGGGCAATGCGTCCTCGGGCTCTTCGAGGCGACCAGGTTCCAGCTCGGGAGGTGCGTCGGCCGTCTCCGCGCTCCACTCCGGACGCGCTTGGTCCTCTTCCTCGTCGTGATCTGCCGCCTCGCTCGGGGCCGTCGCGCTGTCCAAGGGTGGCATCTCGGCGGTGGGGAGGGTCCCGCGCGTCGGGCTCGCGGCCTCGGCCTGCTCCGGCCTCAGTCCACCGAGCCGGTCGAGGTCGGCCGCAAGGTCGGTCAGCGCAGCTGCGCCGGCCCCGGTCTTCGGTAGTTCATCGACCCGCTCCTCGACGCCCTCGACGGCGCGTTTGAACAGGTCCAGAAGCTCTCCGTCCAGCGGGGCATTCGTCGCCACGCATGGCTTGATGCCCAGTTCCAGCCCCTTCGTGACCCGGGCGATCGACTCGATGCCGGACATGCGGGCGCTGCCAGTCAGGGTGTGCAAGGCGCGCTGGATCGACTCGTCGACCCTGGCGTCTCCGGAATCGGCCCGCTGGAGGAACGACTGCAGCTCCGCGAGATGTTCGTGCGTCTCGGCCCGGAAGATCCGCAGCAGCTCCTCGTCGGCGATGAAGAGGCTGTCATGGTCGGGTAGCTCGGGCGTGACTTCGGTCGTCGCCGACTCGGTCGAGACCCCCGGTCCCCGAGTCTCGGCAGCTGGCGCCTGACGGGTCTCTTCTTCCCGCAGGCGATTGGCACGCGAGACGATCGGGTCGATGTCGAAGGGGCGCGCTTCAGCCTCAGCAGCGATCAGGTCGGGCAGTGTCGCCACTGCCTCGGCGACGCAGGACAAGATGTCCTCGGAGGGCAAGGATTGGCTCTCGATCAAGGGATTGAGCAGGAACTCGATTGCCTGTGCAAACTCGGCGACCTGTTCCGCGCCCACCAGGCGACCGCTTCCTTTGAGGGTGTGGAAGCTGCGTCTGAGCGTGGTCAGGGCAGTGGCATCATAAGGATTCGACTCCCAGCGCGCGAACTGTACCCGCGCCGAATCGGTTTCTTCGCGTGCCTCTTCGAGAAAGATGTCGAGAAACTCGGTTTCGACCTCGCCCGAGGGTACCGACTCGCTGGTCTCCGGGGCAGTCTCGGACTCCGGCGGCCCGGCATCGGGCAAATGCGTGGACTCGATGTCAGCGGTCGGCTGGGGCGGTGCGCCCAGCAATGCATCGAGCGCGGCGCACGCCTGCCCCGCGCGCTCGATCAGGCTATCGCCAAAGGGCTGCGGCTCCTGGAGATGACTGATATAGAGATCGAGTGCGGACACGGCATCCGCTAGATGTTCGAATTCTGCGCGCTCCGGTGAACGCCCGACTGCCAGATAGTGGCCCTGCACCAGGGTTCCGATCGTGTCCGAGAGGTCGGCGGCCGCATCCTCTCCGAGCATGCGCAGTGCTCCTGAGACGCTGATCAGGTAATCGGGGACCGCCGCCATGACCTCGAAGGTACCCCCATCGGCATGGCTTCCGGTGATGGCCTCCTTGACCCGGGCCATCTCGTAGCCGGCCTCCCGCAGGGTGGCGGAGGTGATCTCGGACAGATCCATGTCCGGTGCGAGGATTTGCTCGGCCGGCATCGCACGGAGATCGGCGTGAGACCGCAGCAGGGCCTCGATGCCCAGCAATTCCGCAGCAATCGACTCCAGACGAGTCGAGTCATCTGCAGACGCCTCTGGGGCCTGTGCCGCAATCTCCTCGGCGAGTGCGCCCAATCGCGACGGCAGATCGCCAGACGCCGCTCCCTCTAGACCCTCCGAGAGACGGCGCAGGACCGCGACGAAGTCGTCGCGGTCGGCACCATCCATCGCCCCCCCTTGCGCGAACTGGTCAAAGCGTTCCTTGAGCTGTCCGAGCTCATCCAGGGCACTGCGTGCGAGCTTGGCCAGGGCCTCGTCGCCGGAAGCGGTTGAGCGCAGACCGGGCGCGGCCGAGTCTCCACTCCGAGAGCCCCCGTAGCGGGCCTGGATCTCGGCCACCGTGGGCGAGGTGATCCCGCCCTCGGCAAGGGTATTCAGGAGTTGCTCGATGAGCGCCAGGATCTCGGATTCGGGCCATTGCGGCGGCTGCTGAATCAAGGGCTTCAAAACGCGATCCAAGTGCCCCATCAGCGAGCGGGTGCTGAGAACCGTGTCCAACCGACCGTCCCTCAGCGCCGCCGCGAAGACCTCCGCGAGACGAAAGAGGTCGGCGAGCAGGACCTCCTTCAGATGGCCGTGCAGCTGGCGGAAGAGACCGATGAGTGGGCGCAGTCCCGGACTCTCTGGGCCGCCCCGATACCATTCGACCAGGTGACGATGGAATTGGGGTCGCACCTGGCGCATGACCGCGGCCAGGATATCCAATGCCTCTGGCACCCACTGCGAGTCCCCGGTGTCGACCGCCGCAAAGGCGAGAAGCTCGGAGTGACTGAGCGGCAGGTTGTCACACGCCGCGCGGACCTCGTTGATGATCGACCAGAGGCTCAAGGGTGGCTCGTCGAGTCCAGCATCCAGGCGGTCCAAATGGGTGGAGAGCTGGGCCAGCGCCTGACCCATCACGGTGGCGGACTGCGCCAAGGCCTCGCCATTGGTGTCGGACATACGTTCGGCGAGCTGACGCATCTCCTGCACCAGGCGCGCGGGGGTCGGCAACTGCAACGCGAGCAAGACACCATGGACCTGATCCAGGGCAGGGACGACACCCGTCATCTCTGGCGGCGAAGCGGACGCGCCGATGGTCTCGACCAAGTCGCGGATCGGACGCAGGGTCGCGATGATCTCGCCCTTCACCCACTTGAGCCCGTCAACCACCTTCTTATCTGCCATGGGACCGCTACCCCTGGTGAGCTCGTGCAGCACCTATTGCGTTGCGACGGGCTGCATCACACTGAGCCGTTGATCATTCAATCCCTTAACCGATTCTCTATTCATCGATCATGAAACTAGGTGCTGCACGAGCCTGCTAAGGGAGACGGAAGCCGGCAACCGAGCGCTGCAATTCGCCGGCTAGGTTGACGAGTTCTTCGACCGACCCCGCGGCCCGTCTGGTGCCTTCGGTATTCTCCTCGGTGATGCCGCGGATGGCCTGCACCACGTCGTTGATCTCGGCGGATTGGCGCGACTGACGTTGAGAGGAGTCGGCGATTCTCTTGGTCAGATCGGCGAAGCCTTTGGAGACGCGCGTGATCTCATCGAGCGCGAGGCCCGCGTTCTCGGCCAGATTGGCCCCTTCGACGACCCCGGAGGTGCTGGCCTCCATGGAGCTGACTGCCTCGTTGGTATCGGCCTGGATGGTGCGGACCAAGACCTCGATTTGCTTGGTCGCATTCCGCGAACGCTCGGCAAGCCGCTGTACCTCGTCGGCAACGACGGCGAAACCGCGTCCGGCCTCACCCGCCATGGCCGCTTGCATCGCCGCGTTCAAGGCCAGGATATTGGTTTGATCGGCGATATCGTCGATGAGTTCGACGATCTCTCCGATCTCTTGGGAGCTCTCGCCCAGCCGCTTGATCCGCTTGGAGGTCTCTTGGATCTGCTCGCGGATGGCATCCATTCCAGTGATGGTATCGCGCACGGTTTGGGCGCCCCGTTCGGCCACGTCCACGGCGAGCGAAGCGGCCTTGGCCGATTCGCCCGCGTTACGCGCCACGTCGTCGATCTGCACCGTCAGAGACTGTATGGCCGAGGAGGCCTGGGTGATCTGCAGCGACTGCACGCTGCTTGCCTCCGCGAGTCGCATCGAGATGGCGCGGTTATTTTGCGCCGAATGGGTGACCTTCGAGGCCGTTTCGTTGATGGTGGTGACCAGTCCCCGTAGCGCCTCGATTGCATAGTTGATGGCGTCTGCGATGGCGCCAGTCTTGTCCTCGCTCACCGTGGCCTGGACGGTCAGATCACCGTCGGCGAGGTCGCCCATCTCGTCGAGCAGATGCAGGATCGCCTGCTCGTCGCGTTCGCTCTGATGCTTGGTCGTTTCCTCCCGACGCTGCGCATCGCGCAAGGCGAGCAGGGCGAGCAGGGTGAGACTGAGCAAGGCCAGACCCGCCAACAGCAGGACTGCAACCCCGCCCACGGGGACTCCGCCGATTTGGGTGCGGTGCCCGGTCGAGCGGTATTCAGCCATCAGCGCATCCAGTGCGGACTCGATCCGTTGGCCCGTCGCCTCCACGCCAGGTAGCAGGCCGATGACCGGTTGAAGATCGGCGATCAGTTGCTGGAGCTTTGCGGTGTCGGTGCTCAGTGCTTCGAGCTGGAGCGTCGCCTCTTCCAGCGTCTGCTCGGATCCGAGGGCCAAGGGCGCTTGGGTCCGGGCCCCTGTGGTCAGCTCATCGATGGCTGCGGTGAGCTCGGTTGCGCTGGACGAGAAGGTGTCGCGGGCCTCAGCCGCTGCCTCATCGCCGCCGAGAAGGCCCCCCAAGGTCCCCTCCAGCTGTGACAATCGCAGGCCTGCCTGAAAGACCTGGGCTGGCGCAGCGCCGGCGTCGACGAGACCCGCTGCGGCCCCCTGCATCGCGGCCCCTAGCTGTGGTAGCCGGGCCTGCGCGGCCTGGGTACGCTCGCGCACCTCGCGGATCCCGCCCTGCGCGCCCAGGATGCGATCGACCCCGGCACTCGACTCGAGCCAGGCCTCCTCGGCTTGAGTCAAGTGGGATTGGAGCTGCTTCGAGACGGACTGGTTGCTCGCCGCGGCGACCCCTTTCGCGAGCTCGTCGAGTCCTTCCTGGAAGGCGTTGCGGTCTGCGCGCAGACGCCCGAAGGCCTCCATGTCACCCTGGATGGCCTCTTGAGCCGCTTCCTCGATCTGCTGGGCCAGGGCCTGTTGTGAGGCCGACAAGAGCGATTGGCGTTGGCTCAGGTCCTCGACCGCGCCAAGACGGATATAGCCCAGCAAGGCCAATCCCGCGAAGATCGCTGCGGTCAACAACAAGAGGAGCTGGGCCCTCTGGGAGCCGCGCGTCGAGACCTTCCCCAAGTTGATTCTCATTCGATTCGCCATCTGGTGCCGACTCCCGATGCGTTGATTATTCTGTCCTGAAACAACTGTTTCTTTGGTGTCTGGCGCTCCCGAGCCCGGTCGTCTGCACGGTCACCGCGCCCGGGTCACACGGGCTTCAGCCCGTCGGCCGTGCCGATTCGTCGCAGCTCCAATCGTCTGTGCTTCACGCCATGGCGGAATTGAACAGCGGATCAGTGATCAATTGAGCAAGCTGGATGACGGGCACAGACGTGCCTTCGAGCAGGAAGGATTCCTCTGCGTAGGGTCTGCCTGCACCGAGCCCCTCGGGCACGCCTTCGAGGCGGTCGCCGAGCTTGATGTGGCGCATGCCGACTGCTTCGGAGACGACCAAGCCGCAGGGCAATTCGTCCTGCCTGACCACCAGGATGCGCTCCCGGCTCCGGCGGCTGCCGCCGCGGTGCTCGCGCTCGGCTCGTTGCGCGCTGCCGCCGGTTGGGGACGGGCTCCCTTGCAGGAGCGCGGCGAGATCGAAGATCGGCAAGAGGGTACCGCGGTTGTTGGCGACCCCGAGCAGCCACGACTTGGTCCCCGGAACCCGCGTGACCTCGGCTGGCAACTCCAGCACTTCGGCGAGCTGCTCCAAGGGTGTCAGGAAGGGTTGGTTGCCGACCCGGAACAGGACCGCCGGCCAGCTGTCCGGTGGCTTCGAATCGTCTGGTAGACCGGCCGCCTGGGCACGACAACGGGCATCGAGCTTGCGAATCAGCTCCCGTAGGTCGGTCCTGGCACGGTTCGTTCGAGCCATCGACGTCAGCTACCCAGGATGGCCCGGATACGCTCGATGAGCATGCCGCGATCGACGGGCTTGACGAGATACTCGTTTGCGCCCTGGCGTAAACCCCAAGTTCGGTCGGTCTGCATGTCCTTGGTCGTGACCATGATGATGGGGATGTCAGCGGTGCCAGCGTCACGACGCAGCATGCGCGTCGCCTGAAAACCGTTCAGCACTGGCATGATAACATCCATCAAGATGATGTCCGGGCGGATCTGACGGGCGATCTCGACACCTTCTTCGCCATTCGCCGCGGTTTCGACCCTGTACCCTGCCTTGGTGAGCGTGGTGGAAAGGATACGTGTCTCGGTAGGCGAGTCATCGACGATCAGGACGGTCGCGGGTGGCACCCCGGCGGCGCTCGAGTCCTGGGCTGGTGGGTTCTCTGGTCGCAAAAAACGTCTCATGGCTTTCCTAAGGGCGTCGCGGCTGACAATCTGTGCATCTGACCGAGAAATTGCCTGGAAAACAGAGAGCTGCGAGGAACTCGTGCGGCTTGTCCGATGGGCCGCCTGTCAGATGCCGGACGCCTTCTGCCCGGCGCTGGTCTGGAGATTCGCTCGCACCGCTTCCAGCAGTTCCTCCCCGGTGAAGGGTTTGGAGAGATAAAGCTGCGCCCCGACCAAGCGGCCCTTGGCGCGATCGAATAGCCCGTCCTTGCTCGAGAGCATGACGACTGGTGTTCCCCGCAGAGAGGGGTTGCGTTTGATTAGGGCACAGGTATGGTAGCCGTCGAGCCGCGGCATCATGATGTCGACGAAGACCAGATCCGGCTTGAAGGCGACCATCTTACCCAATGCCTCGAAGCCGTCCTCGGCGACACAGACCTCGCAGCCGGCCTTGATCAGGAGGTTTTCCGCACTGCGGCGGATGGTTTTGCTGTCGTCGATGACCAGAATCCTGGCGCCCCGCAGATCAAGGTTATCCATAAAAGGCCCGACACGCTCGCGCTCCGCTGCCACGACATGTTGGAAGACGGCTGTTCATAGCCGAGATTTGTAACATGGTCAGAGCGATTCGTCGATGCGAACGGTGCCACAAATCGAACGATTTCTCCTGATGGTAACAACCCCCCCCGGTGCCGAAGGGAATCCTAGAAGCATACCCTTGCGGTTGCAAGGGGAAGCAATGCCCTGACAAGCTCGGGGCACTCCATTAGACTGAAGGACATGCCCATCGAGATCGGCGTCCTGATGGATCCCATTGGGTCCATCAGGGTCAAGAAAGATAGCAGCTTCGCCATGATGCTGGCCGCCCAGCGTCGTGGTTGGCACCTCTGGTATCTGGAGGTGGGTGATCTGTTCTTGCGCGACGCGCGTGTCATGGGCCGAATGCGCCGCGTCGAGGTGATGGATGACGCGCGGGAGTGGTACCGCTTCGGGGTGGAAGCGACGCGCCCGCTCGATCATCTGGGCAGCGTGCTGATGCGCAAGGATCCTCCCTTCGACATGGAGTACATCTTCACGACCTACCTTCTGGAGCAGGCCCAGCAACGCGGTTGTCTGGTCGTGAACCACCCGCGCAGCTTGCGCGACGCCAACGAGAAGGCATTCATCGCGGCCTTTCCAGAGTGTACGCCGCCGACGTTGATCACCCGCCGAGCGGGCGATATTCGTGCCTTCCACGCGCAACATGGCGACATCGTCCTCAAGCCACTCCACGGGATGGGTGGGGCCTCGGTGTTTCGGGTGCGCGGGGATGATCCGAATCTGAGCGTCATCATCGAGACGCTCACCAACCATGGCCGCAATTTTTGCATGGCGCAGGCATTCATTCCCGAGATCTCTGATGGCGACAAGCGGGTGCTCTTGGTGGATGGTGAGCCAGTGCCCTATTGCCTGGCTCGCATTCCTGCGCCCGGGGAGACCCGCGGCAATCTCGCCGCTGGGGCGACGGCCGAGGGCCGTCCTTTGAGCGCTCGGGATCGCTGGATCGCCGAACAGGTTGGCCCGGAGCTGCGGGCGCGGGGCATCTTGTTTGCGGGGCTGGACGTCATCGGCGACTATCTCACCGAGATCAATGTCACCAGTCCCACCTGCATCCGGGAGTTGGACGCGGCCTTCGGCATCGATATTGCCGGAGACCTGATGGATGTCCTCGAGACCCGCATGACCAGCGCCGCTTGAGATCGACACCCTGAGAGCCCGCCATCACTGAGGAGCGGCCCCCATGCTGTATTTGTCGTCCCCCGCGATCGGCATCCGGTTCCTTCGGCGCTTCTGGCCGCTACTCATCCTGTTATTGGCACTCGGTGCCTGCCGGGATCGGACCCCGGTGATGACCACCCGGTTCAACGCCTTCGGGACCCAGGTGGATCTCAGTCTCGTGGGTATCAGTCAGGAGCGGGCAAGACAGGCGGCGGCCCTGATCGAGCAGGACTTCGGTTATCTGGAACGGGACTGGCACCCTTGGAGTCCGGGCCCGATGGGGCGCGTCAATCAGCTCATCCGCTCCGGTGAATCTTTCGTCGCGCCACCATCGATCATGCCATTGGTACGTTTGGGCAAGCGCTTCGAGGCGCAGAGCGATGGACTCTTCAATCCAGCCATCGGTCACCTGATGGAGCTATGGGGCTTCCATCGCGACCAACTGCTGAGCCACCAGCCGCCCACCACCGAAGAGATTACACGGCTTGTCGCGTCCAGCCCGAGCATGAGCCAGGTCGATATCGGAGGACTCGAGCTGCGGGGCCACAACCCGGCCCTCAGGCTAGATTTCAGCGCCATCGCCAAGGCTTGTGCCATCGACCTCTCGATCGATCACCTTTTGGATACGGGGGTCAAGAACGCCCTGCTCCAGGCTGGGGGGGCGCTGCGAGCGATCGGCGACCGCAGTGGTCAGCCGTGGCGGATCCCTATCCGTCGCGCGAGCGGTTCCGGGGTCCTCGCGATTCTGCCAATCCGCCGCAACGAGAGCGTGGTCACGACGGCCGACTATGAGCGCAATTTCATCTTCGAGGGCGCGCTCTATCATGCGACGCTCGATCCGCGAACAGGCTGGCCGGCCAGTGGCACGCGAGCCGTGACTGTCGTCCACACGGATACGGCCACCGCGGCCGCGGCTGCCACCGCGCTCTTCGTCGCCGGACCCGGAGAATGGCCGGGTGTTGCCGAGAAGATGGGCGTCCGCTATGTTCTGTTGCTGGACACTCGGGGCAGGGTCCACATGAACCCCGCCATGGCGCGGCGGATCGAGTTGGTCGACAGCGATGAGGTCATCACCTTGAGCGAGCCCTTGAACGGGGTTGCGACGCTGGCCGGTCCGGAGTCGTGACGGCCAATCCCGACCAAGCGGTTGCGATGAGCATGCCTCTGCGGCTTGCCGCTGCGCCCGGTGGTGCGGCGACACCGGCCTTGGCCCCGGCGCTGGTGGGCGCGGGCTTGATTCATCTCTTCCTGATTTTGGCGGTGTCTTTCCGTCCCCCCGAACCCTCGCCGATCCCAGAAACGGCGCTGGAGGTTGTCATCCTGGACGAGCCAGGGCTGGTGACTCTCCGGCCGTCCGCCGACGCCGTCCTGTCGCGGATGAACCGGATTGGCGAAGCTGGGCGCCCGGAGGCCGCCGTATCGGGCCCGCCGGACTCGGCGCACTGGTCCGAGCCGGATGCTGCCGAGGCATCACACCCGCCAGACCCCATCGACCGGGTGAAGGCCTCTGCGCCCTTGGCCGAGCTGGAGCCCTCCGCTTCTTTCGAGGCCCAGGTCCTGGTCGATCCACCCGCCGATCGGCGGGCCACCGAGTCTGTTACCCCCGCGTCCGGGGCGACCTCGATGCTGGTTGCAGAGGCCGACTCCGACAACCGACCCCCGCGATTCCCCGATCCCTTGGCGCCAGGAGGGGCCCAAGTGGATGCGGCTCGGATCCTGGCCAGTCGCGGCCGCGAGATCGCGCGCCTGACCGCAAGCCTCGAGGCGAAGACCGCTGCTTATGCGAACCGCGTGAGGCGCAAGTCCGTCAGCGCCAGTACTCGGGAGTTTCGCTATGCGACCTATCTAAGCGCCTGGGCTCGCAAAGTGGAGCGCATCGGTAACCTCAACTACCCACAGGCAGCCAAGGAGCAGCATCTGTACGGCAGCCTGATCCTGCACGTGGCCGTGCGTTCGGACGGAAGCGTGGAGCGGATTCGGGTCGTGCGCTCCTCCGGCTACGATCTGCTGGATGAGGCCGCGATCCAGATCGTCGAGCTGGGGGCGCCTTACTCGCCTTTTCCCCCTGATATCGCTGCCGAGACGGATGTGCTCGACATCGTTCGGACCTGGCAGTTCATGCGCGGGGGCGTCCTTGGTTGGGAGCGATAGGGAATCTCAGGTCAATCGGAATTCGCGATCCTGGATTGGTGCCCATCCTTGGTCGGGAGGTTCGGTGGTCCGCGCCGCCATTGCGATCCGCCGCTCCGTGACGCCCATTCGATGGTGTTGGCCCTGCTGAGTGCGGGCGTGAGACGGGCGAATCATGCGCTGGCCGCACTTGCCTATCCTCGCGTCGATCAGGATACTTATGCCCATGCCCTTCAGTACCTCGCTGACCAACCACTTCCTGATCGCGATGCCGGGTCTCCAGGACCCCAACTTCGCGCGCACGGTCACCTATGTCTGTGAGCACACGGACCAGGGCGCGATGGGCATCGTGATCAATCGACCGCTCGATGTGACCCTGGGCGAGTTGCTCGCCCAGTTGGAGATCACGGTCGCGCAATCTCGGGTACGGCAGATCCCGGTCTACCAGGGCGGCCCGGTCCAGGTCGATCGAGGTTTCGTCCTGCATACCGCCGGGCCGGCATTCGATTCCACGCTCAATATCACGCCCGATATCAGCGTCACGACCTCCCGGGACGTCCTGGAGGCGATCGCCAATGGCGAGGGACCCGAGCAGACACTGATTGCACTCGGTTATGCGGGCTGGGGCGGCGGCCAACTGGAGCAGGAGATGAGCGCCAATGCCTGGCTCAGCGGACCGGCGAGCAGCGACATCATCTTTCAACTGACGCCGAGCGAACGCTGGCTGGCAGCCGCCCAACTGCTCGGGGTCGATCTCAACCTGCTCAGTGGCGAAGCTGGTCACGCCTAGCGAAATCGGCGCATCCGCGACCCCAAGACGGCGGGAGGATCAGGTGACGACCCTGCTGGGCTTCGATTTCGGTCCGCGAAAGATCGGCGTCGCGGTCGGCCAAATGCTGACACGTTCGGCGACGCCTTTGACGACGCTGCGCAGTCGGGATCAGCGCCCAGACTGGCCGCGGATCGAGGCCCTCATCCGCGAATGGCGCCCCGGCGGATTGGTCGTCGGGCTGCCCTTCAACATGGACGATTCCGAGGCGCGACTGGCACCACGGGTCCGTCGTTTCGCCCGGCAGCTCCAAGGTCGCTATGGGCTCGCGGTCCATTTGGTCGACGAGCGCCTCACCTCGATCGAGGCGAGCCGACAGCTCGGGCTGCGATCGGCTCATCCATCTGGGATGCACGACACCATCGATGCCCGTGCGGCGGCCCTCATCCTGGAAACCTGGCTCTGTGAGCAAGACTGACATCTGGAAAGACGCCGCCGAGACCGACGCGGCGATCCTCTGTATGGCCGATGATCTGGTCGCCTTGATCGCCAGACGGGGCATCCGCGAGCCTTTGATGATCGGCATCCACACCGGCGGGGTGTGGGTCGCAGACCGGTTACACCGGCAGCTTGGTCTCGAGGAACCGCTCGGCCATCTGGATATCTCCTTTTATCGCGATGACTTCACGCGGATCGGGATGCATCCCCAGGTCCGTCCGTCCTACTTGCCGGTCGGCGTCGACAGTCGTCACTTGATCCTCGTCGACGACGTGTTGCAAAGCGGTCGTACGATCCGGGCGGCGCTGAACGTGCTCTTCGACTATGGCCGGCCGGCCTCGGTCAGTCTGGCCATTCTCGCAGAGCGTGAAGGCCGCGAGCTGCCGATCGCACCCGACGTCGTCGGTCTGCGGGCGCGTCTCCACCAAGATGAACAGGTCAAGCTGAGCGGTCCCGATCCCCTGCTGATGCTTCGGGGGCAAGCCCCAGTCAGCCAACGGGCCAAGGGCCGCGAGCAGGGCACCGCCCCGGCGCTGGGGGCGCCTGTGGACGCGTCGCCGCGCGCCGGCCAGGGGTGAGGCCGTCGATGAGCCCCCCAGATCCGCAGCTCGACGGTCAGGGTAACCTCAAGCATTTTCTCACCATTGAGGGCCTGAGCCGCGAGCTCCTGATCGAGATCCTGGACAGGGCCGAGGGCTTTCTGGGTGTCGCGCAACAGGCAGTCAAGAAGGTCCCTTTGTGCCGCGGCAAGGTCATCGCCAACCTCTTCTTCGAGAGCAGTACACGCACGCGGACCACTTTTGAGCTTGCCGCCAAGCGATTGTCGGCCGACGTGCTCAATCTCAATGTCTCGACCTCCGCCACGGCCAAGGGTGAGACCCTGCTCGATACCTTACGCAACCTCGAGGCCATGCATGTCGATATGTTCGTGGTGCGCCATGCCTCGAGCGGTGCGGCCCACTTCATCGCCTCGCACGCGGCTCCGCATGTCAGCATCATCAACGCCGGGGACGGGCGTCACGCGCACCCGACCCAGGCCATGCTGGACATGTTCACCATCCGCCGGCACAAGGGCAGGTTCCGCGAGCTGCGAGTCGCCATCGTCGGCGATATCCTGCACTCGCGGGTCGCTCGCTCGCAGATCCTGGCGCTCAAGACCCTCGGCGTCGCCGAGGTGCGCGTGATCGCTCCGCGCACCCTCTTGCCAGCCCGGGTCGAAGAAGCCTTCGGTGTGCGCGCCTTTCACGATCTGGCCGAGGGGGTTCGGGACGTGGAAGTGGTCATCATGCTGCGACTCCAACACGAGCGGATGAACAGCGCCTTGCTGCCCAGTGAGCACGAGTATTTCCAGTTGTTCGGTCTGACCGAGGAACGTCTGGCCGGCGCCCATCCGGACGCGATCGTGATGCACCCGGGGCCCATCAACCGGGGGGTCGAGATGGATTCTCAGGTGGCCGATGGCTCGCGTTCGGTGATTCTGGAGCAGGTCAGCAACGGAATCGCGGTACGCATGGCGGTTATGTCCATGTGCATCGGCACCCAGAATCTCTTGAGCGCCGCCATGCCGCTCGCCCGCCACTGGCAGGGCGTGGGTGCCCCGGTTCCAGGGCAAAGTGATGGCTAGTACCCCGTTTCGCCTTATTTTGCGTTCTCGGCGCGACCTTGCCGTGGCGCCTTCGAGGGGCCCCGGGCATGCAGAATAGGGTGCAACCGGGTACTCGGATCAGCATCCTCAATGGACGGCTGATCGATCCCTTCGACGGCCGTAACAGTGAGGAGGGTCTGCATATCGCCGACGGCCGCGTCATCGCCATTGGTGCCACTCCACCTGACTTCGAGCCCGACCGCGTACTCGACGCTAGTGGGCAATGCGTGTGTCCTGGATTCGTCGATCTCTGCGCCAGGCTGCGGGAGCCTGGCCACGAAGAGAAGGCGACCATCGCCAGCGAGACCCGCGCCGCCGCGGCCTCCGGCATCACGACGCTCTGTTGTCCACCCGATACCCTTCCGGTGATCGATACGCCTGCCGTGGCTCAGTTGGTTCACCAAACCGCCGAGCGTCTCGGCCAAGCCCGCGTCCTTCCAGCGGGGGCGGTGACCCAGGGTTTGGAGGGTCGCAAGATTACCGAGATGGCGTCGCTCAAACAGGCCGGCTGCCCAGTGCTGAGCCAATCCGACCGTTCGATCCGCAGCAGCCAGGTCCAGCGCCGGGCGTTGGAATACGCGGCCACCTTCGGGCTCCCGGTCTTTCTTCACCCACAGGATCCGGATCTCGCTGCGGGGGGCTGTGTCCACGAGGGATGCGTGGGCGCGCGTCTCGGGCTTCCGGGTATCCCCGAAGCCGCCGAGACGGTTGCCGTTGCCCGCGATCTGGCACTGGCCGAGCAAACCGGGGCGCGTATCCATTTCCGCGGACTCTCCACGGCGCGCGGTGTGGCCATGCTGGCCGAGGCACGCCGCCGCGGCGTGCGTGCCAGCGGCGACGTCAGCATGCATCAACTCTTCCTGACCGAGCAGGATCTCGATCGCTTCGACGCCAATTGTCACCTGGTGCCCCCGCTGCGCACCCCGGCTGATCGCGACGCCTTGCGTGCCGCGGTCGCGAGTGGGGACATCACCGCCATCTGTTCCGATCATCAGCCGCACGACGCCGACGCCAAGCTGGCCCCCTTTCCAGAGACCGCGCCCGGCATCTCCGCGTTGGAGACCCTGCTGCCACTCGGTCTACGTCTCGTCGCAGCGGGGGTGTTAGATCTGCCGCGACTGATCGAGCGCCTGACGGTCGGGCCCGCGGAGATCCTGGGCCGGGACCTCGGCCGACTTGCCCCCGGCCAGCCTGCCGACATCTGTGTCTTCCATCCAGCCGCGCCCTGGGTCCCGACGGTCGAGGGCCTCGTCAGTCAAGGCCGCCATTCGCCTTTCCTTGGTCAGGAGATGCACGGGCGCGTCAGCTGGACTCTGCTCGACGGCCGTATCGTCTTCGAGCGGTACTGAACCGCATCCGCAATGAATGCCGTTCAAGTGACTCGGCTCGCGCAACGATCAGGGGCCAGCACAGCAGGGTGCGATTCGATATCGCTGGCCTCAGGCGCTGGGTTTCTTACGCTCCTCGTCGCGCACCAGGGTAATGCCTTCGATCGAGCGATCGGTTGCGGCCCGTTGCGCGCTGCCACTCTGCAACTTGATCATGAGACGCACCTCGTTAGCGGAATCGGCGTAGCGGAGTGCGTCTTCATAGCTGATCTCTCCCTCCTGATAGAGATTGAACAGGGCTTGGTCGAAGGTAATCATCCCCTGTTCTCCAGAGCGCTTCATCAGCTCCTTGAGCTTATGCACCTCGCCCTGACGGATCAAATCGGACGCCAGCGGCGTATTGAGTAGGATCTCGATGACCGCACGACGCCCCTGACCGATCTTGCGGGGCGCAAGCTGCTGGGCGACCACCGCCTTCAGATTCAGCGACAGGTCCATCAGCATCTGATTGCGCGATTCTTCCGGGAAGAAGTTGATGATGCGGTCCATCGCCTGATTGGCGTTGTTGGCATGGAGGGTAGCCAATACCAGATGCCCGGTCTCGGCGAAGGTAATGGCATATTCCATGGTAGCGCGGGTTCGGATCTCACCGATCAGGATCACGTCCGGTGCCTGTCGCAACGTGTTGCGCAGTGCGACTTCGAAGGACTCGGTGTCCACCCCGACCTCACGTTGAGTGATGATGCAGCCATCGTGATCGTGTACGAACTCGATCGGATCCTCGACCGTGACGATGTGTCCGCTGCTATGCCGATTGCGATGACCCACCAGGGCCGCCAAGGATGTCGACTTGCCGGTCCCGGTTGCGCCGACGAAGATCACCATGCCACGCTTGGTCATGGCGAGATCGCGCAGGAGCGACGGGAGCTTGAGTTCTTCCAGGCTGGGAATGTGGGTCTCGATACGGCGCAGCACCATACCGGCCGCCTCGCGTTGCACGAAGGCGCTGACCCGGAAGCGGCCGAGCGATGCGCGATCGATCGCGAACTGACACTCCTTGGTATCCTCGAACTCGGCCAGCTGGCGCTCGTTCATGATCTCATAGACCATACCCCGGGCCTGGTCGGCCGAGAGCGGCTGTTTGGCCGCGGGGTAGATGGTCCCGTCGATCTTGATGCTGGGTGGCCAGCCCGCCGTAATGAAGAGGTCCGACCCCTGCTTCTCAGCCAGGGCAGTCAGCAGTTGCTCCAACGCGCGCTTGAGATCCATGGCCTACCTCGCTCGGGGGTCACTCGAAGGT
The DNA here is from genome assembly GCA_028277465.1 of Chromatiaceae bacterium. Taxonomy (GTDB): domain Bacteria; phylum Pseudomonadota; class Gammaproteobacteria; order Chromatiales; family Chromatiaceae; genus JANQGF01. Next base: position 21,095 of record JANQGF010000026.1, read on the forward strand.
CTCTTTGTTCTGCGCCTTGGCGCGGGCGTCCTTGCGTGAGATCAGGCCCTTCTGCAGCAAGTCCTTGAGATTCTGATCGAGCGTTTGCATGCCATGGGCCTGGCCGGTCTGGATCGCCGAGTACATCTGAGCGACCTTGGCCTCGCGGATCAGATTGCGGATGGCAGGTGTTCCGATCATGATCTCATGGGCTGCGATCCGGCCGCCCCCGGTCTTCTTCAGCAGGGTCTGGGCAATGACTGAGCGCAATGACTCGGATAGCATGGCGCGGACCATGTCCTTCTCGGCGGCCGGGAAGACATCGATGATGCGGTCGATGGTCTTGGCCGCGGAGGTGGTATGGAGTGTGCCGAAGACCAGATGTCCGGTTTCGGCCGCGGTGAGCGCCAACCGGATGGTCTCCAGGTCACGCAGCTCGCCAACCAGGATGATGTCCGGATCCTGACGCAGGGCCGAGCGGAGCGCCTCGCTGAAGCCGAGTGTGTCCCGGTGGACCTCGCGTTGATTGACCAGGCATTTCTTACTGATGTGTACGAACTCGATCGGGTCCTCGATGGTGAGGATGTGGGCGTACTCATTGTCGTTGAGGTGATCGATCATCGCGGCCAGGGTCGTGGACTTGCCGGAACCGGTCGGGCCGGTCACCAATACCAACCCCCGTGGGACATTGACGATGTCTTTGAAGGTGCCAGGTGCCTTCAGGTCCTCCAGGGTCAGGACCTTCGACGGAATGGTCCGAAATACCGCGCCGGCGCCGCGCTTCTGGTTGAAGGCGTTGACGCGGAACCGCGCCACGCCTGGGATCTCGAAGGAGAAGTCGGTCTCGAGAAACTCCTCGTAGTCCTTGCGCTGCTTGTCGTTCATGATGTCGTAGACAAGCGAGTGCACGGAACGGTGTTCCAGTGGCGGGACATTGATCCTGCGCATATCGCCGTCGACGCGGATCATGGGGGGCAGTCCTGCGGACAGATGCAGGTCCGAGGCGTTGTTCTTGACACTGAAGGCGAGTAGTTCGGCGATATCCACGAGTCACTCCATCAAGGGCCAGGCGTGGGGTCTAACGTATGATCGGGTGCACGAAACCGCGTCCAGAGCGAAATGCATCGTTTTTACTTTGTGTCTGTCTTTGAGGACTTCACTGGCCTTGGTCGGGACGCGGTTTAAAATTTCATAGTTTTTCATCTCTTAAACCGCGCTCGCTCCAGCAGTCGTCGAGTTTGCCAAGACCGATCCAAACCAGAAACATCGCATACCGCGCTGGGCGCGTTTTAGCTCAGGCCCTAAGAATAGCCCGAACCCTGCTGATGGTCCGGAATCAACCCACGCTCTGCGCCTCAAAAA